>NZ_LT629762.1:4971113-5344727 GCF_900105155.1 Pseudomonas prosekii
GATGACTTTCACCGCCGCGACGGTGATCAGTGTCACCAGAATCACAAACAGGTAATCCAGGGTCTTCACCGCGACGCCGCGCACCGCCGCCAGTTGCGGATTGAAACTGGCGAGCATGATGCGGTTGTACAGCGGCAAGGCCAGCGCCATCACCAGCGAACCGACGATGGCCAGCACCAGCAGGTCATTGCCATTCACCGTCAGCACCGAACCGAACAGCACGTTTTCCAGAATGTGCACGTTGATCTTGCCCGCGAGAATCAGCAGCAGGCTGGCGCCGAGTGCCAGCGACACCGAGAGGAACACGCCGATCAAGGTGTCCGGCGCCAGCCCCGTGCGGTTGCGCAGGTAATTGAGCAGGATGCCGAACAGCAAGCAGTAGCCGAACAGGCTGCCGTAAGGCCCGGTGTACGGTTCGCCGAGCAAAATGCCCACGGCCACACCGGTCAGCGCCGCGTGACCGACCGCTTCGGAGAAAAACGCGAAGCGCTTGACCACCACCAGCGTGCCCAGGCCACCAAGCACCGGACCGATCAGCAGACCGGCGAGCAGCGCGTTGACGACAAAGCCGTAGGCCAGGGCTTCCGGCAGATAACCGGACGACGCCCAACCCTGAACCATCAAACGAAAGGCTTCATAACTCATCAGACAGCGCTCCGTGGATGGGTTGAAAACAGGGTGAGCAAACGATCCGGCGTCAGTGCCTGCTCCGGCGTGGCGTCGAACAACACGTGGCGATTGAGCCCGGTTACCCGGTCCGCCAGACGCTTGACCGCTTCCAGGTCATGCTCGATCCACAGCACGGTGATGCCGCTCTGGCGCCAGTCGCCCAAGAGCCGTTCGAACACGCGAATGCCGGCTTCGTCGAGGGCCGACATCGGTTCGTCGAGCACCAGCAATTGCGGGGCGGGGATCAACCCTTGCGCGAGCAATACACGCTGACGTTCACCGCCGGACAGCGCGCCCATGCGCCGTTTGCGTTTGTCCTGCATGCCGACCCGTTCCAGCGCTTCGCCGATGGCCGCTGCGTAATGTTTGCTCAAACCGAGGAACGCCGGGCGGCGCTGACACATCGCCGCCATGAAATCGTCGACGGTCATCGGCAAGCCGCGATCGAACTCCAGCGCTTGCGGCACGTAGCCGATGATGCCGGGCGCGCCGGGCCATTGCAGGCTCAAGCGCCCCTGATGCGGCATCTGCCCGAGCAAGGTCTTGATCAGCGAACTTTTGCCGCCGCCATTCGGCCCGACCAGGGCGTGCACGCTGCCGGGCTGCACCTGAAAGGTCACGTTGTCGAGGATCGTCGTGCGACCCAGCGTCAGGCTGACTTCGCTGAAATCCAGAGTCGGTCCCAACACCTGTGGCAGCAAGCTCGCTGCCGCAGGGGGCTTGGTGTCAGTCAGGGTCGGGGGTTGTGAACTGATGTTTTCTTTTGCCGTCATGCGCCCGACTCCTGAATCGCCCGGACTACGGTGTTGAGGTTGCCGGTCATCTCTTTTTCGTATTTGTCGGCGGTGTATTCGCCGTAAGAGATGTGCGACAGCGGGTACAGCTTGACTCCGGATTCGCGCTGAATGGTGTCGACGTACGAGGAGGGGAAATCCATCTCCGAGAAGATCACTTTGACGTCCAGATCACGCAGTTGGTCGATGGTTTTTTTCAACTGGCTCGGGCTCGGCTCGATGCCGTGGGCCGGTTCGACCACGGCGGTCACTTCCAGGCCAAATTCGCGCAGCAGGTAGTCATAAGCGGCGTGGACCGTGGCAACCCGCAGTTCGGCGTTCGGCGCTTCAGTCAATTTGGCCAGGGCATCGGCGCGCATCTGGCGCAGGCGTTTGCCGTAGGCGCGGGCGTTTTGCGTGTAGGTCTTGGCGTTGTCCGGGTCGAGCTTGCCGAGTTCGCGGGCGATGTTGTTGACCTGGGCAATCGAGGCGCTGATCGACAGGAACGTGTGCGGGTTGACGACTTTGCCGGCACCGCGCGCGGCGACGCCAGTGGCGGCCAGCAGCGGTACGTTTTCGTTGGCTTCGATCACTGCGACGTTCGGCGTTTCGCTGGCGGCGATCATGCGGTCGGCAAAGTCATCGTGACCGACGCCGTTGAGCACCACCACGTCGAGCCCGCTGATGCGCTTGATGTCTTCGGCACGCGGCTCATACGCGTGTGGGTTGAAACCGGCCGGAATCAGCGGCACCACTTCAGCCTTGTCGCCGACGATGTTCGCCACGTAGCTGTAATAAGGGTGCAGCGTGATGCCGATGCGCAGGCGTTTTGCTTCGTCGGCGCTGGCCAGCGGTGCCAACAGACAGGCGAGCAAACCAACCAGGGTCAGGCGCAAAAATGAACGTAGAGATGAAATAGGCATGGGAAAGCGGTCTTCTCTCGGGTGAAGGCGAGGGTTCAGTGCCGGTGCTGGCGGGTTACGCCGGCATCGAATTGCGCGACGATCTGCTGCCAGCCAGCGCTTTCCAGCGCGGCGTCAGTCAGGTCGCTCGGGGCAGCGAGGGATTTGCCGCGATGCAGCCACACGTCCGGCGCATCATCGTCAGCGGTCAAGCGCATCAGGAATGAGCCGGCGACATCGGGCGACTGGCTCTGGCCGAAATAGGCTTTGGCCTCCAGCAACTGCCAGGCATGGCTGCCGCGACTGACCGAACTGGCGTCCTGGGCAAACGGCGCGAAACCTTCCTCGGCCAGCACTTCGGGGGTCGGCAGCGCGGCTTGTTCCTGACGCAACAGGTGAATCTCGTCGAGGGTCACCCGCAGATCGGCGTAAATGCCTTGCTCGGACGCGCTTAAATCGCGGCGCGCGTCGAGTTGATGGCTGCTGACGTTGCTGACTTCCTGCGACTCATGGCGCCATGCGACCACCGAACCGGCGACCGCCAGGATCATCAGGCACAACAGCAGCACATACAGCGTTTCATGCCCGGCGCCGGCGGGGCGCACGACTTGAGTGGTCGGAGTAACGCTGGTGGCGTTGCTTGGGGGGATGGGGCTGCTCATGCTTACGGGGCCTCGATGTCGGCTTGGTCAATCTCGACCACGTGACCCGGGCCGGCATCGAACAACACGTAGAATTCGGCGCCGGGTTTCTTGAAGGTCAGCGTCGAATCGGTGCCGAGCTTGCCCGGTACCAGAATGGTTTCGTCGTAGCCGATCACGTCCAGCGTTACCCCCGGTGCGCCGCTGCCGTCGGAGAAACCGCCGGTGCATTTGATCTGCTCGGCATCAATCGCCTTGCATTCACACATCGGGTTGTGGGCCAGGGCGCTGGCGCTGAACCCGGCGCTCAAGCCGGCACACAGCACCAGCAGCGCGGTGCGCAGTGGGCGGATTACGTTGATCATGGTTTGCCTCCTTGTTTGTTCAGCCAGGCGATGGTGGCCGGGGATGCCTGGCTCAGTGGGATCGAGGCCTGGTGCATCGAACCGTCCCAGCCCTCCATGGTGATCCACAGCTCGGCATCAGCTTTGGTTTTGACCGGCACCGGCAACGAAGCGCCCATGCGGTACGGCGTGCCGAAGAAAATCACCCCGGCGGCGCGCAGGCTGCGTGGCTTGCCGATACGCAGGTAAGTTGCCTTGACCTGTTCGACACAACTGCTGCACAGCGCCGCATTAAAGCTTTTCAAGTAGCCGGCCGGACCATCCGGGCGCGGCGCCTCATCGCGCAATTCGGCGAGGCGCATGCTCCACGGACCGACTTTGATCTCGCCGATTTCGTGCTCGCCGAGGCCGGCGTCGCCGCGAAACAGCGCCGCATCGGCGAAATATTTCGGCATGAAACCCAGCGGGATCAGCAGCAACAGAATGTTCAGGTGGAAACGCCATTTGTGCCACATCACGCTCAGGCGCGAGCGTTGCGGGGCGGCGATGACTTTGCTCACAGGCTGGCCTCCGAGGTTTCACGATTGACTTGCGCAGTGGCAATGCGGGTTTTTTTATGGCTGCGCTTGAGCGCGTTGGCGGTGGCCAAAGCGGTGCGTTTGGTCCAGATCAGCAAGCCACTGAGGACCATCATGCTCAGCAACAGGCCGAAGAAGAACCAGATCAGCTTGACCCACAAACCACCGAAATCGCCGGTGTGCAGTGGCCGCATGGATTCGGTGACGAACTCCAGCGCGTTGCGGTCCGACAACAGTCGCGAAGCAGCGATTTCACCGTTGAACGGGTTGATCGTCGCGCTCTGGAACATCAGCGGATACCAGCCACGTCCGGAGATGTCGAGGTGGCTGTAGCCATTGCTTGGCAGGCTGACCGAGCTGGCTTCCAGTCCGGGGATTTTTTCCTGGGCGATGGCAATGGCGCGGTCCAGGTCGATGCGCGGTGGCGGCGTGCCATCTGCCGAGATCGGCACGGCTTCGCGGGACATCGCCGGAATCACCGGGGCGCTGGAAATGGAAATCTGGTTATCGAACAGCAACGCTTGAATCAGGAACCAGGTGCCGGTGATCGACATGACCGCGATAAACCAGATCGACCAGATCCCGCTGAGGCGGTGAAAGTCGCCCCAGAAAATCCGCGCGCCGTGACGAAAGCGCAGGGTCGGCCTGAAAAAACCCTTCCAGAATTTCTTGTAGACCACCAGCCCGGTAATCAGCGAAACCAGCAGCGGCAAGCCGAGGAACGACACCAGGTACCAGCCCCAACTGAAACCGTTGGTAAATGGCACCAGCCACCAACCATGCAAGGCGCGGGTGAACGCCCTGAAATTGAATTCCGGCGCGGCGCCCTGGATGACCCCGGTGTACGGGTTGACGTAAACCGTCACCGTGCGCCCGTCGGGATAGGCGACGTCGACATCGAGGGCGAAGTGCGATTCATCGGGACGGTTGATCGATTCGACCAGAAGCTGCGGTTCGGCTTGCTTGATGGCGGCAAGGACTTGGTCATAACTGAGCAGCGGCGCATCGTCCGAAGGTTGGCTGGCGCGCATTTGCGGGCTGGCCAGCCAGACGATTTCCTGGCTGACGACGGCGAGAGTGCCGGTCACACAAACGATCAACACAAAAAACCAGATCGGCAGTGCCAGCCAGCTGTGCACCAGAAACCAGATTTTGGAGCGGGATTTCTTCGACATTTTTGGAGGTCTTGGTTCGATGAAGGGGTCTCTACTGCGGGCTTCGCAGCGTGGTGAACCCGGAAAAGTCCGGCCGTGGCTTTTGCCTACGCGGGCAGACTGCATCTATATAAGACGCATGAGCAACGGAAATCCTGATGCGGATATGAAAGCAAATGTTTCGCGTTTCCGTTTTCGGAGGGTTTTGTTGGGGGGGGCTGGCTTGCGGAGGCGATAGGTGGGGGCGTTTGCGGTGAAGGTGAGGACGCTATCGCGAGCAAGCTCGCTGCCACAGGGGTTGGTGTTGAACACACATTTTGTGTGCGCAACCGTTCCCGTAGGAGCGAGGCTTGCCCGCGAAGAGGCCCGATCAGGCACTAAACATCTCGAACATCTCGAACATCTCAACCCTGCTGAAACATCTCCCTGGCCCGCTGCTCAATCTGTTCCTGAGTCAAATCCTCCTTATGCGTGGCGAGAATCCACAGTTGCCCATACGGGTCTTTCAACGTGCCCGAGCGGTCGCCGTAAAACTGATCCTTGACCTCGGACACCACGGTGCCACCGGCGGCAATCGCCTGTTGAAAGGATTTGTCGACATCGTTGACATATAAATGCAGGCCCACGGACGGCGAGTTGTCCGGATTGCTCAACGGGCCTTGATCGCACTTCGGGCGCCTTCGCGGGCAAGCCTCGCTCCTACAGGGGATTAGTGAGCGCCAGAGATCAAATGCGCCCCTGGGCCTTGCTCCCCGAGCACATCGGCGAAGTTGCGCAACGGGCACGCTTCCATCGACAGACAGCCGCAGCCGATGCAGCCGTTCAGCCGGTCGCGCAACAAGGTCAATTGCGCAATTCGCTCATCCAGTTCGCGACTCCATTGCGCCGACAACACTTTCCAGTCAGCCGCCGTCGGTGCGCGGTTGTCCGGCAACGCTTTCAGCGCCTCGCCAATCTCCGCCAGCGGAATGCCCAAACGCTGGGCAACTTTAATCAACGCAACCCGGCGCAGCACTTCGCGCGGATAACGGCGCTGGTTGCCCTGATTGCGATAGCTCTTGATCAAACCCTTGGTTTCATAAAAATGCAGCGCGGTCACGGCCACGCCGCTGCGCGCGGCAACCTGGCCAACGGTGAGTTCTTTTTGCAGATTCTGCGAAGTGTTGATTGGCGAAGTGCTCATTTGCGAAAAAGCCTCTTGACCTCTAGTTAACTTGAGGTTTTACCCTGCAGGCCTTCGGATCGCAAGGTCCGGTTTACCGGTGAGTGGGGACTTTTTATGCGCACGTCAGTTATGCAGGCGTCAGTCAGGCACATGTCAGAGAAAAATCGCAGTTTCACCCAATTGATCGAATTCGAGATCGAGCCTCATCAACAACCTGCGCTGGTCTCGGCGCTGTCGGCGCAGACCGAGCGTCTGGCGCAGGATTTCAGCGGCTTCTTGAGTGCGAGCATTCAGGCCAGCGACGATGGCCGGCGGGTGCTCAATTACCTGCAATGGCAATCGCGGGAGGCCGGGGAAGCGGCGTTTCAGCGCTTCGAAAGCGGCGAGCAGGATTTCTGGCAACTGATTCGCGCGCACCAGGCAAAAACCGTAACGTTCGGTTCATTCCAGGTATTGCACAGCCTGGAGCGCAGCCACGACAACGCGCTGCACTGCAATCTGGTGCTGTGAAAAAGCAGGTGCTGTAAAACAGCCGTCAGATCGACAACTGCATCAAGCGCTCGCCCTGCACATTCTCGGTGGGCCGGCGCTTGTTCACCGCCAGTTCGCCGATCTTGATCAAACGCGTGCGTGTGACGTTGCGGCTCAAACCGAGCAGCGCGGCGGTGTGCACCTGGTTGTAATGGCTGAAGCGGTAGGCGGCGCGCAGCAAGGCGTCTTCGACTTTTTCGTGGAGCGCGCCGGCCTGTTCCTCGAAGAGTTTCTGGAAGGCGCGGTCGAGCAGCGCTTCCGGCGAATCATCGACATTGCCGTGGTGATCGTCCTGACGCTCGATGCGCATGTTCGACAAGCGCAAATCGTCGCGTTCGATCACGCCGTTGCGGCAAATCAGCAAGGTGTGGTGGATGACGTTTTCCAGTTCGCGGATATTGCCCGGCCAACTGTAACTGCGCAGTTTCAGCTCGGCCTCTTTGCTGATGGTGATGCTGCCGTAGCCCAGGCGCTGGCTGTAGGCTTCGATGAAATGCCGGGTCAGCGGCAGGATGTCGCCGGGGCGATCGCGCAAGGGGCTGAGTTCGAGGCTGACGACGTCGAGGCGGTAATACAGGTCTTCGCGAAAATGCCCGGCATTAATGGCTTTTTCCAGTTGCACGTTGGTCGCGGCCAAGACGCGCACGTCGATCGGAATGCTCTTGCGCGAGCCCAGCCGCACCACTTCGCGCTCCTGTAAGACGCGCAGCAATTTGACCTGGATCGCCATCGGCAAATCACCTATTTCATCAAGGAACAAGGTGCCGCCATCCGCCTCTTCGAACCAACCGGCCTTGGCACTCAGGGCGCCGGTGAACGCGCCTTTTTCGTGGCCGAACAATTCCGCTTCGACCAGCGATTCGGAGAACGCGCCGCAGTTCACCGCAACAAACGGCCGGTTGCGCCGGGCGCTGAGGTTGTGGATATGCCGCGCGACGAGTTCTTTGCCGGTGCCGGTTTCACCGATGATCAACACGCTGGCTTCACTCGGCGCAACTTGTTGCAAATGCGCGAGCAAGGCCTGGGATTTCGGGTCTTCGAACACTTGCGCGGTGGCGCGGATCGACGTGGCAAGGGCGGGCGAGGGCGGTAGGGTCAGCAGTTGCATGGCAGGCTCCATGAAGAGAAGGTCAGGAATAGAAAGTCGGAATCGGCAGGGACTGGTTCAGCGCCCAATCACCCAGTTCATGGAGTTTGTAATCCACCGGGTCGTGCAGGGTTTGCGTGCGCAGGTTGCGCCAGTGCCGGTCCAGCCGCAGCGAGGCGTGGGTCGAGCGCGCGCCGGTGACTTCGAACAAACGGCTGCACAATTCCAGACCGTTGCGCGTAGCGGCGACCTTGGCCGTGGCAATCGCCGTGGCCAGATGCCCGCGTTCTTCGGCGCTCAAATTCGCCCCCCTGGCCCACGCCTTGTCGAGCAAGTCGGCGGCGCGTTCGACCAGCAACCGCACGCCTTCGAGGGCGACCCAGAACTCGCCGTAATGGCCGAGCACATACGGATCCTCGCGCACATCGCGAGCGCTGGATTTATGCCAGGGCCGGGTTTCGGTGAGGGTGTATTGGCGCGCTTCTTCGAAGGCGCCTTCGGCAATGCCGAGGAACATGTGGGTGAAGGTCAGTTGCGCAATCAACGGCCGCAGGCAGGCGAACGGTGTGCTCAACGGCCCGGGATCGAGGAGCAATTCCGACTCTTCGACTCGCACACGTTCGAAGGTGGCGCTGCCGCTGTCGGTCTGGCGCTGGCCCATGTTGTTCCAGTCGTTGTGCAGCGTGATGCCGCTGCGACCGCTGGGGATCGCGGCGATCAACAGCTTGCCGCCAGCGCTTTCATCGACCGCCGAGGCGATCAGCATCTGCGAATCGCTGGCGCCGGAGCAGAAGCTTTTCTTCCCGGAAAACTCGCGCCAGCCGCCAAGGTTTTTCACCACGGTGCGCGTATCCAACGGGTTCAGGGCGTTGCCCCAGAACCAGTTCTTGCGCGCGGTCTGTTCGAACCACGGCTGCCACTGTTCGGGTTTGGCGAACAGGCGCACGGTGGCGAGCATCAGGTGATGAAAACCGAAGACGTGGGCGATTGAACTGTCGACCTTGGCGAATTCGCGCACCACGCTCAGGGTTTCACTCCAACTGGCGCCGAGGCCGTCGTACTGGGTGGGAATGCTCAGCGCGAGCAGGCCGCTGTGGCGCAACGCATCACGTTCAGCCTTGGGCGTGCCACCGCGTTCGTCGCGCTCGACGGCCGTCAGGGCAAACTCCGCGGCCAATTGGCGAGCGGTGTGCAGGGGAGATAACAGGGCGCTTTGTGGTTTGGCCGTCACGCGTGGAATTCCTTATATGGACGACGCTTTCTGTAGGAGCGAGGCTTGCCCGCGAAGCAGGCGCCGCGGTGGTTCTGATGCACCGCGTGATCGTTCTTCGCGGGCAAGCCTCGCTCCTACAGGAGCAGTGTCAGGCAGTGTCAGGCCGTGGCTTTGCTCGGCAGTACGTCATTGGCGATCATTTCGCCGAACGGCCCGGTGAGGTTGGTCACGCCGCGTCCGGCCAGGCTTGCGTAGGGTTCCGGCAGCAACGGGAACACCAGTTCGGCAAAGCGATAGGCTTCTTCAAGGTGCGGATACCCGGAGAAGATAAAACTCTCGATCCCCAAATCCGCGTACTCCTTGATCCGCGCCGCGACTTGCTGCGGATCGCCGACCAATGCGGTTCCGGCACCGCCACGCACCAGGCCGACGCCGGCCCACAGGTTCGGCGAGATTTCCAGATTATCGCGGCGCCCGTCATGCAACGCCGCCATGCGCCGCTGGCCTTCGGAGTCAAACCGCGAAAACGACTTCTGCGCCGCCGCAATGGTTTCGTCGCTGATGTGCTCGATCAGTTTGTCCGCAGCTTTCCAGGCTTCTTCCGCGGTTTCGCGAACAATCACATGCAAGCGAATCCCGAACTTCACCGTGCGCCCATTGCGCGCCGCACGCTCACGCACATCGGCGAGTTTTTCGGCAACGGCGGCCGGTGGTTCGCCCCAGGTCAGGTAAACGTCAACTTGTTCGGCGGCGAGTTCGTGGGCAGCTTCCGAAGAACCGCCGAAGTACAACGGCGGATACGGTTTTTGCACTGGCGGATACAACGCCTTGGCGTTTTGTACCTGCAAGTGTTTGCCTTCGAAATCTACCGATTCGCCTTGCAGAACGCGGCGCCAGATCTTCAGAAATTCGTCGGTGACTTCGTAGCGTTCGCTGTGATCGAGGAAGATCCCGTCGCCTCGGTTTTCATCGGGATCGCCGCCGGTGACCACGTTGATCAGCAAGCGGCCATTCGACAGGCGATCCAGGGTCGCGGCCATGCGCGCCGAAACCGTCGGCGAAATGATCCCCGGCCGAATCGCCACCAGATAGCGCAAGCGCTCAGTCAGCGGCACCAGCGCCGAAGCGATCACCCACGAGTCTTCGCAGGAGCGCCCGGTGGGAATCAGCACGCCGTGGTAACCGAGGCTGTCGGCGGCCTGCGCCACTTGTTTCAGATAGTTGAGCGTCACCGGGCGCGCGCCTTGGGTAGTGCCCAGGTAATGGCCGTCGCCGTGGGTCGGCAGAAACCAGAAAACATCCATGAAGAGATCCTTAAGCGATTTTCAGCAGATTTTTAGGGTGCACGCCGAACAGCGGTGCGGCGCGTTCGGCAGCCAGACGAATGCGCGCCTTCAAAGGCTCACTGGTGATCTGGTAATTGGCGAAATCGGCCTCGGTGGCGTACACGCCAACCGGCAAGGTCAGCGCCTGGAAGAAACTGAACAGCGGCCGTAACTGATGATCGAGCACCAATGCATGCCGTTCGCTGCCACCGGTTGCGGCCAGCAGCACTGGCGTATTGATCAGCGCATTCAGGTCGATCAGATCGAACAGATGCTTGAGCAGGCCCGGATAAGAGCCGCGATAAACCGGCGCGGCGACGATCAGCAGGTCGGCGCTTTCGATGGCTTGCAGCTCGGCTTCTACCTCTGCGCTGAGTTCCTGGCGCGACAGGGCGGCGCCGAGCGGGCGGGCAATGTCGCCCAGCTCGATCAACTTGCTCTCGATTGGCAACTGCTCGGCCAGTTCGGCCAACAGCGCCTGGGTCAGCACCAAGGTGCGCGATGGGCGCCAGGTTCCGCCGGAGAGGGCAACGACTTTCAGTGGACGCGACATGATCAGTTCCTTTTTAAACAGTTGCTCAGCGAGCAGTGACTAGTCACTGGGCTGGAGCAAGACCTGTACCAATCCTTCGCAGCCCGTATTTGCAGGGCTTCGAGCGCCATGCTCGAGGCAAACTGTGTGATTGGCAGGGCTGTTTGTTGAATGACTGTTGCCTGGCAAACAGTTGCCTGGGCAACAGTGCGTGCGGCGGTGGGGTTGTTATAAAGGCTTGCTGTTATTCCTCAAAAGATCATTAACGGATATTTATAGATCTTTAGCGAATATGTGATCTTTTGTTTCCGCTGGCTGATACCCACTATCGAGAGCGTTGATTTCTGCCAATCGCGGGCCGGGCGTAGCCTTCACCCATCGCCAAACATCAGATTGCCAGGACGCTCGCCATGAACCGCTTACTCACCGTTTCCCTGTTGCTCGCCATTACCGTTCTCGCTGGATGCGCCAGCCATGTTTCCCCCGAGCTGCGCCCCTACACCGCAGAAGAAACCAGGGAATTGGCAATGGAAGCGCTGAACCGTCGCGGTTTGTCATTCGATGAGTACCACGCGAAAAAAGCCGAATTGCTCGGTCAGCCGCAGAAGACTTTCGGTTTTGATAGCCAAGGTGAAATGAGCGCCGAACGAGCCGTACACCTGCACGGTCGTCCAAGCTAAGCCGCAACTGTACTGCTCGAACTTTCACCTAACTGTCCGTGGGTTTCGCGCAAGCCGTGCGCTAGGGTCAATGCCTGACTGACCCTGACGGAAATGCCGCCGATGACCCTCTCGCTCGACTTGCTGCTGGGCTTCGCCCTGTACGCCCTCGTAACCTCGATCACTCCTGGCCCGAACAACACGTTGTTGCTGGCATCGGGCGTGAATTTCGGCTTCAACCGGACCATTCCGCACATGCTCGGGATTACCTGCGGCCTGTTTGTCATGGTGGTTGCAGTGGGTTTCGGCCTGGGCACGGTGTTTCAGAACTATCCATTGCTCTACGCGGTATTGCGCTACGTCGGCGCCGCGTACTTGCTGTACCTGGCGTGGAAAATTGCCCATTCCGGGCCAGTCGCGGAAGGCGAGCGCGGCGAGGGCAAGCCGATCAGTTATCTCGGCGCGGCAGCGTTCCAGTGGGTCAATCCCAAGGCGTGGATCATGGCCATCGGTGCCATCAGCACCTACACGCCGATGCAGGGTTATTTCACCAATGTGCTGGTGATTGCCGCGGTTTTTGCCTTGATCAACTTGCCGAGCGTCAGTGTCTGGGTCGCCTGCGGCAGGCTGTTGCGCAACGTCTTGCGCGATCCTCGCTGGTTGCGCCTGTTCAATTGGGGCATGGCGGCGTTGCTGGTGGTTTCGCTGTATCCGTTGCTGCTCGAAGGCTTTAGCTGATGCATTGCTTCAACCGGTTGGCCGATGCCTGTTAAGCTCGACTTCGGGAGCGTTCCTACGCACTTTGAAGAGAAGTCGTATTTCTTTAACAGCATCCGCTCAGGTATTGCTGGCGTCTGCACACCGCTTACCTGATTCCGGAACACGCTCTGCGAGCCTTTTTATGAATAAACGTCCGTTGTATTTCGACTACGCCGCCACTACGCCGGTGGACGAGCGAGTCATCAAAGTCATGGTCGAGTGCCTGGGTTTCAACGGCAACTTCGGCAACCCGGCTTCCAGCTCCCATGCCTTCGGCCAACAGGCGCGGCAATCGGTCGAGCAGGCGCGCCGGCAAGTGGCCGAATTGGTCGGCGCCCAGGCTGATCAGATCGTCTGGACCTCCGGCGCCACCGAATCGAACAACCTCGCGCTCAAGGGCGTCGCCCAGGCGCGAGGGGTGTCGGGCGGGCACATCATCACCAGCCAGATTGAACACAAGGCGATCCTCGATACCGCGAAACAATTGCAGGACGCCGGCGTGGCGGTGACTTATCTGGTCCCGAACGCCGAAGGCCTGATTACCCCGCAAGCGGTCAGCGAGGCTCTGCGCGACGACACCTTCCTGGTGTCGCTGATGCTGGTCAATAACGAACTCGGCACCGTCAACGACATCCCGGCGATTGGCCAGGTTGTGCGTGATCGTGACGCGCTGTTTCACGTTGACGCCGCGCAAGGCGCAGGCAAAGTCGCGATTGATCTGGCCGAGTGGCCGGTCGACCTGATGTCGTTTTCCGCGCACAAGATCTACGGCCCCAAAGGCATCGGCGCACTTTACGTCGGCCCACGCGCGCAACAGCGCTTGCAGGCGCAGATCCACGGCGGCGGGCATGAAGGCGGGCTGCGTTCCGGGACGTTGGCCACGCACCAGATCGTCGCCATGGGCGAAGCGTTTGCATTGGCCGCCAGTCTGTTCGACGACGAGAAAGCCACCATCGCCCACTTGCGCGAGCGCTTGCTCGAACAACTGTTCAGTCTCCCCGGCGTGCGCCTCAATGGCAGCACCACCCAGCGCATTCCGCATACGTTGAGCCTGACCTTCAGCGAAGGTGAATTCAACGTGACGGCGCTGGGCCATTCGATTGCGTTTTCCGCGACCTCGGCGTGCAATTCCGCGAGCAACGCGCCGTCCCACGTGTTGCTGGCGTTGGGGCATGACGCGCGATCTGCCGGGCGCACCATTCGTTTGAGCCTCGGACGTTTCACCACCGAGCAGGATATCGACCAAGCCGTCCAACTGATTAAAACGGCCTGCGCCAGCGCCCCGGCGTTCTGGCAATAAGCCGTTAAAGCGCCGACTCAGATCGGCACTCAACAATAATGACCAAGTGGTTAGCAGGAGAAATGATGAGTACGCAGCCTTTGACCAACGGATTGGTGCCCCAGCGCCTGGCGCAAACCCGCGAGCTGATGAGCCGGGAAGGCATTCATGCCTTGCTGGTGCCGTCGGCCGACCCGCACCTGTCCGAATACTTGCCGGGTTACTGGCAGGGCCGGCAATGGTTGTCGGGCTTCCACGGTTCGGTCGGCACCTTGATTGTTACGGCGGATTTCGCCGGCGTCTGGGCTGACAGCCGTTATTGGGAACAAGCGAGCAAGGAGCTCAAGGGCAGCGGCATCGAGTTGGTCAAACTGCAACCGGGTCAACCAAGCCCGCTGGACTGGCTGGCCGAGCAAACGCCCGAAGGTGGCGTGGTTGCCGTCGATGGCGCAGTAATGGCCGTGGCTTCGGCACGCACGCTGGGCAGCAAACTCGAAGAACGCGGCGCACGCCTGCGCACGGACATCGACCTGTTGAGCGAAGTCTGGAGCGACCGTCCAAGCCTGCCCAATGAGCCGATCTATCAACACTTGCCGCCGCAAGCGACCGTCAGCCGTGGCGAAAAACTCGCGCAATTGCGCAACGTATTAAAAGAACGCGGCGCCGATTGGCATTTCATCGCCACGCTCGATGACATCGCCTGGCTGTTCAACCTGCGTGGCGGCGATGTCTCGTTTAACCCGGTGTTCGTTTCCTTCGCGTTGATCAGTCAGGACCAGGCGACGTTGTTCGTCGCGCTGAGCAAAGTCAGCGCCGAACTGCGCGCGATCCTTGAACAGGACGGCGTGACCCTGCGCGATTACAGCGAAGTCGCCGAGGCCTTGCGCGCCGTGCCGAGCGGTTCGAGCCTGCAGGTCGACCCGGCGCGCGTCACCGCCGGTTTGCTGGATAACCTCGACAGCGGCGTCAAACTGCTCGAAGGCTTGAACCCGACCACACTGGCCAAATCGCAGAAAAGCCTGGCCGATGCCGAACACATTCGTCAGGCAATGGAACAGGACGGCGCGGCGCTGTGCGAATTCTTCGCGTGGCTGGAGTCGGCGTGGGGGCGTGAGCGCATCACCGAACTGACCATCGACGAACACCTGACCGCCGCGCGCATGCGTCGCCCGGATTATGTGTCGTTGAGTTTCAACACCATTGCCGCGTTCAACGCCAATGGCGCGATGCCGCATTACCACGCGACGGAAGAAGAGCACGCGGTGATCGATGGCGACGGCTTGTTGCTGATCGACTCGGGCGGCCAATACCTGGGCGGCACCACCGACATTACTCGCATGGTCCCGGTCGGCACCCCGACCGAGGAGCAGAAGCGCGATTGCACCCGCGTGCTCAAAGGCGTGATTGCCTTGTCCCGCGCGCATTTCCCTCGCGGCATCCTGTCGCCGCTGCTCGACTCGATCGCGCGCGCGCCGATCTGGGCCGAAAGCGTTGATTACGGGCACGGCACCGGGCACGGCGTGGGTTATTTCCTCAATGTTCACGAAGGCCCGCAAGTGATCGCCTATCAAGCGGCGGCAGCACCGCAAACCGCGATGCAGCCGGGGATGATTACGTCCATCGAGCCTGGGACTTATCGTCCGGGCCGCTGGGGCGTGCGGATCGAGAATCTGGTGTTGAACCGCGAGGCAGGGAAAAGCGAGTTTGGTGAATTCCTCAAATTCGAAACCTTGACCCTGTGCCCGATCGACACCCGTTGCCTGGAGCCGTCGCTGCTGACGCTGGAGGAGAAGCAGTGGTTCAACGGCTATCACGCTGAAGTGCGTGAACGCCTGAGCCCGCTGCTCGACGGCGCTGCGCTGGAATGGTTGAACACGCGGACTGCGGCAATCTGATGGATTGGAATTCAGGCGCTGCTTTCAGCGCCTGTTTTTTTTCCGAAAGACCTCAGCTCAGGGCTTCGCGGACAAAGTCCAAGCGGTCCTGACCGAAGAACAGCTCATCACCGATAAACATGCTTGGCGCACCGAACACGCCGCGTTGCACTGCCTGTTCGGTGTTTTCTTTCAGTACAGTTTTGATGTGCTCATCGGCAGTCAGGGCCAGCACTGCATTCGGCTCAAAACCGTTTTCAGTCAACACGGCTGCGACCGTAGTCGGATCATCAAGGTTGCGACCCTCGACCCACAGCGCGCTGAACAGGCAATCGATGAAGGCCTGAAAGCGTTCGGGATGGCGCACTTGCATACCCGTAACCGCGCGCATCAGCATCAGCGTATTGATCGGAAAGTGCGGATTGAATTTCAGCGGCACGTCATATCGCTGAGCGTAGCGATCCAGATCCTTGAACATGTAGCGACCCTTTGCCGGGATCATCGCCGGTGAAGCATTGCCGGTGGCTTTGAACACGCCGCCGAGCAGCATCGGTTTGTACACCAGTTGGCTGTCGGTCTGCGCGCAGATCTTCGGCAGTTGGGTGTAGGCGAGGTAGGTGGCGGGGCTGCCGAGGTCGAAGAAAAACTCCACGGTTTTGCTCATCGTCAATGCACTCTGCTGGGCTGTTTTGGTTGTTGTCAGTTGTTGTCAGTTGTCGTCGTGAGGCGTGGGGTTACCAGCGTTCATTCCAGGGGCGCAGGTCGAGCTCGAAGGTCCAGGCGTCGCGTGGCTGGCTGTGCAGGTACCAATAGTTTTCGGCGATGTGCTCGGGGTTGAGGATGCCGTCGTCTTCTTTGGTTGCGTATTTTTCCGGGAAACTGTTGCGAATGAAGTCAGTGTCGATGGCACCATCGACCACGACATGCGCGACGTGGATGTTCATCGGGCCCAGTTCACGCGCCATGCTTTGCGCCAAAGCGCGGATGCCGTGCTTGGCCCCGGCGAACGCGGCAAACCCGGCCGCGCCGCGCAATCCAGCAGTGGCGCCGGTAAACAGCAGGGTGCCGCGTTGGCGTGTGGCCATGCGTTTGGCCACTTCGCGCGCATTGAGAAATCCTGAGAAACAGGCCATTTCCCAGATCTTGAAATATTTGCGGGCGGTTTCTTCGAGAATGCTGCACGGCACGTTGGCGCCGATGTTGAAGACGAATGCTTCGATAGGGCCGATCTCGCTTTCGATCTGCTCGACCAGCGCGATCACATCTTCTTCCTTGCGCGCATCGCTGGCGAAACCATGCGCCTCGCCGCCGCTGGCGTTGATCGCATCCACCAGTGGCTGGAGTTTATCGGCGCTGCGCCGGGTGACACAGGCGACGAAACCTTCCTGCGCAAAACGCTTGGCAATCGCGCCGCCAGTGGCATCACCTGCGCCGACAACCAGTACGACCTTCTTGTTATTCATGGGCTGATCCCTTTTGGTAAGCGCTCGTTGGCAGAACGAACGTTAGGCCAGGATCAGCCGCTAGTCGACCGTTTACTTGCAGATGACGATCATGCTGCGACTGGTATAACCGGCAGGGTTGAGCCCGAAAGGATAGTCACCAGGCTCTTCCACCGAATCCCCTGACTTGGCGATGACCTTGTAGTTTTTGGGCGCACACGAATTGGCGGCGCTGGTGTAGCACTTGTCCCAAGAGGACGAGAGGCCGGAACAGTTGATATGCAGCCCTTTCTTGCCGTGCTTGACCTGGGTCTTTGAAGTCGCCGCGCAGCCTGCAATTGCGAGTACGGCGATCAAAATCAAAATTCGTTTCATTACTGTCCTTATAGCGGCCCGGATCTGGCGCCCGGGTCTGGCTGCGTTCGCTGTGACTTTCACCTGACGCGCGTTGTTGTCCCTGTCTGAAAAACTCCATGTGCGGCATCGGGTTGCGCGGCTAAACATGGCCTAAATAAACGGTAAATACCAGAGCTTCGTCAAATCCGGTATCAATCTGCTGCGATGGCGGGTTTGGCGTTGCTGCCCATAGTCAATGTCGCTCCAACGGAAGCGAGAATGATGCAGAGAATGGCCATCCACTGGGAGAACGACAGGTATTCGTGGAGGAACAGCAAACCCGAGAGTGCACCGAACGCGGGTTCGATGCTCATCAATGTGCCGAAGGTTCGCGCGGGCATTCGCGTCAGGGCGACCATCTCCAAGGTGTAGGGCAGGGCGGTGGACAGCACGGCGACCCCAATTGCAACCGGGATCAGCGAAGGAGTGAGCAAAGCGGCGCCGGCGTGGACGATGCCGATCGGTGCGACGAACAGTGCGGCGATCATGACGCCCAGCGCAGCGGTTGTGACGCCGTTGTCGGCGCCGGCCTTCTGCCCGAACAGGATGTATAGCGCCCAGCACGCCCCGGCGCCGAGTGCGTAACCGGCGCCCACCAGGTCAATTCCGGCGGATGTCGCGCCGGTGGGTATCAATAGCAGCAAACCGACGGCGGCGAGCGCGATCCACAGAAAGTCGATGGCGCGACGCGAGGCGTAGATCGCGACGGCCAATGGACCGGTGAATTCCAGCGCTACGGCGATACCCAGCGGAACGGTGCGCAGCGACATATAGAAGAGAAAGTTCATTCCGCCCAATGCCATGCCGTAGATGATCACAGTGCGTAGGGACTTGGCGGTCAGCGTTGCTCGCCATGGGCGCAGGATCAGCAGCATGATCACGCTGGCGAAGATCAGCCGCAGGGTTGTGGTCCCTTGCGCGCCGACGATGGGGAACATGCTTTTGGCCAGGGATGCCCCGGACTGGATCGATGCCATGGCTATTAATAGAAGGCCAACCGAGAACAGAGTGGAGGCAAGCGTGCGGGGTTGGTCGTTCATTGCGAGGCGTCGTCCGAGGCAGTAGGCGAATTATGATGTTACGTGTGGGCAATATACTGCGCACTCGACGAGCCGGCGTCTATATAAAGGAGGTTTTTAGCCGATTTGATTGAAACAGCAAATCAGCGCTTGACGGGAGAATCTGGAAGTCTATAATTCGCCCCACTTCTGGCGCAGTCGAAACGGAAAACTCCTTGGTAAACAATGAGTTACGCAGGTTTCGGCAGTGAGTTGCTTCAGTTCATCGAAGCGCGAAAGGGGGTTGAAAAAGAGGGGTTGACAGCAGCGAGTAACGCTGTAGAATTCGCCTCCCGCTAACGAGAGATCGAAAGCGCAAGTGGTTGAAGTTGTTGAAGAAATCTTCGAAAACTTCTGAAAATAACCACTTGACAGTAACTGGCGCTGCTGTAGAATGCGCGCCTCGGTTGAGACGAAAGATCTTAACCAACCGCTCTTTAACAACTGAATCAAGCAATTCGT
Source organism: Pseudomonas prosekii (assembly GCF_900105155.1). Classification (NCBI taxonomy): domain Bacteria; kingdom Pseudomonadati; phylum Pseudomonadota; class Gammaproteobacteria; order Pseudomonadales; family Pseudomonadaceae; genus Pseudomonas; species Pseudomonas prosekii. Next base: position 4,989,957 of record NZ_LT629762.1, read on the forward strand.
GTGGGTGCTTGTGGAGTCAGACTGATAGTCAACAAGATTATCAGCATCACAAGTTACTCCGCGAGAAATCAAAGATGTAACCAACGATTGCTGAGCCAAGTTTAGGGTTTCTTAAAAACCCAAAGATGTTTGAACTGAAGAGTTTGATCATGGCTCAGATTGAACGCTGGCGGCAGGCCTAACACATGCAAGTCGAGCGGTAGAGAGAAGCTTGCTTCTCTTGAGAGCGGCGGACGGGTGAGTAATGCCTAGGAATCTGCCTGGTAGTGGGGGATAACGCTCGGAAACGGACGCTAATACCGCATACGTCCTACGGGAGAAAGCAGGGGACCTTCGGGCCTTGCGCTATCAGATGAGCCTAGGTCGGATTAGCTAGTTGGTGAGGTAATGGCTCACCAAGGCGACGATCCGTAACTGGTCTGAGAGGATGATCAGTCACACTGGAACTGAGACACGGTCCAGACTCCTACGGGAGGCAGCAGTGGGGAATATTGGACAATGGGCGAAAGCCTGATCCAGCCATGCCGCGTGTGTGAAGAAGGTCTTCGGATTGTAAAGCACTTTAAGTTGGGAGGAAGGGCAGTTACCTAATACGTATCTGTTTTGACGTTACCGACAGAATAAGCACCGGCTAACTCTGTGCCAGCAGCCGCGGTAATACAGAGGGTGCAAGCGTTAATCGGAATTACTGGGCGTAAAGCGCGCGTAGGTGGTTTGTTAAGTTGGATGTGAAATCCCCGGGCTCAACCTGGGAACTGCATTCAAAACTGACAAGCTAGAGTATGGTAGAGGGTGGTGGAATTTCCTGTGTAGCGGTGAAATGCGTAGATATAGGAAGGAACACCAGTGGCGAAGGCGACCACCTGGACTGATACTGACACTGAGGTGCGAAAGCGTGGGGAGCAAACAGGATTAGATACCCTGGTAGTCCACGCCGTAAACGATGTCAACTAGCCGTTGGGAGCCTTGAGCTCTTAGTGGCGCAGCTAACGCATTAAGTTGACCGCCTGGGGAGTACGGCCGCAAGGTTAAAACTCAAATGAATTGACGGGGGCCCGCACAAGCGGTGGAGCATGTGGTTTAATTCGAAGCAACGCGAAGAACCTTACCAGGCCTTGACATCCAATGAACTTTCCAGAGATGGATTGGTGCCTTCGGGAGCATTGAGACAGGTGCTGCATGGCTGTCGTCAGCTCGTGTCGTGAGATGTTGGGTTAAGTCCCGTAACGAGCGCAACCCTTGTCCTTAGTTACCAGCACGTAATGGTGGGCACTCTAAGGAGACTGCCGGTGACAAACCGGAGGAAGGTGGGGATGACGTCAAGTCATCATGGCCCTTACGGCCTGGGCTACACACGTGCTACAATGGTCGGTACAGAGGGTTGCCAAGCCGCGAGGTGGAGCTAATCCCAGAAAACCGATCGTAGTCCGGATCGCAGTCTGCAACTCGACTGCGTGAAGTCGGAATCGCTAGTAATCGCGAATCAGAATGTCGCGGTGAATACGTTCCCGGGCCTTGTACACACCGCCCGTCACACCATGGGAGTGGGTTGCACCAGAAGTAGCTAGTCTAACCTTCGGGAGGACGGTTACCACGGTGTGATTCATGACTGGGGTGAAGTCGTAACAAGGTAGCCGTAGGGGAACCTGCGGCTGGATCACCTCCTTAATCGACGACATCAGCTGCTCCATAAGTTCCCACACGAATTGCTTGATTCATTGAAGAAGACGATAAGAAGCAGCCCGAAATTGGGTCTGTAGCTCAGTTGGTTAGAGCGCACCCCTGATAAGGGTGAGGTCGGCAGTTCGAATCTGCCCAGACCCACCAATTTTGCTTGTGTGGGAAACGCCTGTAGAAATACGGGGCCATAGCTCAGCTGGGAGAGCGCCTGCCTTGCACGCAGGAGGTCAACGGTTCGATCCCGTTTGGCTCCACCACTACTGCTTCTGATTGTATAAAGCTTAGAAATGAGCATTCCATCGTTGTGATGGTGAATGTTGATTTCTAGTCTTTGACTAGTTCGTTCTTTAAAAATTTGGGTATGTGATAGAAAGATAGACTGAACGTTACTTTCACTGGTAACGGATCAGGCTAAGGTAAAATTTGTGAGTGGCTCTTTGAGTACTACGAATTTTCGGCGAATGTCGTCTTCACAGTATAACCAGATTGCTTGGGGTTATATGGTCAAGTGAAGAAGCGCATACGGTGGATGCCTTGGCAGTCAGAGGCGATGAAAGACGTGGTAGCCTGCGAAAAGCTTCGGGGAGTCGGCAAACAGACTTTGATCCGGAGATGTCTGAATGGGGGAACCCACCTAACATAAGTTAGGTATCTTAAGCTGAATACATAGGCTTAAGAAGCGAACCAGGGGAACTGAAACATCTAAGTACCCTGAGGAAAAGAAATCAACCGAGATTCCCTTAGTAGTGGCGAGCGAACGGGGACTAGCCCTTAAGTGGCTTTGAGATTAGCGGAACGCTCTGGAAAGTGCGGCCATAGTGGGTGATAGCCCTGTACGCGAAAATCTCTTAGTCATGAAATCGAGTAGGACGGAGCACGAGAAACTTTGTCTGAATATGGGGGGACCATCCTCCAAGGCTAAATACTACTGACTGACCGATAGTGAACTAGTACCGTGAGGGAAAGGCGAAAAGAACCCCGGAGAGGGGAGTGAAATAGATCCTGAAACCGTATGCGTACAAGCAGTGGGAGCCCACTTTGTTGGGTGACTGCGTACCTTTTGTATAATGGGTCAGCGACTTATTTTCAGTGGCGAGCTTAACCGAATAGGGGAGGCGTAGCGAAAGCGAGTCTTAATAGGGCGTCTAGTCGCTGGGAATAGACCCGAAACCGGGCGATCTATCCATGGGCAGGTTGAAGGTTGGGTAACACTAACTGGAGGACCGAACCGACTACCGTTGAAAAGTTAGCGGATGACCTGTGGATCGGAGTGAAAGGCTAATCAAGCTCGGAGATAGCTGGTTCTCCTCGAAAGCTATTTAGGTAGCGCCTCATGTATCACTGTAGGGGGTAGAGCACTGTTTCGGCTAGGGGGTCATCCCGACTTACCAAACCGATGCAAACTCCGAATACCTACAAGTGCCGAGCATGGGAGACACACGGCGGGTGCTAACGTCCGTCGTGAAAAGGGAAACAACCCAGACCGTCAGCTAAGGTCCCAAAGTTATGGTTAAGTGGGAAACGATGTGGGAAGGCTTAGACAGCTAGGAGGTTGGCTTAGAAGCAGCCACCCTTTAAAGAAAGCGTAATAGCTCACTAGTCGAGTCGGCCTGCGCGGAAGATGTAACGGGGCTCAAACCATACACCGAAGCTACGGGTATCACTTAGGTGATGCGGTAGAGGAGCGTTCTGTAAGCCTGTGAAGGTGAGTTGAGAAGCTTGCTGGAGGTATCAGAAGTGCGAATGCTGACATGAGTAACGACAATGGGTGTGAAAAACACCCACGCCGAAAGACCAAGGTTTCCTGCGCAACGTTAATCGACGCAGGGTTAGTCGGTCCCTAAGGCGAGGCTGAAAAGCGTAGTCGATGGAAAACAGGTTAATATTCCTGTACTTCTGGTTATTGCGATGGAGGGACGGAGAAGGCTAGGCCAGCTTGGCGTTGGTTGTCCAAGTTTAAGGTGGTAGGCTGGAATCTTAGGTAAATCCGGGATTCTAAGGCCGAGAGCTGATGACGAGTGTTCTTTTAGAACACGAAGTGGTTGATGCCATGCTTCCAAGAAAAGCTTCTAAGCTTCAGGTAACCAGGAACCGTACCCCAAACCGACACAGGTGGTTGGGTAGAGAATACCAAGGCGCTTGAGAGAACTCGGGTGAAGGAACTAGGCAAAATGGCACCGTAACTTCGGGAGAAGGTGCGCCGGTGAGGGTGAAGGACTTGCTCCGTAAGCTCATGCCGGTCGAAGATACCAGGCCGCTGCGACTGTTTATTAAAAACACAGCACTCTGCAAACACGAAAGTGGACGTATAGGGTGTGACGCCTGCCCGGTGCCGGAAGGTTAATTGATGGGGTTAGCTAACGCGAAGCTCTTGATCGAAGCCCCGGTAAACGGCGGCCGTAACTATAACGGTCCTAAGGTAGCGAAATTCCTTGTCGGGTAAGTTCCGACCTGCACGAATGGCGTAACGATGGCGGCGCTGTCTCCACCCGAGACTCAGTGAAATTGAAATCGCTGTGAAGATGCAGTGTATCCGCGGCTAGACGGAAAGACCCCGTGAACCTTTACTATAGCTTTGCACTGGACTTTGAATTTGCTTGTGTAGGATAGGTGGGAGGCTTTGAAGCGTGGACGCCAGTTCGCGTGGAGCCAACCTTGAAATACCACCCTGGCAACTTTGAGGTTCTAACTCAGGTCCGTTATCCGGATCGAGGACAGTGTATGGTGGGTAGTTTGACTGGGGCGGTCTCCTCCTAAAGAGTAACGGAGGAGTACGAAGGTGCGCTCAGACCGGTCGGAAATCGGTCGTAGAGTATAAAGGCAAAAGCGCGCTTGACTGCGAGACAGACACGTCGAGCAGGTACGAAAGTAGGTCTTAGTGATCCGGTGGTTCTGTATGGAAGGGCCATCGCTCAACGGATAAAAGGTACTCCGGGGATAACAGGCTGATACCGCCCAAGAGTTCATATCGACGGCGGTGTTTGGCACCTCGATGTCGGCTCATCACATCCTGGGGCTGAAGCCGGTCCCAAGGGTATGGCTGTTCGCCATTTAAAGTGGTACGCGAGCTGGGTTTAGAACGTCGTGAGACAGTTCGGTCCCTATCTGCCGTGGACGTTTGAGATTTGAGAGGGGCTGCTCCTAGTACGAGAGGACCGGAGTGGACGAACCTCTGGTGTTCCGGTTGTCACGCCAGTGGCATTGCCGGGTAGCTATGTTCGGAATAGATAACCGCTGAAAGCATCTAAGCGGGAAACTAGCCTCAAGATGAGATCTCACTGGGACCTTGAGTCCCCTGAAGGGCCGTCGAAGACTACGACGTTGATAGGTTGGGTGTGTAAGCGCTGTGAGGCGTTGAGCTAACCAATACTAATTGCCCGTGAGGCTTGACCATATAACACCCAAGCAATTTGACTACTCGAAAGAGCATCAGATTGCGGTGTGTGAAGACGCAATGAACCGAAAGTTCGACTGTGCACAAAGCCACACGCAAATACCGACAGCTGTCACATACCCAATTTGCTGAAGCGCGGCCCTCTGGCCACGATTTGGTACCCGAATTTCTTGACGACCATAGAGCCTTGGAACCACCTGATCCCATCCCGAACTCAGTAGTGAAACGATGCATCGCCGATGGTAGTGTGGGGTTTCCCCATGTGAGAGTAGGTCATCGTCAAGATTAAATTCCGAAACCCCTATCTGCGTATGCAGGTAGGGGTTTTGTCTTGCCTGCAGGAAAACCAAATCGGGCTCTGTGCTCGAGCCAAAAAGTACAACCGTTCGAGGAAATCGCGCTAAAGCGACCGCGCAGTTTTTGGTATGGTGCAGCTCGTTTTTAACGGACTGATTTCAAGCCTACGGATCGGCTCACCTTTCATCGTCAAAGAGCTGCTGCAGAAATGCCCGAACCAATACCCATCAAGGATCACGAAAAAGAGACGCGCCTGGTCAACGAACGACTGATGGCCTGCGCCTTGTTTGTGGTCGCCATCACCTGCGCACTGGTAGTGCGCCTCTACGTGCTGCAAGTCGTCGAATTCGATTACCACTCGACCATCTCCGAAAACAATCGTGTCCACGTGTTGCCGATCACCCCGACACGTGGGCTGATCTACGACCGCAATGGCGTCGTTCTGGCCGACAACCGCCCAAGCTTCAACCTCACCATCACCCGCGAACGCGCTGTCGATGTGAATGAAGAGTTGGACGAAGTGATCAGCCTCCTGCACCTGCCGGCTGAAGATCGCGCATCGTTCGACAAAGCCATGAAGCAGGGGCGACATCCGTTTGTGCCGGTGACCCTGTTCTACGAGCTCAGCGAAGAGCAGATCGCTGTTCTAGCGGTCAACGAGTTTCGCTTGCCGGGAATCGATGTTGAGCCGCAATTCGTGCGGCATTACCCGATGGGCGCGCACTTCGCGCATTCGATCGGCTACGTCGGGCGCATCAACGAGAAAGAATCCAAGGTGCTCGACGGCGTGGAATATCGCGGCACCCAATCCATCGGCAAGACCGGCATCGAGAAATTCTACGAGTCGCAGTTGCACGGTCACGTCGGCTACGAAGAAGTCGAAACCAACGCGCAGGGCCGCGTACTTCGGGTGCTCAAACACACCGACCCGATACCTGGCAAAAACATCGTGCTGAGCCTCGACGTCAAACTTCAGGAAGCCGCTGAGGACGCCCTGGGTGATCGCCGTGGCTCGGTGGTTGCGCTCGATCCGGCGACCGGCGAAGTGCTGGCGATGGTCAGCAAACCGAGTTTTGATCCGAACAGTTTCGTCACCGGCATCAGTTTCAAAGAATACGCGGCGCTGCACGATTCCATCGACCGGCCGCTGTTCAACCGCGTGCTGCGCGGCCTCTATGCGCCGGGCTCGACGATCAAACCGGAAGTCGCCATTGCCGGCCTCGACGCTGGCGTAGTGACGTCGCAAACTCGCGTCTTCGATCCCGGTTATTACCAACTGCCGGACTTCGATCACAAGTACCGCAACTGGAACCACAGCGGTGACGGCTGGGTGGACATGGACGCGGCGATCATGCGATCCAACGACACCTACTTCTACGACCTCGCGCACAAACTCGGCATTGATCGGTTGCACGATTACATGGCCATGTTTGGCCTCGGCGAAAAAGTCTCGCTCGATATGTTCGAAGAGTCTGCCGGCCTGATGCCGTCGCAATCGTGGAAACGCGCCACCCGCCGCCAGCCTTGGTTCCCCGGTGAAACAGTGATTCTTGGCATCGGCCAGGGCTACATGCAGGTGACGCCGCTGCAATTGGCACAAGCCACCGCGCTGATCGCCAACAAAGGTGTGTGGAACCGTCCGCACCTGGCCAAGACCGTCGACGGCATCGCGCCGGTAGACGAGCATCCGATGCCGAACATTCTGCTCAAGGACCCGCGCGACTGGGAGCAGGTCAACCACGGCATGCAAATGGTCATGCACGACCCGCGCGGGATTGCCCGGGCTGCGGCGGCCGGCGCGCAATATCGCATCGCGGGCAAGAGTGGTACGGCGCAAGTTGTGGCGATCAAGCAGGGCGAGCGGTACAACCGCGCCAAAACGCTGGAGCGTAACCGCGACAATGCCTTGTTCGTTGGTTTCGCCCCGGCCGAACACCCGAAGATCGTGATATCGGTGATGATCGAAAACGGTGAGGCCGGTGGCCGCGTTGCCGGCCCTGTGGTGCGGCAGATCATGGACGCCTGGCTGCTCGATCAGGACGGCCATCTCAAGCCGCAATACGCCACGCCGGCCAAACCGCCGGGTGATCCGCACGTCTGAGCGATCACCGCAACTTGAATGACGGGGCGGCTAATCAGTTAGTGACTAGCCGCCCGTCAAACACGCCTGCAAGCTGTCGATAAACAGCGTCTCCGCCCGACTCATGCGCTGCTCGCGGTTCCACAGCAAATGAATGTCGACATCGGCAATCCCCTCGTGGGGCGGCAGGCGCCAGAGCAATCCGGCGTCAACGTCGGCCGCCACCACGTGCTCGGGCAGACAGCCAATGCCAAACCCGGCAATCACCAGGCGCCGGACTTCTTCCAGGCTCGGTGACGAGGCAACGATGCGTCCGCTGAAGCCCTGCTGATCGCGAAAAATCGTCAGCGGCGAGAGCATCCCGCCGATCTGGTCGCTGGTGAAACTGACGAAATTCTCTCGCTGCAAATCCCCCTCGGCGACGTCCTGTCGGCCGAACAACCCATGATGCTTGCCGCAAAAAAATGCATAGCGCTGACGCAGGAACAATCGCTGTTCCAAGCGTGGTTGCGGCCGCCGGTTGAGGCTCAGGCCCAGCGTCGCAGTCTTCTCCTGCAGGGCGCTGACAATGTCGGAACTGCGCATCACATCCACTTCCAGGTCCACCCGCGGGTGCTGGCGATGAAAGTCGGCGAGGAAGTCATCGAAACGCTCAGAGAATATCCGGCTGATGATCAGCAGGCGCACTTTGCCGATCACTTCGTCGGCCGGTTGCTCCAGCACGCTGCTGACTTGCGACATCTGCCCATAGATTTCCCCGGCCAGTTCGAAGATTTGCTCGCCGATTTCGGTCAGGGCAAAACGCGGCCCACGGCGGGCGATCAATTGGCGGCCGAGTTGTTCTTCCAGGCGCTTCAACGCTTGGCTCACCGCCGGTTGCGTCAAGTGCAGGCGGGCGGCGGCACGGCTGATGCTGAGTTCCTGGCCGATCACCCGAAAGGTGCGCAGCAGGTTCCAGTCCAGACGGTCATTGAGCAAGCGTTGCACGTCGCGGTCGGCCATGGTGACTCTCGATTATAAGCAGGCGTAATAGTCCGCATAATAAATAGAAAATTGACTAATCATAGCCCCGAGACGATAAATCACCTCAAGACAGGCGCCGCCAGAGCGCCTCGATATTGCTGTTTCACTCCTGCCAAAAAAATAACCAAAGGAGCCCAGACCCATGCAGCCTCTTGCTTCGTCACAACCGCGCCGTGCGGCCGCCGCAGCCTTCATCGGCACCATGATCGAGTGGTACGACTTTTACATCTACGCCACCGCCGCCGCGTTGGTATTCGGCGCGTTGTTTTTCCCCTCCGACGACAAACTGTTCAGCACCATGGCCGCGTTCGGCACCTTCGCCGTGGGCTTCTTCGCGCGACCGCTGGGCGGGATTATCTTCGGCCATATCGGCGACCGCATCGGCCGCAAGAAATCGTTGATCATCACCTTGCTGATGATGGGCGTGGTCACGGTGTGCATCGGTTTGTTGCCAACCTACGGGCAAATCGGCGTCGCCGCGCCGGTGCTGTTGATCCTCCTGCGCATCGTCCAAGGCATCGCTGTCGGTGGCGAGTGGGGCGGGGCGGTGTTGATGGCGGGCGAACATGCGCCGAAGGGCCGTCGCAACTTTTTCGCCTCGTTTGCGCAATTGGGCAGCCCGGCCGGTTTGATCCTGTCGTTGCTCGCGTTCAGCGCCGTCACGCGTTTGCCTGAAGAAGACTTGATGAGTTGGGGCTGGCGTCTGCCGTTCCTCGCCAGCGCGCTGTTGCTGCTGGTCGGGCTGGCGATTCGTCTGGGCGTGAATGAGTCCCCGGAGTTCCTCGCCAGTCGCGAGCTCGCCAGCAAAAGTACGCGCAAGGAGCAGGCACCGGTGATGGATGTGCTACGCACCGCGTGGCGTCCGCTGCTGTTGTGCATCGGCGCCAACACGCTGGGCATCGCCGGGGTGTATTTCACCAACACCTTCATGATCGCTTACACCACCCAACAACTCGAGTTGCCGCGCTCGCTGATTCTCGAGTGCCTGTTTGTGGTGGCGATCATTCAGTTCTGCATTCAGCCGCTGGCCGCGTGGGTCGCCGAGAAGATCGGCGCGACGCGCTTCCTGTGCCTGATGTCGGTGCTGGCGATGGCCTCGCCGTACCCCATGTTCGTTCTGGTCAGCTCGGCGCAGCCAGCGCTGATCATTCTCGGCATCGCGTTGGCGGTCGTGTGCATGGCCTCGTTCTACGCGGTGATCGCAGGTTACGTCAGCGGCATGTTCGAGACCCGCGTGCGCTACACCGCGATTTCCCTGGCCTATCAGATTTGCGGCGCAGTTGCCGGTGGCCTGACGCCGCTGGTCGGCACGATGCTCGCGCACAAGTTCGCCGGCCAGTGGTGGCCGCTGGCGGTGTTCTACAGCCTGATCGCCGCCACTTCGCTGATCTGCGTGTTGTCCCTGGCGCGTCGACATGCCAGCGCTGAGCGCATCGAATTGGCCAACGCCTGATCCAGTTTTCGAGGAGTTACTGATGTTGAAGATTAATGCTGATCGCCTGTGGGCGAGCCTGATGGCCATGGCCGAAATCGGCGCGACGGCGCGCGGCGGCAGTTGCCGATTGGCCCTGAGTGAGGAAGACAAGGCCGGTCGCGAACTCTTCTGCCACTGGTGCCGCGAAGCCGGGTTGACCCTCAGCGTCGACGCCATCGGCAATCTGTTTGCCCGACGCGCCGGCACCGATCCGGACGCCGCGCCGGTGATGATGGGCAGCCATCTCGACACCCAACCTGAAGGCGGTCGCTTCGACGGCGTCTACGGTGTGCTCGCCGGACTGGAAGTGCTGCGTTGCCTCAATGACCTCGGGATCCGCACCCGTAAACCGTTGGAAGTGGCGGTGTGGACCAATGAAGAGGGCGCGCGCTTCACCCCGGCAATGTTCGGTTCGGCGGTGTTCACCGGCGTCATGTCTTTGGACGCAGCACTGGCGGTGCGTGACGTCGACGGCATCAGCGTCGCCGAAGCCTTGCAGCACACCGGATATGCCGCCGGGCGGGCGTTGGGCGGCGCGGTGGATGCCTACTTTGAAGCGCACATTGAGCAAGGCCCGATCCTCGAAGACAACGCGAAAAGCATCGGCGTGGTCAGCGGCGGCCAGGCAATTCGCTGGCTCGACGTACGAGTCGAAGGCATGGCTGCGCACGCCGGCACCACGCCGATGCCGTTGCGCAAAGACGCACTGTACGGCGTCGCGCCGATGATTCAGGCGATCGAAGCATTGGCCAGCGATTTCGCCCCGCAAGGCCTGACCACGGTCGGCGAATTGAGCATCAACAAATCCTCGCGCAACACCATTCCGGGGCTGGTGAATTTCACCGTCGATTTGCGTCATCACCATGACGCGACGATTGCGGCGATGGAGCAGCAAGTGCGTTCGCGACTTCAGGCGATTGCCGATGCGCGCGGACTGCAACTGACGATCACCCCGCACTGGATCAGCCCGGCCACGCCGTTCGACGCCGAGTGCGTAGCGGCGGTGCAGCAAGCGGTGGACGCCCTCGGTTACACCCAGCAATCGATTGTCAGCGGCGCCGGGCACGACGCGATTCACCTCGCGCGCTTCTGTCCGACGGCGATGGTGTTTATCCCCTGTGTTGGCGGCTTGAGTCATAACGAAGCCGAAGATGTGCTGCCGGACGATGTGCGCCAAGGCACCGACGTTTTGCTCAATGCCGTGCTGGCTCGGGCCGGCGTGGTCAATTAGGACTGGGGCCGGTACAGGCCCTCATCACTGACAAGAGTTTTGGGGCCGCTTCGTAGCCCGGCGCGAGCAAGCTCGCTCGCCACGGAGTTTGAGGGCGGGCCAAAGTTTTCGTAACTGACAGGAATTTATCCCATGCGCAGTTTTTTCCATGCCGAACAATTGCTCCACCATCCACGCAGCTACTATTCGCGCGGACAGATGCGCACGCCACAAGAAGTGCCCGAGCGCGCGCAGCGACTGGTGCAGGCTGCGCATTCCCTCGGTTTCAGCGTCGAGCAACCAATCGACGCTGGACTTCAACCGTTGCTGGCCGTGCACAGCGCGCCGTACCTGACCTTCCTTCAGGAAGCCCATCAGCGCTGGAAAGAAATCCCCGAAGACTGGGGCGATGAAGTCATGTCGAACATTTTCGTCCGCGAGCCCAATGCCTTGCGCGGGATTTTGGCGCAAGCCGCGCGTTATCTCGCCGATGGCAGTTGCCCGGTCGGCGAGCAGACCTGGCGCTCGGCCTATTGGTCGGCGCAAAGCGCGATTGCCGGCGCTCAGGCGTTGCTTGATGGCGAACCGGCGGCGTACGCGTTATGCCGTCCGCCCGGTCACCATGCCCGCGCCGAAGCGGCAGGTGGTTTCTGCTACGTGAATAACGCAGCAGTCGCGGCGCAAGTGCTGCGCGCCGGTTTCGCGCGCGTCGCGGTACTCGATACCGACATGCATCACGGTCAGGGCATTCAAGAGATTTTCTACCAGCGCGATGACGTGCTCTACGTCTCGGTGCATGGCGATCCGACCAACTTCTACCCAGGTGTCGCCGGGTTTGCCGACGAGCGCGGCGCCGGGGCGGGCGAGGGTTTTAACCTGAACTTGCCGATGAAGCATGGCGCGAGTGAAGCGGATTTCCTCGGGCAACTTGAGGTAGCGTTGGCGGCGGTAAAGGACTTCGGCGCTGAGGTATTGGTGCTGTCGCTGGGTTTCGACATTTTCGAGCTCGACCCACAAAGCAAAGTCGCGGTGACCCGGGAAGGTTTTGCCGTGTTGGGCGAACGGATTCGCAGCCTTGGGTTACCGTGCCTGATCGTGCAGGAGGGCGGGTATCACCTGGAAAGTCTTGAGGATAATGCGCGGGCGTTTTTTGTTGGGCCAGAGGTTTGGCAGGTTTGAGTTTTGGCAGGTTTAGATTCCTGGTTGTCAGGTAGAAAGCCTTCGCGGGCAAGCCTCGCTCCTACAATTTGCGGGTTGATGCAACGACACCAAACCGGTAGGAGCGAGGCTTGCACGCGAAGAGGCCATCAGCCCCCCCGCAATCTCAAACCCCCGGCACCGGGCAGCTCAAATCACCTTCTTCACACTTCAAATAACGCTTGAAAGCCTCGACCCGCTGCTGGGTCAGGTCCGTCGTGCAATTGCTGTAAATCAGCGGATAAACGCTGCCGCCGTCGACCCCGGACGCCGAGAACTTACACTCGGAATCACGAAACGCCACCCAGTTACGTTGCGCGCCGACCAGCAGCTTCTTCGCGTCGGGGTTGTCTTTCAGGCGTTTGGTTATTTGCTGGTACAGCGCATTCAGCTCCTTGTCCGCCGCTTTATTCTGCTCGGCCGCGCAGCGATTCATATCGCCCTGATTGGTCGCATTGTCACAGTCCACAGCCTGCGCAAACGTGCTGAACAACAATGGCGTCAGCGCCAGGAGGAAGCGTAAGTGCATGGAAGAACCTCGTGATGATCTGAAAAGTTGAAGTGCAGTGTAGCGAAGCGAAAGTCCATCATCCAACACCGCGCCTGTAGGGGCGAGCCTGCTCGCGAAGCGGCCTGTCAGTTGATGGATGGGTTGACTCAAACAACGCTTTCGCGAGCAGGCTCACTCCTACAGAAAAGCGTCTTCAGGTGAAGCCATGTGTTCGCGTTCAAAGCCTCAAAGCACAACTTGCGCACGCAAACGCAGCCGCTTGTTTCAGGTCTTAGCGATTGCTCCCGTGCTTGATACAACTTTAGGGTTGGTCTTGTGGTCTTACAGGCCTACTGTTCTTTACAGGAGGTGACTTATGAATCCAGCATCAGATCGCATCGAAAGGAAGATTTTGCTCAAGTCGCCGCGTTCGCAAGTCTGGCGCGTGGTGGCCAATGCCGAGGCGTTTGGCCAGTGGTTTGGCGTGGCGCTTGAGGGCAAGCGCTTTGTTGCGGGTGAGTGGACGCAGGGGCAGATTACCTATCCCGGTTATGAGCACTTGCTGTGGAATGTGTTGGTGGAGCGCGTCGAGCCGGAGCGGGTGTTTTCGTTTCGCTGGCACCCGTATGCGGTCGAGCCTGACGTCGATTATTCCCAAGAGCCGACCACGCTGGTGCTGTTCGAGCTCGAAGACATGGATAACGGCACGTTGCTGAAGGTGACTGAATCCGGTTTTGACCATATTCCGCAAAATCGCCGGCTCAAGGCGTTCCGCATGGACAGCCGTGGCTGGGATGAGCAGATGAGCAATATTGAAGAATTTTTGGAACCCGCCGCGAAGATTCTTGAACAGCAGGGCGATTAATTGGCTGCGGTTGGGTTCTAGGTGGGTGGGGCGGTCATGGCGACCAATGCATAGCTGAGAGCCTTGTAAATCAACGCCTGCAGGCTTGATGCCCTAGTCGCCTAAGGGTTTGCGGAAGGGTCGCTATAGCGAATGTCTTACACGCGTTAGTAGCTATGTCGTCTATTGCGCATTGGATCCGAAGCGTAATCTAGCCTCATCAACTGAAGCACAGGGAGTGCTCAGGATCACGGATGATCGACCATAAGCAAGGACACGCTGCCGACAGGGAGTCGTAATGGTCTTGGGAAAAACCCGCTTCGGCGGGTTTTTTTTGGTCTGTCGAAAACTGCGATTTTGCTGCCTATGGTCAAACGCTTACACGCAGGTGCGGGTATGTCGTCTGTTTAACCTGCCGCGAAGCACTTATTCTGGATCGATCAACTGAAGCACAGGAAGTGCTCAGGATCATGGATGATCGACCATTAGCCAGGATGGCTGCCGACAGGATGTCGCGATGGTCTTGAGAACCCGCTTAGGCGGGTTTTTTTTCGCCCATGGAAAACCCGTCTCTTGTAGCAGCGAGGCTTGCCCGCGAAGAACGATGATGCGGTTTGCCTGTAACACCGCGTCATCGTTCATCGCGGGCAAGCCTCGCTCCCACAGGCCAGGCCAGGCCAGACCAGGCCAGGCCAGGTCATGCCAGTTCAGCCCGGTTCAGCCCTATTCAAATCTCGAGTCTGGCCGCTGCGCGTTCGGTGATCGCTTTACGCTGTTGATACGACGGTGCCGCGCGCCGCTGCGCTTCTTGCACGACAGTGTGCGGCGCGGTGTCGGGGCTGCCGGCCTGGAAAGGTGGGGCCGGCGCGTATTCCAGTTGCAGCTGGATGACCTGCGCAGTGTCCTCGTCGAAGAGTTCGGCGGCCAGGGTCAGGGCAAAGTCGATGCCGGCGGTGATTCCGCCTCCCGTCAGCAGATTGCCGTCGCGCACCACCCGCTCATTCACCGGCACCGCGCCCAAGGTCCCGAGCAAATCGTGATACGCCCAGTGCGTGGTCGCGCGTTTGCCCTTGAGCAGGCCTGCCGCGCCGAGCACCAGCGAGCCGGTGCACACCGACGTCACATAACGCGCATTGGCGGCTTGCGTGTTGATAAACGCCAAGGTCGCTTCATCCTCCATCAACGGCCCGACCCCGGCGCCTCCGGGAATGCAGATCACGTCCAGCGCCGGGCAATCGTCGAACGTGGTGGTCGGTTTCAGCACCAGCCCGGTACTCGCGGTCACCGGCATCAGGTCCTTCCAGATCAAATGCACGTTCACGTCCGGCAGCGAGGCCAGCACGTCATACGGCCCGGTCAGGTCCAATTGTTGAACCTGCGGAAACAGCAAAAAACCGATCTGCAGCGCCATGGCATTTTCTCCTGAGTTGGGGGTGGACGGCTTCACTGTAGGCTCGTAGGATTTGGCGCATCCGCCAATTACCCCACGAATCCCGCCAATCATGCCTAAAGCCATCCATGTGCTCGCATTCGCCAATGTGCAACTGCTCGACGTCACAGGGCCGTTGCAGGTGTTTGCTTCGGCCAACGACATCGCGCGCCAACAGGGTTTGTCTGCGCCGTACGCGCCGACGGTGATCGCCAGCGGTGGCGGGGCGGTGATGTCCTCCGCTGGGTTGGCGCTGTTGGCCGAGCCATTGCCGCCAGCCCCCAGCGATACGTTGATCATCGCTGGCGGTTGGGGTGTGTACGCTGCGGCCGATGATCAGCCGCTGGTGGCTTGGGTGCGTGAACACGCATCGCGTTGCCGCCGCGTGTCGTCAGTGTGCACCGGTGCGTTTTTGCTGGCGGCCAGCGGTTGGCTCGACGGTCGGCGCGTGGTGACACACTGGACGCGTTGTGATGAGTTGGCGCAAAAACATCCGCAGCTGCGCGTCGAGCCCAACCCGATCTTCATCAACGACGGCCCGATCTGGACCTCCGCCGGCGTCACCGCGGGCATCGACCTGGCGCTGGCGATGGTCGAAGAAGACCTCGGCCGCGCCATGGCCCTCGACGTTGCGCGGCAATTGGTGGTGTTCCTCAAGCGTCCGGGCGGTCAATCACAATTCAGCGTCACGCTGGCGCTGCAGCAGGAAGGCAATCGCTTCGACGAACTGCATGCCTGGATCAGCGAAAATCTGACCAAAGACCTCGGCGTCGCCACCCTGGCGCTACAGGCCGGCATGAGCGAACGCAGCTTCATCCGCCATTACCGTTCCGACACCGGTCAAACCCCGGCGCGCGCCATCGAACTGATCCGCGTCGAGACCGCGCGCCGCTTGCTCAGCGACACCGGCGTGGCGATCAAACGCGTCGCCGCGCAATGCGGCTTTGGCAGCGAAGAAACCCTGCGCCGCAGCTTCCTGCGTGCCATCGGTGTGACGCCGCAAGCCTATCGCGAACGCTTCAGTGTCAGCCTTGCAGCAGATCCAGTAGCGCTTTGATCGTCGCTTCGGGCGCTTCTTCGGGAATGTTATGGCCGACGCCCGCCAAAACCCGGCGCTCATATTGACCGGTGAAATGCTCGAGGTCTTCGTCCTGCTCCGGGGCCGGTCCCACACCATCGTCGGCGCCGCACAGGGAAATCGTCGGCACGCCAATGGTCGGCTGTCTGGCCAGCGCATCTTCGATCCATTCCAGCGCCGGATCGCCGGGGGCATACATGAAGCGATGCCGATACGAGTGAATCACCACTTCGACGAAATCGGTATTGTCGAAGGCCGGCGCGCTCAACGGATAACGCTCGGCGTTGCGCGCCCAGGTCGGCGACCACAGGCGCCAGAGCAGTTCGCACAGCGCGCGGCGTTTCGCGGTCAAGCCTTCGACGCCGCGCGGGGTGTGGAAATAATACTGATACCAGAGCCGATGCTCGGTCTCAGGATCCAGCGGCCGAATCGAGCCGGGAATGTTCTGCACGTTGTAGCCATCGCCAGTGACCAGGCAGCGAACCCGCTGCGGCCACAGCGCCGCGACGATGCATGCCGCGCGTCCACCCCAGTCGTAGCCGCAAAGCGCGGCGTGCGGGAGGGCGAGGGCGTCCATCAGGTCCAGCAAGTCCTGCGCAAGCGCCGCTTGCTGGCCGGAGCGCGGCGTGTCCGGGTGCTTGAACCGGGTCAGACCGTAGCCGCGCAGGTACGGGACGATGACGCGATAACCTTGGGCGGCGAGGGCCGGGGCGACTTCATCGTAACCGCGCGGCGAATAGGGGAAACCGTGCAGCAGAATGATTGGCTCGCCATTCGTAGGACTGTGCTGTTCGTAAGCGATGTTCAGGTGCGGCGTTTCAACGTAGTGGACGGCTGGCGACTGGGTCACGAGAGAACTCCTGAAAATGGGCACCGGCAAAAACATTCATGCTGATGAAACCGTCCCACACAGCCACAGGTACGTATTTCGCCACAGCGGGATTTTTGCACCGCAAAAAACTGCGTCAGCTCTGGGCTTCTGCCTCGGCCATCTGGTTGAAATACTTGGTGCGGTCCGGCGTGAACGTCACCACCATTTTGGTCCGCGAGCAGGTCAGTGCTTTTTCCACGGTCAGATCGATGTCCAGATCTTCCCCGCGCAAGCCTTGCCATTGCGCCAGGTATTTCAGCGATCCGTACTTTTCGAGTTTTTTCAGGCTGCGGCTCACGCATTCGGGTTTTGTTGGACAGCTCCGCTGTACCCGTTGACGGTGAATGTTAGGGGCGGATGTAACAGCTGGCAACAAGGTATTTGCCGGTGCCGGACGCAGGGTTGCCAGGGCAACGGCAGCAGTTTTTTTAACCGAAACAGCTGCAACCCTAGACAACCCTTTGGTTTCGCCGATAACGCCCATTTCTGTTGATCGCCGGCAGGCATTACTGCGACAAAACCTTCTCGCAAAAGCGAATATTCCGACAACAGCTGATTCCGTCAGACCCGATTCAAGGCTGCCAGGAGCTCTTCTCACCACTCAGTTTGCGATCGAGAAAACTCGCCGCGCTGATCAACGCCAGGTGCGACAACGCCTGCGGCGTATTGCCCAGATGCCGCGCATGGCTGTCGAACTCTTCGGCGTACAACCCCAGAGGATTGGCATACCGCAACAACTGCTCAAACTCCAGATGCGCCTTTTCGACCTGTCCGGCCCGCGCCAGGCATTCCACGTACCAGAACGAACACGCCGCAAACGCACCTTCGGTGCCGGCCAGACCATCGATCTGCGCATCGTCGTTGCGATAGCGATAGACCATGCCGTCGCGCACCAGGCTTTTTTGGATCGCTTCCAGCGTCGCCAGCCAACGCGGATCCTTGGCGCTGACAAAACGCACCAGCGGCATCAGCAGCATCGAGCCGTCCAGCGCCGTGCCGCCCATGTACTGCACGAAATGTCCGCGTTCTTCGTTCCAGAAGTTTTCCCAGATGTCCGCATAAATCGCCTGACGGGTTTCGTCCCAGCGTGCAAACGGCGCCGGCAGCGAGCGTTTCGAGGCGAGGCGAATCGCCCGGTCCAGCGCCACCCAGCACATCAATCGCGAGTGCAGAAAGTGATGTTGCTCGCCGCGCATTTCCCAGATTCCGACGTCCTTTTGCTGCCAGGTTTCGCAGACCTGATCGACCACTTGCACCGCGTGTTGCCAGCCTTCGTGAGAAATCGCGTCGCCGTACTTGTTGACCAGATACACCGCGTCCATCAGCTCGCCGAAGATGTCGAGCTGAACCTGCTCGTAAGCCTGATTGCCGATGCGCACCGGTTTCGCTCCGCCATGCCCGGCGAAGTGCGTGAGCTCGGTTTCCGGCAGTTCCTGACGGCCGTCGACGGCGTACAGAATGTTCAGCTTCATCGGGCTGCCATTGCAGTCGCTGACGCGTCCGCGCAACCACTTCATGTAGGCGTTGGCCTCGGTGACGAAGCCCAGGCGCATGAACGCGTACACGGTGAACGAGGCGTCGCGGATCCACGTGTAGCGGTAATCCCAATTGCGCTCGCCGCCCGCGGTTTCCGGCAGGCCGAAAGTCGCGGCGGCGAGGATTGCCCCGTGTTTGCGCGAGGTCAGCAGTTTCAACGCGAGGGCCGAGCGGTTGACCATTTCGCGCCAGCGTCCGCGATAGTTGGACTGGCCGATCCAGTCACGCCAGAACTTCAGCGTGCGCTCGATGCACAACTGGGCGGCGCCTTCCTGAAAGCGCGAATCGTCGATGGCGCCCAACAGGAACGCGGCACTTTGCCCCTGTTCAAGGGTGAATTCGGCAGTCGCGGCAGCGCCATCCAGGGTCAACGGATGATCGGAATTGAGGCGCATCGACGGCTGGTCCGGCGCTGTAAACACCACGTCGTCGCCGTCCATTTGCGCCGTCGTCGCTGCACGGGCGTAGTCATGGCGCACCGCGCAACGCATGCGCAGGGTCGCCGTGCCGCTGACCACGCGCACTCGGCGCATCAGCAGCGGCAAGTCGTCTTCGTTGTCGCCGATCGGCAGCAGGTCGGTGACTTCGACCACCGCGTGATCGCTCAGCCAGCGGGTTTGCAGGACGTTGGTGTCGGGCAGGTAAATCTGCTCGCGGCGCGCATCGGGCAAATCCGGGGACAACTGGAAAATCCCCGCTTCGGGCGTGTCCAGCAGCGAGCAGAATATCGACGGGCTGTCGAATTCCGGCCAGCAGAAAAAATCCACGCTGCCCTTGTCGTTGACCAGCGCCGCGCTGCGCATATCGCCAATGATGCCGTGGGCGTCGATGGCGCTTTGTCGTTCGGAATGATGATCAGCCATTGCCACGGAACTCCGGATAGAGGCTCATGCCGCCGTCGATAAACAGGGTTGTGCCGACGATGTAGTCGGACGCATCGGAGGCCAGGAAAACCACCGCGTTGGCGATGTCCTCGACGTCACCGACGCGACCGTAAGGGATCAGTTCGAGGAGTTTCTGCTCGGCATCGCCCTCGGTGGCCGCGCGGTTGATTGCCGTGCGAATCGCCCCCGGCGCGACGCCGTTGATGCGGATTTTCTGATGGCTGACTTCTTGCGCGAGGGTTTGCATCAGCATGTCGACGCCGCCCTTGGACGCGGCGTAATTGACGTGTCCGGCCCACGGAATGCGCTGGTGCACCGAACTCATGTGGATGATTTTGCCTGCGGCGCGCGACACGCCTTGGCGAACACCTTGCTGGTTGAAAATCCGCAACGCCGCGCGGGCGCAAAGGAACTGCCCGGTGAGGTTGACGCCGATGACTTTATTCCAGTCGTCGAGGCTCATGTCCACGGCGTTCGCGTCTTTTTGCAGGCCGGAATTGGCCACCAGAATATCGAGGAAACCAAAGGCCTTGAGGGTCTCGGCGAACAGCCGTTCGACGTCGGCCTCTTTCGAGACATCGGCGCCGATGGCGATGGCGCGGCCACCGCTGTCATTGATTTGTCTGGCCAGTGCTTCGGCCGGTTCAGCCTGGGAATTGTAGTTGATGACCACCGCAGCACCGGCCGCGGCCAGTGCTTTCGCGGCGCCAGCGCCGATGCCGGAACTGGCGCCGGTGACGAGTGCAACTTGTTGATCGAGGGAAATCTGCATGAGCGCTAGCGCCTTGAGTTGAGGGCCTAAGTAGCTGACTGACGGGGTGGGCTGAGAGTTCATTTGTGCG
Source organism: Pseudomonas prosekii (assembly GCF_900105155.1). Taxonomy (NCBI): domain Bacteria; kingdom Pseudomonadati; phylum Pseudomonadota; class Gammaproteobacteria; order Pseudomonadales; family Pseudomonadaceae; genus Pseudomonas; species Pseudomonas prosekii. The sequence continues at coordinate 5,010,286 of NZ_LT629762.1, forward strand.
GTAACGGTGCTGGCGATGGGGCCTTCACATTCCGCCAACAATTCCACGCTTTCCCCGCCAACCGCCTTATGGCAACTTGCAGGCCCGAATCGAGGCCCGCATTCCATGGCAAACCCTTACCGCGAACTGTTCCAGGCGCCCGGCGCGCGTGCGTTTGTGCTGGCCGGGATGATCGCGCGCATGCCGATTTCCATGACCGGCATCGGCCTGATCACCATGCTCGCGCAGTTGAAGGGCGGCTATGGCTTGGCCGGTGCGGTGGCGGCGACGTTTGCCTTGGCCACGGCGTTTTGTGCGCCGCAGGTGTCGCGGCTGGTCGACCGTTATGGCCAGAGCCGGATCTTGCCGGTGTCGGCGCTGGTGGGTGGCGGGGCACTGTTGCTGCTGTTGCTCTGCACCCGATTGCAGGCGCCGCACTGGACGCTGTTTGTCTTCGCCGCCCTGGCCGGCTGCATGCCGAGCATGTCGGCGATGGTCCGCGCGCGCTGGACCGAGCTGTATCGCGGCCAGCCGCAATTGCAGACCGCTTATGCGCTGGAATCGGTGCTGGATGAAGTATGTTTCATCGTCGGCCCGCCGCTGTCGGTCGGTCTGTGCGTGGTCGCGTTTCCCGAGGCCGGGCCGTTGGCGGCGTTGCTGATGCTGGCGATTGGCGTGACCGCGTTTGTCTTGCAACGCGGCACCGAACCGCCAGTGCATGCGCATGAAACTCACCACATGGGTTCGATCATTCGTTCTGGGGAAATCCGCTTGCTGATGCTGTTGATGACCGCGATGGGCATCATCGTCGGGGTGATCGATGTGGTCAGGGTGGCGTTCGCCCAGCAGCAGGGGCAACCGGCGGCGGCGAGCATTGTGCTGTCGGTTTACGCCATCGGCTCGTGCCTGGCCGGGTTGGCGTTTGGCGCGTTGCGCTCGAAAGTGCCGTTGCCGAGATTGTTTCTGTATGGCGGCGTGATGACTGCGGTGACCACGTTGCCGTTGTTGTTGGCGACGAACATTTTCGGATTGTCGCTGGCGGTGTTTGTCGCCGGATTGTTCTTTGCGCCGACGCTGATTGTGGCGATGGCGTTGGTCGAGCGCATCGTGCCGCCGGCGAAACTGACTGAAGGCCTGACATGGCTGGTCACCGGGCTAAGCATCGGCGTGGCGATTGGCGCGGCGAGTTCCGGGTGGCTGGTGGATGCATTCGGCGCGCGCAGCGGTTTCTGGGTGGCGATCGCGGCCGGGGCGGTGGTGCTTGGCTCGGCGATCCAAAGCTTCCGTCATCTGAAATGAAGTTTCACCTGTAGGCGCGAGCAGGCTCACTCCCACAGGTTTCAGGCGCAGTTACCAGCCGCGCCCCGAATTGACCCAGAAATTCACCGACAACGACGTCGACACCGATTCCACCTGATGGAACCAGCCCTCGGGCAAAAACAGCAAATCCCCGGCCTCCAGCGTCACCCGCAAAAACGTCACGTCGCGGGCGGTGGGGAAGCGTTGATAGTCCGGCGCATCGGGGTTGAAATCGCAACCATCGAGGCCACCCTGCGGCGCCGTGGACCAAGTGCCCAACGCCTCGCGATGATGCGGCGCGGCCAGGGTAAACGTCTTCTGGCCCCAGACCTGCGCGAACAGATTGTCGGTGTCGTCGCGGTGCAGTGGCGTCAGCGTGCCTTTGGGGCCGATCCAGATGCGCGGCGCAATAAACAGCGATTGATCGAAGTAGGGCGGGTACTTGATTTGTTGCAGCAATTGCGCCGGCAGGATGTTGTTGCCCATGTACGCCGGCGGCTCGTCATTCGCGCCTTTGACCGCCGGGCTGTCGAGCGAAGCGATGAACTCGGCCATCGACGTCGAACGGAAATCGCGTTCGGTGGAAAAGGTCTTCTTCACATAATCGCCGTGGCGGGTGATGCCTTGCAGTTCGGCGAAATGCACCAGCGACTCTTCGCGGCTGAGCTTGAACAGCGGCCAGTCCTGTAAAGCGTCGCTGATCACCAGCGGGATGCCGTGGGGCAAATAGTCGCTGTCGAACTGGTCTTTCGACAGTTCACTGCGCGGGCGCCGTTCAACGGTGCGCTGGATCGGCAGGCTGGCGGTCAGGCGTTCGCTGAGGCGCGGCGGGGTCGGGTAGCGTTTGTTCATATCGACTTTTTGCGCGACGGCGCCGCCATGCCGGGCATGGTCGATGATCTGCGGCAGCATCGTCGCCAGGCCCATGTTGCCGCCGATTTTCAGGCGACCGCTGGCGAACAATTCCTCGACGTTGACGCTGCCGCCCATGATTCCGAGAAAGTCGTCTTGCGCCACTTCAATGGTCACGTCGGGGCTGGGATGGCGCCCGGTTTCAGTGCGGCTGCTGGCCTTGACCTCGGACCAGTACGCGTGATGCGGGCCGAAGACGAATTGAAAAACCCCTTCGATGCCGACAGCGCCGGCATTGGCGAACAGTTTGCCCAGGATGGTCTGCAGGTCCACAGCGTGCACTCTTGTTGGTTTTGGTCTGATGAGGGGACGAGCGCCTGCGGGGGAAATTTAACCCGCCGTGACTAATTCCCGTCGGCGTCGGGCCGTTCCTTTGGGTAGACCCATCTTTTCGAGGAGCCCACGGTGACCCAACTGACCCTGCTGTGCCTGCCGTATTCCGGCGCCAGCGCCATGGTCTACAGCCGCTGGCGGCGCAAATTGCCGGAATGGCTGCAATTGCAACCCGTCGAACTGCCGGGCCGTGGCGCGCGGTTCGACGAACCGTTGCACACCGACATGCGGGCGCTGGCGATGCAACTGGCGAGGGAATTGCGCCCGACCTTGAAAGCCCCGTATGCCTTGTTCGGCCACAGCCTCGGCGCGCTGATGGCGTGCGAATTGGCCCACGCCTTTCGCGCGCTCGGATGCCCGGAACCGGTGGCGCTGTTCGCCTCGGGCACGGCGGCGCCAACCATGCGCGCCGATTATGATCGCGGATTTGCCGAACCGAAGACCGATGCCGAGCTGATCGAGCAACTGCGCACGCTCAATGGCACCAGCGAAGAAGTGCTGGCCAATGAAGAATTGATGAGCCTGACCTTGCCGGTGCTGCGCGCCGATTTTCTTTTGTGCGGGCGCTTCCAGCCGGTTCAGCGGCCCTTGCTCAAATGCCCGGTGCACGTGCTCGGCGGCAAGGCCGACAAGGCCACCACCGAACAATTGATCGGCTGGAGCAAGGAAACCCAAGGCAGTTTCTCGGTGGACATGCTCGCCGGCGGCCACTTCTTTATTCATGAGCACGAGGCCAAGGTGCTGCGAGTGATCAAGGATCAACTGGACGTACACCATCGCCGCCACGCCATGGCCACCAGCGCCTGACTTATCTGAATCAGCCTTTGCAGGAGTGAGCCTGCTCGCGATGACGACCTTGCAGTCAACATGAATGTTGCCTGTGTGGACCCCATCGCGAGCAGGCTCACTCCTACAGGGTTTTGCATGTTCAGCACATCCCCGCGCATCACCTTCCTGACACTTATTCTCATTCGCTAATTTTTCCGGTCTGCATTCGTTTTATAGGGACGACGTGCCTTTGTGCTTCCTGCCTACTGATCCGGATGCTAAGAAATGAATGCTGAAGACTCCTTGAAACTTGCTCGCCGGTTTATCGGGTTGCCCCTTGAAAAGCGCCAGATGTTCCTAGCGGCCTTGCAAAAGGAAGGCGTGGATTTCGCCCGTTTCCCGATCCCCCAAGGGGTTGAGGCGCAGGACCGCCAAGCGTTGTCCTACGCTCAGCAACGCATGTGGTTTCTCTGGCAACTGGACCCGCAAAGTGGCGCCTACAACTTGCCCGGCGCGGTACGCCTCACCGGCCGGTTGAACCTGACTGCGCTGGATCAGGCGTTTGCCAGCCTGGTCGCTCGTCATGAAACCCTGCGCACCGTATTCCAGCGCCAGCCCGATGACAGCCTGCAACAAGTGCCGACCACCGCGCCGCTGCGCATCGAGCACCTCGACCTGCGCGCCTTGCCGGCCGCCGAGCGTGAACTGGCGGTGTCGCAAGCAGCCGAGCAACAGTCGTTGCAGCCGTTCGACCTGGCCGTCGGTCCGCTGCTGCGAGTCAAGTTGCTGCAACTCGCCGAGCAGCAACACGTGTTGCTGCTGACCCTGCACCACATCGTGTCCGATGGTTGGTCGATGAACGTGCTGATCGACGAGTTCATCCGTTGCTACGACGCCCATGATGCCGGCGCGCAACCGCAACTGGCGGCATTGCCGATCCAGTACAGCGACTACGCGCTGTGGCAGCGCCGCTGGCTGGAAGCCGGGGAGCAGGCGCGGCAACTGCAATACTGGCAGGCGCAGTTGGGCGATGAGCATCCGGTGCTGGAGTTGCCGCTCGATCACCCGCGTCCGGCGATGCCGAGTTATCGCGGCACCCGCCATGAATTTGCCGTCGATGGGCAACTGGCCGAACAACTGCGCGCCACCGCGCAGAAGCACAACATCACTTTGTTCATGCTGCTGCTCGGCGCCTTCAACGCGCTGCTGCACCGCTACACCGGGCAGACCGACATCCGCGTCGGCGTGCCCATCGCCAACCGCAATCGCGGTGAAACCGAAGGCCTGATCGGCTTCTTCGTCAACACCCAGGTGCTGCGCACCCAACTGGACGGCCAGACCCGCGTCAGTGACTTGTTCAGCCGCATCAAGGAAACCGCGCTCGGCGCCCAGGCGCATCAGGATTTGCCGTTCGAGCGTCTCGTCGAAGCGCTGAAACTGGAACGCAGCCTCAGCCATACGCCGCTGTTCCAGGTGATGTACAACCACCAGCCGCAAGTCGCCGACATCAGCACGGTGACCACGGCCTCGGGCCTGGAATTGGGCATGATCGACTGGCAGGGCCGCACGACGCAGTTCGACCTGACGCTGGATACCTGGGAAAAGGCCGGCAAGCTGCACGCGGCGCTGACCTACGCCAACGACCTGTTCGACGCCGCAACCATCGCGCGCATGGCCCGGCACTGGACGCGCCTGTTGCAGGCGATGGTCGCCGATGCCACCCAGCGTGTCGGCGAATTGCCGCTGCTGGACGCGGCCGAGCAGCAGGCGCTGGTCCACGACTGGAACGCCACGGCGCAGGACTATCCGAGCGAGCAATGCTTGCATCGGTTGATCGAAGCTCAGGCAACGCGCAGCCCCGAAGCGACGGCGCTGGTGTTCGGCGAGCAAACGTTGAGCTATGCGCAACTGGACGCCAGGGCCAATCAACTGGCGCAGCTGTTGCGCGAGCACGGCGTCGGCGCGGATGTGCTGGTTGGGATTGCCGTTGAGCGCTCGATTGAAATGGTCGTCGGCCTGCTGGCGATTCTCAAGGCCGGTGGCGCCTACGTGCCGCTGGACCCGGAATATCCGCAGGAACGCCTGGCCTACATGATCGAAGACAGCGCGATTGCGCTGTTGCTGACCCAGACTTCGCTGCTGCAGCGCTTGCCGACGGCCGGCGTGACGGTCATCACCCTTGATCAGCCGGCCGATTGGCTGGATCGCTACAGCGCCGAGCGCCTGCCGGTGGCGCTGCACAGCCAGAATCTGGCTTATGTGATTTACACCTCCGGTTCCACCGGCAAACCCAAAGGGGCCGGCAACAGCCACGCGGCGCTGGTCAATCGTTTGTGCTGGATGCAGCAAGCCTATGGCCTGGATGACAGCGACGCGGTGTTGCAGAAAACCCCGTTCAGTTTCGACGTGTCGGTATGGGAATTTTTCTGGCCGCTGATGACCGGCGCCCGCCTGGTGGTGGCGGCGCCGGGTGAGCACCGCGAGCCGGCGCGCTTGATCGAAACCATCGAGCGCCACCGCATCAGCACGTTGCACTTTGTGCCGTCGATGCTCCAGGCATTCATCCATGAGCCGGGCGTGCAAGCCTGCACCAGCCTCAAGCGGATCGTCTGCAGCGGTGAAGCATTGCCGCTGGATGCGCAATTGCAAGTGTTCGCCAAATTGCCGAACGCCGGTTTGTATAACTTGTACGGCCCGACCGAAGCCGCCATCGACGTTACTCACTGGACCTGCGTCGATGAAGGCGCCGACAGCGTGCCGATCGGCCAGCCGATTGCCAACCTGCGCACCCACGTGCTGGATGCCCAGATGCTGCCGGTGCCGGCGGGTGTCGCCGGTGAGTTGTACCTCGGTGGCGCCGGTCTGGCGCGCAGTTACCATCGTCGTCCGGGGCTGACCGCCGAGCGTTTTGTGCCGTGCCCGTTCCATGACGGTGCGCGCCTGTACCGCACCGGCGACCGCGTGCGCCAACGCGCCGACGGGGTTATCGAATACCTCGGGCGTCTCGATCATCAAGTCAAACTGCGCGGTTTGCGCATCGAGTTGGGCGAGATTGAAACCCGACTGATGCAGCACCCGCTGGTGCGTGAAGCGGTGGTGCTGGTGCAGGGCGGCAAACATCTGGTCGGCTATCTGGTGCTCGACGCCGCTGAACCGGATGCACAATGGCCGCAAACGCTGAAAGCCTGGCTGCTCGGCAGTCTGCCGGAATACATGGTGCCGACGCACCTGATGCCGCTGGTCAAACTGCCGGTGACGGCCAACGGCAAACTTGATCGCAAGGCCTTGCCCGAGCCGGAAGCGGCGGTGCAGCAAGCCTTTATCGAACCGCAGGACGCGCTGCAAAAAGCCCTCGCGGCGATCTGGCAGGACGTGCTCGGTGTCGAGCGTATTGGCCTGGAGGACAACTTCTTCGAATTGGGCGGCGACTCGATCATTTCGATCCAGGTCGTCAGCCGTGCGCGTCAGGCCGGCATCCGCCTCAGCCCGCGCGACTTGTTCCAGTATCAAACCGTGCGCAGCCTGGCGCTGGTGGCGACGGTCGCGGAGCAGAGCACCATCGATCAAGGCCCGGCCAGCGGCAACGTGCTGCTGACGCCGGTGCAGGAATATTTCTTTGCGCAACCGATGAGCGAGCGTGGCCACTGGAACCAGTCGTTGTTGCTGGCACCGCGCGAACCGCTGCAAGCCGAGTGGCTGCAAACCGCGTTGACGCGTTTGTGCAATCACCACGACGCGCTGCGCCTGCGTTTCGTCGAAGGCGCGCAAGGCTGGCAGCAACACTATGCCGGCGAAGTGCGCGAGTGTGCACTTTGGCAGCGTCAGGCCGACAGCGAGGCCGCGCTGCTCGCGTTGTGCAACGAAGCTCAGCGCAGCCTCGATCTGACTGACGGTCCGCTGCTGCGAGCGATGTTGGTGACCCTGGCGGATGGCGCGCAACGGCTGTTGCTGGTGATCCATCACCTGGCCGTCGATGGCGTCTCGTGGCGGCTGTTGCTCGAAGATTTGCAGCAGGCTTACACGCAGCTGCAAAGTGGCGGCGCGATTGTTCTGCCGAGCAAGACCAGCGCCTATCAGGCCTGGGCCGAACGCTTGCAGCAGCACGCGCCAAAGCTCAACGAAGAAATGGTTTATTGGCAGCAGCAAACCAGCGAACAGCAACTGCCGCGTGATCGCGCCGACGGTCGTCTGGACAACCGCTTCGGGGAGAAAATCGAGTGGCGCCTGGACCGTGAACTGACCCGCCAACTGCTGCAAAGCGCACCGGCGGCGTACCGCACGCAAGTCAACGACTTGCTGCTGACGGCGCTGGCGCGGGTGCTCTGCCAATGGAGCGCTCAACCGGCGGCGCTGATTCAACTCGAAGGTCATGGTCGCGAAGATCTGTTTGATGAACTCGACCTGACCCGCACCGTGGGCTGGTTCACCAGCCTGTTCCCGGTGCGCCTGCAACCGGCGGCGACGCTGGCGGATTCGATCAAGACGGTCAAGGAACAACTGCGCGCCGTACCGGGCAAAGGCCTGGGTTACGGCGTGTTGCGCCACCTCGGCGAACCGGCGCAGCGCGAGCAACTCGCGGCACTGACGCCGCCACGGATCACCTTCAATTACCTCGGGCAGTTTGATCGTCAGTTCGACCAAACGTCACTGTTTGTGCCGTCCACCGAGGGCAGCGGCCAGGCTCAGGACCCAAGCGCGCCGCTGGCTAACTGGTTGACCCTGGAAGGCCAGGTCTATGGCGGCGAACTGGCAATGAGCTGGGGTTTCAGCCACGAGATGTTTGACCGGGCGACGGTGCAGCAACTGGCTGACAACTTCGGCACCGAGCTGCGCGAGCTGATCGAACACTGCAGCACGCTGCCGGCGCCACACGCGACGCCGTCGGACTTCCCGTTGGCGCGCATCAGCCAGGCGCAAATCGATGCGCTGCCGGTGCACGTCGGGCTGCTCGACGATCTTTACCCGCTGTCGCCGATGCAACAGGGCTTGCTGTTCCACACGCTGTACGAGCAAGCGGCGGGCGAGTACATCAACCAGTTGCGCGTCGATGTGCAAGGGTTGGATCCTGAGCGTTTCCGCGCAGCGTGGCAGTCCACCGTCGACGCTCAAGACATCCTGCGCAGCGGTTTTGTCTGGCAGGGCGAGCTCGAACAACCACTGCAGATCGTGCGTAAACAGGTGCAATTGCCCTTTACCACGCTGGACTGGTGCAGCCGTGACGATCAGGTCGCCGCCCTCGATAATCTGGCCGGTGCCGAACGCCAACAAGGTTTTGACCTGACCCAGGCGCCGTTGCTGCGCCTGGTGCTGGTGCAGACCGCTGCCGATCGCTGGCACCTGATTTACACCCATCACCACATTTTGATGGATGGCTGGAGCAACTCGCAGTTGCTTGGCGAAGTCTTGCAGCGCTATCGCGGGCGCGGTCCAGCGGCTGCGGCCGGGCGCTATCGCGATTACATCGGTTGGCTGCAACGTCAGGACGCGCAGTTGAGCGAGAACTTCTGGGCCGAGCAACTGGCGTCCCTGCAAGAGCCGACGCGGCTGGCGCGCGTGGTCAGCGACAAGCAAAGCCAAAGCGGTCATGGCGATCATTATCAGACGTTGCCGGCCAGCCAGACGCAAGCGCTCGAAGCGTTTGCCCGGCAGCAGAAAGTCACCCTCAACACGTTGGTGCAAGCCGCTTGGCTGCTGTTGTTGCAGCGTTACACCGGTCACCAGACGGTCGCGTTCGGCGCGACGGTGGCGGGGCGTCCGGCGGACTTGCCGGGCATCGAGCAGCAAGTCGGGCTGTTCATTAACACTTTGCCGGTGATCGGCACGCCACGTCCGGACCAGAGCGTGGCGGCCTGGCTGCAAACGGTGCAGGCGCAAAACCTCAGCCTGCGCGAGTTCGAACACACGCCATTGGCAGATATTCAGCGTTGGGCCGGGCAGGGCGGCGAGGCCTTGTTCGACAACATTCTGGTGTTCGAGAACTACCCGATTGCCCAGGCGCTGCAACAAGGCGCGGAGCACGGCGTGGTGTTCGGTGAAGTCACCAGCCTCGAGCAGACGCACTTCCCGTTGAGCGTCGCCGTGACCCTCGGCCAGACTCTGGCGCTGCATTACAGCTTCGACCGCGCGCATTTCTGCGCGGCGGTGATCGAACGCATCAGCGCGCAGTTGCTGCAATTGCTCGAACAATTTGCCGAATCGGCGCAACGCAACCTCGGCGAAATTGCCTTGGCGAGTGCGCAGGAATTGGCCGTGCAACTGGCCAACAATCACCCGCAGCCGTATCCGCTGGACCTCGCGGTACACCAGCGCATCAGCCAATGGGCGGCCGAGGCCCCGGAGCGCACTGCGGTGATTTTTGCCGGGGAGCATTTCAGCTATGGCGAGATCGACCGCCGCGCCAATCAACTGGCTCACGCACTGATCGCCCGTGGCGTCGGCGCCGAAACCCGGGTCGGCGTGGCGTTGCCGCGCAGCGAAGGGGTGATCGTTGCGCTGCTGGCGGTGCTCAAGGCCGGTGGCGCGTATGTGCCGCTGGACACCAGTTACCCGCGTGAACGCCTGGCGTATCTGATGCAGGACTCGGGGCTGGCGCTGTTGCTGAGCGATTCGCGCGTGTCGGCGCAACTGCCGCTGGACGGCGCGACCCCGGTGCTGGAACTCGACCGCCTCGACCTCAGTGGCCAACCCGATACCGCGCCAACCGTGGCGCTCGATCCGCACAACCTCGCTTACGTGATTTACACCTCCGGCTCGACCGGTAACCCGAAAGGCGTCAGCGTCGCCCACGGCCCATTGGCGATGCATTGCCAGGCGATTGGCGAGCGCTACGAAATGCGCGCCAGCGACTGTGAATTCCACTTCATGTCGTTTGCTTTCGACGGCGCCCACGAGCGCTGGCTGACCAGCCTGACTCACGGCGCCTCGCTGCTGATTCGCGATGACAACCTGTGGACCCCGGAACAGACTTACAACGCCATGCGCGAGCACGGCGTCACCGTGGTCGCATTCCCGCCGGTGTACCTGCAGCAACTGGCCGAGCACGCCGAGCGCGAAGGCAACCCGCCGAAAGTGCGAATCTATTGCTTCGGTGGCGACGCCGTGCCGGCCGCCAGTTTCGAGCGGGTCAAGCGCGCCCTCGACCCGGATTACATCATCAACGGTTACGGCCCGACCGAAACCGTAGTCACGCCGCTGATCTGGAAGGCCGGTCGCGCCGAACCGTGTGGCGCTGCTTACGCGCCAATCGGCAGCCGCATCGGCGACCGCAGCGCCTATGTGCTCGACGCCGACCTCAACCTGTTGCCGCAAGGCATGGCGGGCGAGTTGTACCTCGGCGGCACGGGCCTGGCCCGCGGTTACCTGAACCGTCCGGGGCTGACCGCAGAACGCTTTGTGGCCGACCCGTTTAGCAACGTCGGTGGCCAGCTGTACCGCACCGGCGACCTGGTGCGTCAGCGCGCCGATGGCACTTTCGATTATCTGGATCGCATCGATAGCCAAGTGAAAATCCGTGGATTCCGCATCGAACTCGGCGAGATCGAAGCGCGCCTGCAAGCGCTGGATGACGTGCGCGAAGCGGTGGTGGTTGCCCAGGAAGGCACCGCCGGCAGCGGCAAACGTCTGGTCGCCTATGTGGTCAGCGATGCGCAAAATATCGCGCGCACCGATTTTGCCGAGAGCCTGCGCGAGCAACTGAAAAGCGCCTTGCCGGCGCACATGGTGCCGGCCTATTTGCTGCTGCTCGAACGCCTGCCGCTGACCCCCAACGGCAAACTCGACCGCAAGAACTTGCCGAAACCCGACGTCAGTCAGTTGCAGCAAGCCTACGTCGCGCCACAAAGTGCGCTGGAGCAGCAACTGGCGACGATTTGGCAGGACGTGCTGAAACTCGATCAGGTCGGCTTGAGCGATAACTTCTTCGAGCTCGGCGGCGATTCGATCATCTCGATCCAAGTGGTCAGCCGCGCGCGTCAGGCCGGCATCCGTTTCACCCCCAAAGACTTGTTCCAGCACCAGACCATTCAGGCCTTGGCCAGCGTTGCGCGACGCGGCGAACAAGCGCTGCTGATCGATCAAGGCCCGGTGACCGGCGAACTGCCGCTGCTGCCGGTGCAGCAGGTGTTCTTCGGGCAAACCATCCCTGAGCGCCAGCACTGGAATCAGGCGGTCATGCTCAAACCGACGCAACACCTCGACGCTGCGGTGCTGGAACGTGCAGTGGGCGCGCTGGTAGCGCACCACGATGGTTTGCGTCTGAGTTTCGTCGAGCAGGCCGATGGCTGGCAGGCGCACTACCGCGCAGTCGAGCCACACGGCGACGCATTGGTCTGGGCGGTCGATGTCGCCGACGCGACCGGGCTGGAAGTCGTGGCCAATGAAGCGCAACGCAGCCTCAACCTGCAAGACGGGCCGCTGGTGCGTGCGGTGTTGGCGAACCTCGACGATGGCAGCCAGCGGTTGCTGCTGGCGATCCACCATTTGGTGGTCGACGGCGTGTCGTGGCGGATTCTGTTTGACGACCTGCAAAGCGCTTATCGGCAGCTGCTCGCTGATGAGCCGCTGCAATTGCCGGGCAAAACCAGTGCGGCAAAAGTCTGGGCCGAACACCTGCAAACCTATGCGCGCAGTGCGCCGTTGCAACAGGAATTGGCCTACTGGCAACAACAGTTGCAAGGCGCCGAGGTCGCGTTGCCGGCGGACAACGCCGAGGGCGGGCAGCAGAATCGCCACGCCTTGACCGGGCGCACGCGTTTGAACAAAGACCTGACCCGGCAACTGCTGCAAGACGCTCCGGCGGCGTATCGCACCCAGGTCAACGACCTGCTGCTGACTGCATTGGCCCGCGTCATGGTGCGCTGGACCGGTGCCGAGAGCACGTTGATCCAGCTCGAAGGGCATGGCCGCGAAGAGCTGTTCGACGGCGTGGACCTGACCCGCACTGTCGGTTGGTTCACCAGCGTCTACCCGGCGAAACTGACGCCGCTGGCCGACCTCGGCGGTTCGCTGAAGCAGATCAAGGAACAACTGCGCGCGATCCCCAACAAGGGCATCGGCTTTGGTGCGCTGGCGCATCTGGGTGACGCCGCCGCGCGCCAGGCCTTGGGACAACTGCCGGTGCCGCGCCTGACCTTCAACTACCTCGGTCAGTTCGACGGCAGCTTCACCGAGAGCGACGGCGCGTTGTTCGTGCCGTCCAGCGAAGCGGCCGGTGATGAACTGCACGCCGAGGCGCCACTGCCCAACCATCTGGCACTCAACGGTCAGGTATATGGCGGTGAATTGAATCTGGGCTGGACCTTCAGTCGCGAGATGTTCAACGAGGCAACCATTCAACAGTTGGCCGACGATTACGCGCGGGAACTGCAAGCGCTGATCAGCCATTGCTGCGAGGCCGGGCAACACGGCGTGACGCCATCCGACTTCCCGTTGGCACGCTTGAGCCAGGCGCAACTGGACCACTTGCCGCTGGCGCCGCAGTTGATCGAAGACGTCTATCCACTGTCGCCGATGCAGCAAGGCATGCTGTTCCACGCGGTGTACGAAGAAGCCACCGGCGACTACATCAATCAAATGCGTCTGGACGTCGAAGGGCTCGACCCCGAGCGCTTCCATCAGGCCTGGCAAGCGGCGGTGGATGCCCACGATATCCTGCGCACGCGCTTCGTCTGGCAGGGTGAACTGGACGCGCCGGTGCAGGTGGTCAGCAAACACGCGCAGATGCCGTACAGCTTGCATGACCTGCGCGCCGAGCCGCAGCAGCAACAGGCGTTGCAAACCCTCGCGGACATCGAGCGCCAGCGTCTCGATTTGCACGCGTCGACCTTGCTGCGCCTGGTGCTGGTGCGCATCGACGACAACCGTCATCACCTGATCTACACCAACCATCACATCCTCATGGACGGCTGGAGCAACTCGCAATTGCTCGGCGAAGTGCTGCAGCGTTACAGCGGTCAGTTCCAGGCTACGCATGGCGGACGCTATCGCGATTACATTGACTGGCTGCAACGTCAGGACGCCGCCGCCAGCGAAGCTTTCTGGCTGCCGGCGCTGCGCAGCCTCGAGCAACCGACGCGTCTGGCGCAAGCCATGGCCCGCCCGGCGGACGCCGACGAGCAAGGTTATGCCGATCACTTCCAGGTGCTGGATGCCGAGCAAACCTTGCGATTGAGCGAGTTCGCCCGCGCCTCGAAAGTCACGGTCAACACGCTGGTGCAAGCCGCATGGCTGCTGTTGCTGCAACGCTACACCGGCAAAGACACCGTGGCGTTCGGCGCGACTGTCGCCGGGCGGCCGGCTGACTTGCCGGGTGTCGAGCAACAGATCGGCCTGTTCATCAACACCTTGCCGGTGATCGCCACGCCGCGTGCGCAGCAGTCGCTCGGCAGTTGGTTGCAAGCGGTGCAGGCGCAGAACCTGGCGCTGCGCGAGTTCGAACACACGGCGTTGTTCGACATCCAGCGCTGGGCCGGGCAGGGCGGTGAAGCCTTGTTCGACAGCATCATGGTGTTCGAGAACTACCCGATTTCCCAGGCGCTGGAACAGGGCGCCCCGGACGGGTTGCGCTTTGGCGCGGTGGCCAACCATGAGCAGACTAATTACCCGTTGACCGTGCTGGTGAGTCTGGACCGTCAATTGACGGTGCACATGAGCTATCAGCGCGGCAGTTTTGCCGCGGCGACCATCGAGCAACTGGCGGCGCATCTGCAGCATCTGCTGAGCCAGATGACCGCCGCCGAGCGTTGCCTGGATGAACTGCAATTGCTCGACGCAAACGAGCAGCAGCAAGTGCTGCTGGCGTGGAATCCGCCGGGCCAGGGGTTCGCCCAGGACCTGTGCGTGCACCAGTTGATCGAGCAGCAAGTGGCGGCGCAACCGCACGCATTGGCGGTGACCTTCGCCGCGCAACAATTGACCTACGCCGAACTCGACGCGCGGGCCAACCGCCTGGCGCACAAGTTGATCGAGCTGGGGGTCGGCCCGGAAGTGCGGGTCGGCGTCGCCATGCAGCGTTCCGCCAGTTTGTTGGTCGCACTGCTCGCGGTGCTCAAGGCCGGTGGCGCCTACGTGCCGCTGGACCCGCAATACCCGGCGGAGCGAGTTGCCTACATGCTCGAAGACAGCGCCGCGCGGGTGCTGCTCAGCGAGCAGGCCGTCGCCGCGACGCTGACCGTTGGCGCTAACATGCAACTGCTGTTGGTCGATCAGCTCGACCCGCAACTGGCGGCGTATCCGCACACCGCACCGGTTACCGGCGTCACTGCGGACAACCTGGCGTACGTGATCTACACCTCCGGTTCCACCGGCAAACCGAAAGGCGTGGCGATCGCCCATCGCAACGTGCTGGCGCTGATCGACTGGTCGCAAACGGTCTACAGCCGCGACGACATCCAAGGCGTGCTGGCCTCGACCTCGGTGTGCTTCGACCTGTCGGTGTGGGAGCTGTTCGTCACGTTGGCCAACGGCGGCTCGCTGATCATCGCCCACAATGCGCTGGAACTGCCGCAATTGCCGGCGCGCGATCAGGTGCGCCTGATCAACACCGTGCCTTCGGCGATCAATGCGCTGCACAGTGCCGGGCAGATTCCCGAAAGCGTGCGCATCATCAACCTCGCCGGCGAACCGCTCAAGCAATCGCTGGTGGATGCGCTCTACGAGCAGGCGAGCATCGAGCAGGTTTTCGACCTGTACGGCCCGTCTGAAGACACCACCTATTCGACCTGGACCCGGCGCGAGGCGGGCGGCAGCGCGAATATCGGCCGAGCGCTGCAACACACCGCCAGTTACCTGCTCGATGGCGACCTGCAACCGGTGCCGGTGGGCGTTAGCGCCGAGCTGTACCTGGCGGGCGCCGGCATCACGCGCGGCTATCTGGCACGGCCGGGCATGAGCGCCGAGAGGTTTGTGCCGAACCCGTTCGCCAGCAACGGCGAGCGTCTGTATCGCACTGGCGACCTGTGCCGTTATCGGGCCGACGGCGTGCTCGAATATCGCGGGCGCATCGACCACCAAGTGAAGATTCGCGGTTTCCGCATCGAGCTGAGTGAAATCGAAGCGCGCCTGCTGCAACACGACGCGGTCAGCGAAGTCGCGGTCCTCGCGTTGCAAGCACAGGGCGCTCAGCAACTGGTGGCCTACGTGGTCGCCACGCAACTGGCGCTGGACGATGCCGAGGCGCAACGCGGTTTGCGCGAGGCACTCAAGGCGCGCCTCAAGCAAAGCCTGCCCGAGTACATGGTGCCGGCCCACGTGCTGTTTATCGCGCAACTGCCGTTGACGCCCAACGGCAAACTCGACCGCAAGGCGCTGCCAGCGCCGGATGCCAGCCAGTTGCAAGGCGGTTATGTCGCGCCGGTCAGCGAACTTGAGCAGCAGGTCGCGGCGATCTGGCAGCAAGTGCTGGACCTGGAGCGCGTCGGTTTGCATGACCACTTCTTCGAGCTCGGTGGCCACTCGCTGCTGGCGGTCAATGTGGTGTCGCGGCTGCAACTCGAACTGGGGCTGAAACTGACCCCGCAACTGCTGTTCCAGAACCCTGTACTGACAGATTTCGTCAGCCGTCTGGCCACCGCCGGTGAGCAGATCGATACGTTGAAACTGAGCAAGCTGGACGCCCTGCTTGACGAAATGGAGGAAGTTTGATGGATACCAATGTCGCTTTGAAGATCGCTCGGCGCTTCATTACTTTGCCGCTCGACAAGCGCAGGGTGTATCTGCAAAAGATGCTCGAAGAAGGCGTTTCGCCGGCCAACCTGCCGATCCCCGAAACGCAGTCGCAGTTCGATCCGGTGCCGCTGTCCTTTGCTCAGGAGCGCCAGTGGTTTCTCTGGCAGATGGACCCCGACAGCGCCGCCTACAACATTCCCAGCGCCATGCAGTTGCACGGCGAGCTTGACGTCACGGCGCTGGAGCGCGGCTTCAATGCGCTGATCGAGCGCCATCAGAGCTTGCGCACCACGTTCCAGCAACAGGACGAGCGCGCGTTGCAGGTGATTCATCCGCACATGCCGCTGGCGATCAGCATGCACGAGCTCGACCGCAGCAGCACCGCGCTGGCGCAAGCGGCGCAGGTCGATGCGTTTGTCGCCGCGCAGGGCGCGCAACCCTTCGATTTGATCAACGGGCCGCTGCTGCGCGTGAGCCTGCTGCGCCTCGGCGCGCAGGATCATGTGTTGACGTTGACCCAGCACCATATCGCTTCGGATGGCTGGTCGATGCGGGTGATGATCGAGGAGCTGCTGCACCTCTATGGCGCTTACCGTCAGGGCCAGACTCCGGCACTGCCGGCGCTGTCGATCCAGTACGCCGACTATGGCATCTGGCAGCGGCACTGGATGGAGGCCGGCGAGCGCGAACGTCAGTTGGGTTACTGGCAAACTCAGTTGGGCAACGATCATACGGTGCTCGAGTTGCCCGCCGATCATCCGCGCCCGGCCGTGCAAAGCCTGCGCGGTGCGCGGGTCGAACTGGCCTTGCCAGCGTCGCTGGCCGACCAGTTGCGCGCCGTGGCCAAAGCTCAGGACGTGACGCTGTTCATGCTGTTGCTGGCGTCGTTCCAGACTCTGTTGCACCGTTACAGCGGTCAGGCCGACATTCGCGTCGGCGTGCCGACCGCCAACCGCAACCGCGTTGAAACCGAGCGGTTGGTCGGCTTCTTCGTCAACACTCAGGTGTTGCGTACCGAGTTCGACGCACAAGCGAGTTTCAGCACGCTGCTGTCGCAGGTAAAAACCACCGCGATGGCCGCTCAGGCGCACCAGGACTTGCCGTTCGAGCAATTGGTCGAAGCGTTGCAACCGCAACGCAGCCTCAGTTACAGCCCGCTGTTTCAGGTCATGTACAACCACCAGAGCAGCGGCACCACGCGCAATGCTCCGGCCGCCGATCCGGCGGCGCTGAGCATTCGCCACTTGCATCAACCGTCGCGCACCGCGCAGTTCGACCTTACCCTGGAAACCTTCGACGGTGCCGAAGGCCTGGGCGCGCAGTTGACCTACGCCACCGACCTGTTCGATCACGGCACCATCGAGCGGCTGGCGCGGCACTGGCAAAACCTGCTGGTGAGCATCGTCGCCGACCCGCAACAACGCATCGGCGAACTGGCCTTGCTCGACGCCAGCGAGCAACAGCACGTGCTGGTCGACTGGAACCGCAGTGCCGCCGACTACCCGACCGACCGTTGCATTCACCAGTTGATCGAAGCTCAGGCGCTGCGTACGCCAGACGCCACTGCGCTGGTGTTTGACGGGCAGGCGCTGGATTATGCGCAGCTCAACCGTCGGGCGAATCAGTTGGCCCATCGTCTGATAGAGCTCGGTGTCGGCCCTGATCGACTGGTCGGCATCGCGATTGATCGCAGCCTCGACATGCTGGTCGGGCTGCTGGCGATTCTCAAGGCCGGTGGCGCTTATGTGCCGCTGGACCCGCAATATCCGCAAGAGCGCCTCGCGCACATGATCGAGGACAGCGGCCTGCAATTGCTGCTGACGCAGACGCATCTGCTCGAGCAATTGCCGATTCCGCACGAGGTGCAGACGCTGTTGCTTGATCCGCTGGGCGAGTACGCGCGCGGCTACAGCGAGACAAATCCGCACGTCGCGATCGATGGCGAAAACCTCGCCTACGCGATTTACACCTCCGGCTCCACCGGCAAACCCAAAGGCGTGATGGTGCGCCATCAGGCGCTGGTCAATTTTGTCGTCAGCATGGTTCGCGAACCGGGGCTGGTGGCCGCCGACCGCATGCTCTCGCTGACCACGTTCTCGTTTGATATTTTCGGTCTGGAAATCTACGGCCCGTTGCTCTGTGGTGCGCGGGTGGTGCTGGTCGACAAGCAGACGGCCCAGGACCCGCAAGCGCTGTTGAGCATGATCGAACAGCAGCAGGTCACGGTGGTGCAGGCGACGCCGTCGACCTGGCGCATGTTGCTCGACCACGAGCAGGCGTCGATTCTGCGCGGCTGCAAATTCTTCTGCGGCGGTGAAGCGCTGGCCGATGATCTGGCGCAGCGCATGCTTGGCCTCGCGGGGCAGGTGTGGAACCTCTATGGCCCAACCGAAACCACCATTTGGTCAGCGGCCTGGCAATTGACCGAGCAACAGCGCCAGCCGTACCTCGGCAAGCCGATTGCCAACACCACGCTGTACATCCTTGGCGATGAACTGGCGGCGAACCCGGCCGGTTGCATCGGCGAACTGCTGATCGGCGGCGACGGCCTCGCCCGTGGTTATCACGCGCGTGCGGCGATGACCGCCGAGCGTTTTCTGCCGGACCCGTTCGGCAACGGCACGCGCCTGTACCGCACCGGCGACCTCGCGCGCCATCGCCACGACGGCGTGCTCGAATACATGGGCCGCATCGACCATCAAGTGAAGATTCGCGGCTTCCGGATCGAGCTCGGCGAAATCGAAGCACGTCTGCTCGAACACTCCAGCGTGCGCGAAGTGGCGGTGCTGGCTCAGGAAGCCTTGGGCAGCCAGCAACTGGTGGCCTACGTGGTCGCCCCGCAACTGAACTTTGCTGACGCAGACGCGCAACAGCGCCTGCGCGATGAACTGCGGGCCGCGCTGAGCGCGTGCCTGCCGGAATTCATGGTGCCGGCGCACTGGCTGTTTCTCGAGCGCCTGCCGCTGACGCCGAACGGCAAGCTCAATCGCAAGGCCTTGCCGGCCGTCGATGCCAGCCAGTTGCAGACGCATTACGTGGCCCCGCAAAGTGCGCGCGAGCAGCACGTCGCGGCCATCTGGCAAGACGTGCTCAAGCTTGAGCGCGTCGGTTTGACCGACAACTTCTTCGAACTCGGCGGCCATTCGCTGCTGGTCACCCAAGTGGTGTCGCGCGTGCGGCGCTTGCTGGATATTCAGGTGCCGCTGCGCAGCCTGTTCGAACACAGCGTGTTGGAGGATTTCGTCCGCGCGCTGGACGCCGGGCAGAGCCAGCAGCCACCGGTCATCAACCGGGTTTCGCGCGAGCAACCGCTGGCACTGTCGTTTGCCCAGGAGCGGCAATGGTTCCTGTGGAAACTCGATCCGCACAGCGCCGCCTACAACATTCCGACCGCCCTGCGCCTGCGCGGCGCACTCGACAAAACCGCGCTGCAGCGCAGCTTCGAGGCTTTGGTCGAGCGCCACGAAAGCCTGCGCACGACGTTCATCGAGAACGACGGCAAAACCACGCAAGTGATCCAGGCGCAAGGGCGTATCAGCTTCACCGAGCAACGCCTGGCGGGCGCCGACGAAGCGCGTATCAAAGCCTTTGTCGAGAACGAAACCCAGCGTCCGTTCGATCTGCTCGACGGCGCTTTAGTGCGTTGTGTGCTGCTGGACGTCGGCGGTCAGGTTGGCGAGCAAAGAGCGGCGCAGGATCATGTGTTGGTGCTGACGATGCACCACATCGTGTCTGACGCCTGGTCGTTGCAAGTCATGGTCGAAGATTTGCTCGCGCTGTATTCGGCGATCAGTCAGCAGCAAGCGGCCACTCTGCCGGCATTGCCAGTGCAGTACGCCGACTACGCCGTGTGGCAGCGTGAGTGGATGGCTGCCGGCGAGCGCGACCGTCAATTGAGTTACTGGACCGCGCAACTGGGCAGCGAACAACCGCTGCTGGAATTGCCCACCGATCATCCGCGTCCGGCGCAGCAGAGCTTCCGTGGTGCGCGCCTGCCAGTGGCAATCGACGCCGCGCTGAGCGCCGAACTGAAAGCCTTGGCCCGTCGCGAAAACGTCACGCTGTTCATGCTGCTGCTGGGCTCGTTCCAGATGCTTTTGCATCGCTACAGCGGCCAGGCCGACATCCGCGTCGGCGTGCCGATTGCCAACCGCAATCGCCTGGAAACCGAGCGCCTGATCGGCTTCTTCGTCAACACCCAAGTGCTGCGTGCCGAATTCGACGAAACGCTGAGCGCCGCGCAATTGCTGCAACGGGTCAAGCAAACGGCGATGGCGGCGCAGATGAATCAGGACCTGCCGTTCGAGCAATTGGTCGATGCCTTGCAAGTGCAGCGCAACCTCAGCCACAGCCCATTGTTCCAGGCCATGTTCAACCACCGCAGTGAAGCCGAATCGACACTGGCGGCGGCATTGCCCGGCCTCGAACTGGAACACCTCAGTTGGGCACACCGCAACGCGCAGTTCGACCTGAGCCTCGATACCAGCGACAACCCGCAGGGCTTGCACGCCGCGCTGACCTTCGCCACGGATTTGTTCGCGCCGGCGAGCATCGAGCGCCTGGGCCGGCACTGGGTGAACCTGTTGCGCGAGCTGGTGGCAGACGTCAATCGCCCGGTGGCGCAACTGGCGCTGCTGGATCAGCACGAACGCCAACACATCATCCAGGACTGGAACGCCACGGCGGCCGACTACCCGTTGCAGCGCCCGGTCCACAAGCTGATCGAGGAGCAGGTCGGGAAAACCCCGGACGCCTGCGCGCTGGTGTTCGCCGAGCAGCGCTTGAGCTACGCCGAACTCAACGCGCGGGCCAACCAGTTAGCGCATGTGTTGATCGAGCAGGGCGTCGGCCCCGACGTTTTGGTGGGCATCGCGGTCGAGCGCTCGGTGGAAATGGTCATCGGCCTGCTGGCGATTCTCAAGGCCGGTGGTGCCTACGTGCCGCTGGACCCGGAATACCCGTCGGAACGCCTCGCTTACATGTTTGAAGACAGCGGCATCGAGCTGCTGTTGACGCAAAACCGTTTGCTCGGGCAGTTGCCGATTCCGCCGGGCATTCGCAGCCTGGTGCTGGATCAGCACGACGACTGGCTGGACGCGCGCAGTGACGCTAACCCACAGCCGTCGCTGCACGGCGAAAACCTCGCCTACGTGATTTACACCTCTGGCTCCACCGGCAAACCGAAAGGCGCGGCCAACCGCCATTCGGCGCTGGTCAACCGGCTGTGCTGGATGCAGCAGGCGTATCAGCTCGATGGCGCGGACAAGGTTCTGCAAAAGACCCCGTTCAGTTTCGACGTGTCGGTCTGGGAATTTTTCTGGCCACTGCTGACCGGCGCGACCCTGGTGGTCGCGGCGCCCGGTGCGCATCGCGATCCGGCGCAACTGATCGAACTGATCAGCGCGCAACAGATCACCACGCTGCATTTCGTGCCGTCGATGTTGCAGGTGTTCGTCCAGGACCCGGCAGTTACCGCGTGCACCAGCCTGACCCGCATCGTTTGCAGTGGCGAAGCGCTGCAAGTCGACGCCCAGCAACAGGTGTTCGCCAAGTTGCCGAACGCCGGGCTCTACAACCTTTACGGGCCGACCGAAGCGGCGATCGACGTGACCCACTGGACGTGTGTGGATGAAGGGCATGACGTGGTGCCGATCGGCCAGCCGATTGCCAACGTCGGCACCTACATTCTCGACGCCGAGCTGGCGCCGCTGCCGGTAGGGGTGACCGGTGAGCTGTACCTCGGCGGCGAAGGCCTGGCCCGTGGCTACCATCGTCGCGCGTCGTTGACCGCCGAGCGTTTTGTCACCAGTCCGTTCGGCAGCGGCCAGCGCCTGTACCGCACCGGCGACCTGGCCCGCTATCGCGCCGACGGCGTCATCGAATACGCCGGGCGCATCGACCATCAGGTGAAAATCCGTGGTTTACGCATTGAACTGGGCGAGATTGAAGCGCGGCTGGCCGAGCACGACGAAGTCCGCGAAACCGTGGTCATCGCCCAGGACGGCACGCTGCTGGTGGCTTACGTGGTGCCGCAACGCGCGGCCCTGCTGAGCGCCGACGACGCAACTCGTCACGCCGTGCAGCAGCAATTGAAAGCGCACTTGAGCCAGAGCCTGCCGGAATACATGGTGCCGCAGCACTGGTTGTGGCTGGAAAAAATGCCGGTCAGCCCCAACGGCAAACTCGAGCGCAAGGCCTTGCCGAAGGCAGACACCAGCGTCAGCAGCCACGCTTACCGCGCCCCGAGCAACGCCACCGAGCACACCTTGGTGGAGATCTGGCAAAGCGTGCTCGGGCGCACGCCGGTGGGGATCAGCGACAACTTCTTCGAGTTGGGCGGTGATTCGATCATCTCGATTCAAGTGGTCAGCCGCGCGCGTCAGGCCGGGATTCATTTCAGCCCCAAAGACCTGTTCCTGCACCAGACCGTGCAAAGCCTCGCTGCGGTGGCCACGCTCGGCGAAGATGCGTTGAGCATCGATCAAGGCCCGGTGACCGGCGACACGCCGCTGTTGCCATTCCAGCAATTGTTCTTCGAACGCGACCTCGCCGAGGCGCATCACTGGAACCAGTCGGTGTTGCTCAAAGCCGCCGCGCCATTGCACGCCGGGCATCTGCAGCAGGCCTTGCTGGCGCTGGTCACGCATCATGACGCGTTGCGCCTGACGTTCACGCGGCAGGGCGCTGCCTGGGTCGCCAACCATCGTTCGCTGGCCGAACAACAGCGTCAGCCGTCGTTGTTGTGGCAGGCCGACGTGGCGGATGACGCCGCACTGCAAGGGCTCGCCGAGCAAGCGCAGCGCAGCCTCGACCTGTCCCAAGGCCCGCTGTTGCGCGCGGTGCTGGCGAACCTCGCCGATGGCCGCCAGCGCTTGTTGCTGGTGATCCATCACTTGGTGGTGGACGGCGTTTCGTGGCGCATTCTGCTCGAAGACCTGCAACTGGCTTACGAGCAATTGCACGCCGGCCAAGCGCTGAAATTACCGGCCAAGACCAGCGCCACCCAGGCGTGGGCGCGGCGCTTGCAGGCGCATGCCGACAGCGCGCCGATGCAGGCTCAGTTGGCCTTCTGGACCACGCAATTGCAGGGTGCGCGACAAGATCTGCCGTGCGACCGCCCGCACGGCGAACTGCACAATCGACATGCGCAACAGGTGCAAACCCGACTCGACAAGGATCAGACGCGCAAGCTGCTGCAAGAAGCGCCGGCGGCCTACCGCACGCAGATCAATGACCTGCTGCTGACCGCGCTGGCGCGGGTGATCGGCGACTGGACCGGCGATAGCTCGACGCTGATTCAACTCGAGGGCCATGGCCGCGAGGCGTTGTTCGACGAGATTGATCTGAGCCGCAGTGTCGGCTGGTTCACCAGCCTGTTCCCGGTGCGCCTGACGGCTGCAACCGAGCCAGGTGCATCGATCAAAGCGATCAAGGAACAACTGCGCGCGATCCCCGACAAAGGCCTCGGTTTCGGCGCGTTGCGCTACCTCGGCAACGACGCCAGCCGCCAGGCTCTGAAAGAGCTGCCGGTGCCGCGCATCACCTTCAACTACCTCGGCCAGTTTGACGCCGCGTTCGGCGAAGAGTCCGCCGCGTTGTTCACCCCGGCCAGCGAAGCCTGCGGCACTCAGCAGAGCCCGCTGGCCCCGCTGGATAACTGGTTGACCCTGAACGGCCGGGTGTTTGCCGGTGAATTGAACATCGGCTGGACGTTCAGCGAGCAGATGTTCGACGAGGCGACCATCGAGCGCTTGGCCCAGGCCTACGCCCGCGAACTCGAGCGTTTGATCGAGCACTGCTGCCAATCCGCGCATCAGGGCCTGACCCCGTCCGACTTCCCGTTGGCCGACCTGAGCCAAGTGCAACTCGACGGTCTGGCGTTGAATCCGAGCCAGGTCGAAGACCTTTATCCGCTGTCACCGATGCAGCAGGGCATGTTGTTCCACACCCTCTACGAACAACAGGGTGGCGACTACATCAATCAACTGTGCGTGGACGTCGATGGGCTGCAGGTCGAGCGCTTCCAGCAAGCCTGGCAAGCGGCAATGGATGCCCATGATGTGCTGCGCAGCAGTTTCCGCTGGGACGGTGAATTGCAGCGTCCGCTGCAAGTGATCCACAAAACCTTGCGCGTGCCGTTCAGCGTGCTCGACTGGCGCTCGCGCAGCGATCTGCCACAAGCGCTGAGCGCGTTGGCGAACGCCCAGCGCGACCAGGGTTTTGATCTGCAGGCC
This sequence comes from Pseudomonas prosekii, assembly GCF_900105155.1. Taxonomy (NCBI): domain Bacteria; kingdom Pseudomonadati; phylum Pseudomonadota; class Gammaproteobacteria; order Pseudomonadales; family Pseudomonadaceae; genus Pseudomonas; species Pseudomonas prosekii. The sequence continues at coordinate 5,034,474 of NZ_LT629762.1, forward strand.
GCGCCGTTGCTGCGTCTGGTGCTGGTGCAGGTCAGCGCCGAGCGCTATCACCTGATCTACACCAGCCATCACATCCTGATGGACGGCTGGAGCAATTCGCAGTTGCTCGGCGATGTGCTGCAACGCTACAACGGCAGCGCCCCGACACTTGGCGGCGGACGTTATCGCGACTACATCGAGTGGCTGTCGCGCCAGGATGCGCAGCTCAGCGAAGCGTTCTGGAAGGGCCAACTGGCCCACTTCGACGAGCCGACGTTCCTCGCCAAGTCCCTGCTGTGCAGCGCCAAGGATCAGCTCGGCCAAGGCGAGCATTTCCTCAACCTCGACGCCGCGCGCACCGCCCGTCTCAATCAGTTTTCCAGAGCGCAAAAAGTCACCGCCAACACCTTGGTGCAAGCCGCCTGGCTGCTGTTGTTGCAGCGCTGCACCGGGCAGGACACGGTGAGTTTCGGTGCCACGGTGTCCGGGCGTCCGGCGCAACTGAATGGCGTCGAGCAGCAGATCGGTCTGTTCATCAACACCTTGCCGGTGATCGCCAGCCCGCGTGCCGAGCAGCCGTTGCACCAGTGGTTGCAGCAAGTGCAGGCGCAGAACCTGTTGCTGCGCGAGCAGGAACATACGCCGCTGTTCGACATTCAGCGCTGGGCCGGGCAGGGCGGGGAAGCGCTGTTCGACAATATTCTGGTGTTCGAAAACTACCCGATTGCCGAAGCCTTGCAGCAGGGCGCAGCGCATGACCTGCGCTTCGGCGAAGTGACGAATGTCGAACAGACCAACTACCCACTGACGCTGTCGGTGATGCTCGGCGAGCAACTGTCGCTGCAGTTCAGTTACAACCGTCAGCAGTTCGATGGCGCGGTGATCGCGCAATTGGCGGCGTGCCTTGACCAATTGTTGCTGCAAATGGTCGAGGCCGGCGCCGAGCGTTGCCTCGGTGAATTGACCCTGGTGCCGGTGGCGCTGCGCGACGTGCTGGCGCAACCGGATGACGAGCATTGTGTGCAGCAGTTGTTCGAACAACAGGTGCAAAAGACCCCGGATGCGCTGGCGCTGATCTACAACGAGCAGCGTTTGAGCTACGCCGAACTCAACGGTCGGGCCAACCAATTGGCGCGGTTGCTGGTGCAGCACGGCGTCGGCCCGGATGTGCTGGTCGGGATCGCCGTCGAGCGTTCGCCGCAAATGATCGTCAGCCTGTTGGCGGTGCTCAAGGCGGGTGGCGCGTACGTGCCGCTGGACCCGGAATACCCGGCCGAGCGCCTCGGGGCAATGATCGAGGACAGCGGGCTGCGTGTGTTGCTGACCCAAAGCCATTTGCAAGCCGCGCTGCCGACCACGCCAAACGTCACGCTGCTCAGCCTCGATCATCTGACGTTGCCGCAGCAGGACGACAATCTGCCGGTGCGTTGCCGTGCGCAGAACCTGGCCTACGTGATGTTCACTTCCGGCTCAACCGGCCGCCCGAAAGGCGTGGCGATCAATCACTCGGCGCTGTCCCGGCATACCCAAGTGACCGTGGGTTTCCATGGTTTGAGCGCTGCGGATCGCGGTTTGCAGTTTGCCACGTTCAACTTCGATGCCTTCGTCGAACAGCTTTACCCGCCGCTGATCTGCGGCGCCTCGGTGGTGCTGCGCGGTCCGGAGATCTGGGACAGCGAAACCTGGCATCGTGAAGTGCTGGACAAACAGATCACCCTCAGCGACCTGACCACGGCTTACTGGAACATGCTGGTCAAGGACTTCGCCGCCAGCGCGCCACGCGACTACGGCCGGTTGCGGCTGGTCAGTGTCGGCGGTGAAGCGATGCCGCCGGAAGGCGTCGCGACCTGGGCCAAGGCTGGCCTCGGGCACGTGCGCCTGCTCAATACCTACGGCCCGACCGAAGCGGCGGTGAGCGCCACGGAGCTCGATTGCACTGACTACGCACTCGGCCAACGGCCGCTGCCGGCGACCATGCCGATCGGCCATGCGTTGCAGGGGCGCGGTTTGCACGTGCTGGACATGCATGGCCAACCGGCGCCGGTCGGTGTGGTCGGCGAACTGGTGATTGGCGGTGATTTGCTGGCGCGCGGCTATTTCAATCGTGCAGACCTCACCGCCGAGCGCTTCATTCCCGATCCGTTCGACCCGCTCGGCGGTGGTCGTCTGTATCGCACCGGTGACCTGGCGCGGTATCGCCCCGACGGCTTGATCGACTACGCCGGACGGCTTGACCACCAAGTGAAGATTCGCGGTTTCCGCATCGAACTCGGTGAAATCGAAACTCATCTGCTACAGGCGCCGTCGGTGCGTCAGGCGCTGGTGGTGGCGCAACCGGCGGCCATCGGTCAGCAACTGGTCGCCTACGTGGCGTTCGATGACCCGGCACTGGCCCGCGGCGATGCGACGTCGCAGGCGCTGCTGCGTGAAGATCTCAAGGCCCGTTTGCGCGCCAGCCTGCCGGATTACATGGTGCCGGCGCATGTGCTGCTGCTCGAAACCCTGCCGCTGAGCCCCAACGGCAAGATCGACCGCAAAGCGTTGCCGCGTGTCGATGCGACGGCGGCGTCCGGCGACTTTATCGCTCCGGTCGGCGTGCTGGAACAGCAGATCGCCACGGTCTGGCAAGAGGTCCTGGAACTGCAGCAGGTCGGGCGCAACGACCATTTCTTTGAGCTCGGCGGACATTCGTTGCTGGCGACCCAGGCAGTTTCGCGTCTGCGCAAACTCAGCGATTGCCCGTTGAACCTGCGTGACCTGTTCAGCCACCCGCGCCTGCAAGATCTCGCGGCCTACATGCATGAACAACGGTTGTTCGAGCAAGGCTTGCCCGTCAGCGATGCAGCGCTGCTCAAAGCGCCGCTGCTCAAGGCGCATGGCAGTAAAACCAGCGCACCGCTGTCGCTGGTGCAGCGCCGCTTGTGGATCGCCGAGCAACTGTCCGGTGGCACGTCGGCGTATGGCATGCCGATGGCGTTGCGCCTGCGCGGCGAGCTGTCGGTCGAGCGACTGATCAGCAGCTTCGCTGAAGTCGTGCGTCGTCACGAAGTGCTCCGCACCGCGTACACCCAGGACGATGAAGGTGATCCGATTGCGCTGATTGCCGAACACGTCGAACTGGATTTCCCGGTGATCGACTTGTCCGCTCTTTCACGCAGCGCGCAGGAAGAACTGGTCGCGCAAGCGGCGCTGGAAAACGCCCGCACGCCGATTGATATGGAACATGCGCCGCTGTTGCGTGGGCGGATCCTGCACCTGGGGCCGACCGAGCACGTGATGCTTTATGCGATGCACCACATCATTTCCGACGGCTGGTCGATGGGCCTGCTGGTCAACGAACTGGTGCAGATTTACGACCGCAGCAAAGTCGCTGATTCGACGCCGTTGCCGCCGCTCGACGTGCAGTATTCCGACTTTGCGTTGTGGCAGCAGGCCCTCGAACAGGAAGGTGTGCTGGCGCGTCAGGCGGATTACTGGAAGACCCGGCTCGCCGGTTACAACGGTCAGTTATCGCTGCCAACGGACAACCCGCGCGGGCCGACGCCTTCTTATGAGGGCGATGCCGTGCAATTCCGCCTGAGCCCGGGCCTGAGCACGGCGCTGCGCCAGTTGTCGATGCAGCGCGGCGTGACCTTGTACAGCACGCTGCTGGCGTCGTTCCAGGTGTTGTTGCACCAGGTCAGTGGCGGCGCGGATGTGCTGGTCGGCGCTGACGTCGCCGGGCGTGAGCAAGCGGAACTGGAACGCCTGATCGGCTTCTTCGTCAACGTCCTGCCGCTGCGTTCGCGGTTCGATGCTGAAATGCCGTTCGCCAGATTCCTCGGCCAGACCCAGGAAACCCTGCTCAGCGCGCTTGAGCATCAGGACCTGCCATTCGACATGATCGTCGAGGCTTCGGGCGTGCCGCGCCACAAAGGCATGAACCCGCTGGTGCAGGTGTTGTTCGTGATGAACAACCTGCCGGGAAGCACCCACGCCATGGGCGGTTTGAGCGTCGAATCGCTGCCGGCGCTGGAGACCCATTCTAAATTCGACATGGCCTTGTTCGTTGACGATGAAGAAGGGCAATTGCTGGGTAATTGGCAATTCGCCACAACCTTGTTCGGACACGAGCGCATTCAGCATCTGGTGCAGGCCTGGATAGCCCTGTTGGAACAGATCGTCGCTGATCAGGACATTCAATTGGGAGCTATCAGCATGCCAGTCGACAATTCAGCGGTGGCCGCCAAGCCAGCCGCGCCCGCACCTCAGGCTCCAGCACCGCAAGCCCCAGCACCGAAGGCCGACAAGCTCGGCAAGTTCTTGAAACGCGGTGCCGCCCCGGCAGCCAAGGCCCGGCCAGCGCCGGTGCGCGAATCGCTGATGGCCGCGCCGCAACCGTTCCCGTTGCTGCTGGAACCGAACGAGCCGCAGCTGGACTTGATCGAGTGGATCAACCACAACCGGGCGCTGATCGAAGCCAAACTGGCAACCCATGCCGGGATCCTGTTCCGCGGTTTCGAACTCGATGGCATTCAGGGTTTCGAGGCGTTTGCCGAAGCGATCCAGCCGGGGTTGTACGGCCAGTACGGCGATCTGCCGAAGAAGGAGGGCGGCAAGAACACCTACCGCTCCACGCCGTACCCGGAGCGCAAGATGATCCTGTTCCACAACGAGAGCTCGCATCAGGACCGCTGGCCGCGCAAGCAAATGTTTTATTGCGAGCAGGCCGCGCCGGTCGGCGGGGCGACGCCGGTGGTGGATTGCCGCTTGATGTACGAAAAACTGCCGGCGGACCTGCGCGACAAGTTCGAGGAAAAAGGCCTGCTCTACGTGCGCACCTTCACTGACAACCTTGACGTGTCCTGGCAGCACTTCTTCAAGACCGAGGACCGCGCCGAAGTCGAAGCGCGGTGCCGCGCCGGTGGCATCGAATGGCGCTGGCTCGACAACAACGAACTGCAAACCCGCACGCCGGGCCCGGCGATCATTCGTCACCCGGTGACCGGCGCCAAGTCGTTCTTCAATCAGGTGCAACTGCATCACATCTATTGGCTGGAGCCGGATGTGCGCGAAGACCTGCTGTCGATGTTCGGCCTCGAGCGCATGCCGCGCCATGTGTTCTATGGCGACGGCACGCCGATTGAAGATGAAGTAATGCAACGCATCGGCGATCTGTACGAAGAGTGCGCGGTGCGTTTCGACTGGCAAAAGGGTGACGCCATCCTGCTCGACAACATGCTGGTGGCGCACGCCCGTGATCCGTTCGAAGGGCCGCGCAAGATCGTCGTGGCGATGGGCGATATGTTCGACCGCAGCGCCCTTGAACGCGCAATGAACACCGAGGAAACCGGAGCATGAACGAGGTATCGATGGACCAGCAGGATCTGGGTTACGCCTTGACCGCCGAGCAGCAGCTATTGATCGAACGGCTGCCGACGGCGCCGGTCTGCGCCGATGCGCTGCGGTTTCTGCAGGTCGACATTGTTGGAGCGCTCGATCCGCAGCGCCTGCAATCCGCCCTCGATAGCGTGCTGGCGCAGCAGCCGATGTTGCTCGCGCGGCTGGCGAAAGCGCCGGGTTTGCACGGTCTTCGGCAGTTCGCCGGGGCTGCCCAGCGGTTTCCGCTGACGGTGCAGATGCGGGTCGTGACGCCTGCAGAGATCCAGGCGCAGTTGGCTGAATGGGCAGAACGTTGTCATGTCGTCGGGGAATCCGAGGGCGCGCAGGCTGTGCTGTATCGCTTGGCCGATGAGCGCTGGCAATTGGTTGTCGGCCTGGCCCGCCACAGCTTCGATGACAGTGGCGTGCGCCTGCTTTATCAGCAATTGCTGCTGACATATGCGCAGGAGACGGCGCAGGACGACGAAGAAACCGGGGAATTCAGCCAGTATCTGGAATGGCGCAGCGAAGTCGTGCTCGACGAAGACGCCGCCGGCGCTCGCGTTTACTGGCAGGAGCATCTGCAAGGGGCGGACGTCGAGCTGAGCACACCGTGGCTGGCTTATCGCAACTCAGGCGCGGCGTTGCCATCGAGCACCGCGTTGCAGTCGATCAATCTTCTGCCGGCGTTGCGCGAGGGTTTACAGCAGTTGGCTGGTTCGTTGGGGCAATCGCTGGAGGTGCTGGTCCAAGGTGCCTGGTGGTTGCTGTTGGGCCGACTCAGTGGGCACGAGCAGATACTGGTCGGCGCGCGGCATGACAGTCGCGACGATTACGACTACTTCAGCGCTGCCGTGGGCGTGTTCGAGAAAACCCTGCCGCTGCATTTGTCCTTGAACGCGCGCGCGCCGTTCAGCACGTGGCTGGCCGAGTTGGCCGCGCGGCTGGAAGAACACCGCACCTGGCAGGAATACTGGTCGGCGGAACTGGCGCCGAGCGCGGCGCGCCCGGCTTATGGATTTACCCTGAGCCGGGCTGCGCAGGCGCAAACCGCTGCAGGGCTGCAGTGGTCGGCGCAGTCGCGTGCCGAGTCGGGCGAGGCGCTGTTCGAATTGCTGCTGGAGCTGCAAGCCAATTCGGCGGGCGGCCCGCAGGCGTTGCGCATTCACTACGCAGCGTCGCGCTATTCGGCGCAGGCGATTGACGGGTTGATCGCACAATTGCACAGCGTGCTCGAAAGCATCGTCGCCAATGTTCACGGCGAAATCGCGAAGGTGCAGGTGTCGGGCGCCGCCGAGCAGCAACGTCTGCTGGGGCTCAACCCGCCCGCGCAAGCCTTGATCGATGGCCGCTACCTGCCGCAGCGCATTGCCGATTGGGCGCAGACGACGCCGGACGCGATCGCCGTGACGGCCGCCGAACAACGCCTCAGTTATGCGCAGTTGCAGACCAACGTCGAAGCGCTGGCCCAGGCCCTGAAGGATCAGGGCCTGACGCCGGGCGCGGTGATTGCGCTGGCCTTGCCGCGGTCGACAGATCTGGTGGTGGCGATGCTCGCCGCTTGGCGCATCGGTGCCGCGTACCTGCCGCTGGATGCGCAGTGGCCGCTGGCGCGCCAAGCCCTGATGCTGGAACAGGCCGGCGCGGCGCTGCTGTTGGTCGCGGACGGGCAGATCGGCCAGTGGCACGATCAGCCGCTGCCCGTGGCCACCGTGCAACGCGTGCTGCAATCGACATCGGCGCCGGGCTCGGCAGTCTCGGTCAGCGCGTTCGACACGCAGGCCAGCGATGCCGCCTACGTGGTGTTCACCTCCGGCTCCACCGGTGTGCCGAAAGGCGTGGTGATTGAGCATCAGCAGTTGCTCAACTACACCGCTCACGCCAGTCAGGCGTTGGGTTTGCCGCTGTGCAAGCAGTTCGGATTCACCTCCACCGTGGCCGCAGACCTCGGCAACACCGCGCTGTTCGGCGCCCTGTTCAACGGCGCGACGCTGCACGTGGCCAGCGACGAGCAGATGCAGGATGGCGGTTTGTTTGCCGAATTCGTCCAGCAACAGGCGATTGATTGCCTGAAAATCGTGCCGTCGCACCTTGCCGCGCTGCTCGCCAGCGAACGCGCGCAACTGCCGCACACGCTGATTCTCGGCGGCGAGCCGATTGCTCCGGCGCTGGTGCAACAGCTCGCCCGGTTGCGCAGCGATTGCCGGGTGTTCAACCACTACGGCCCGACCGAAGCCACGGTCGGCGTGCTGGTGCATCCGCTGCGTTTGGACGCCGATGCAGCGGACTGCGGGATTCTTTCGCAGGTGCTGGGCAACAATAAAGTGTTCGTGCTCGACGACAACCTGCAACTGGCGCCGGTCGGTGTGCTCGGCGAGTTGTACCTGGGCGGCGCACAGTTGTGCCGTGGCTACGTGAATGCCGAGGCCGATGCGCAGGTGTTTATCCAGAGCCCGTTCAATCCTCAGGAGCGGCTGTACCGCACCGGTGACCTGGCGCGTTATCGCCCGGACCTGGCGATTCAACTGCACGGTCGCCGCGACCAGCAGATCAAGGTGCGCGGTTTCCGCATTGGACTGGCCGAGATCGAAGCCGAGTTGCTGCGCCTGCCGCACGTTGCGCAGGCGCTGGTGCTGCCGGGTGAGAGCGCGCAAGCGGGGCTGCTCGCGTTTATCGTCGCTGCGCAAACACCGGCGGCCGGGGCGCTTGAGGCTATCCGCGATGAACTGGCGCTGCGCTTGCCGAGCGTGATGCTGCCGCAGCATTTGCAGTTCATCGACAGTTTCCCGCGCTTGGCCAACGGCAAGATCGACCGCCGCGCGTTGCAGCAATTGGCCGCCATTCCGGCGAATGACGAAGGCCTGGCGCCGCGCGATGCACTGGAGCAACTGCTGGCCACGCGCATGGCGCAATTGCTCGGGGTCGAGCGGCTGGGCATCGACCGCGACTTTTTCGCCGCCGGTGGCCATTCGTTGCTGGTGATCAAACTGGTGGCGGGCATTCGCAAGTTGTTGCAGTGCGAAATCCAGCCGGGCGTGGTCTTCGATCATCCGACCGTGGCGGGCCTGGCAGCGGCGTTGCGCGCGCAGGAAAGCAGCCCCGGCCAACTGGAGAAAATCGCCCAGGCGCGGGTGCGTCTGGACAGCATGAGCCCTGAAGAAAAAGCCCTGCTCACCGAAAAAGCCCGGCAATTGCACAACGCCAAGGCTGCTTTAAACGGTTGAGGCGACGGAAAAAACAGGCCGGCGTTTAGTGCGCCGGCCTTTTTTTGTGAAAATTATTGTGAATGATAAATAAACTCATTCCGGTTTTCCCCCGGTGCTGCGTCTTACTAACGTAAGCAGACAAATCGAACCGGGCAGGGTAGCCACAAGGTTCAGTTGCACCGACTGCAAAAAAACATTTTCCGCTGTCCGGACCAGCGATCGAGCCCGGGGAGGGGCCGGTCACGACTTGCCACGCACGCCTGCATGGGCCGCCGAGGCAAGCGGTTTTCAGGTCTGGCAGCGACAGGGTGCTCGGGCGCCCATGTCTTAACCACTTCAATAATAGAGAGCACGATGTCAGCAATTCACGAGTTCAAACCTCTGTTCAAGGCGTTGGTCATTGCCCGATCCCTGCGCTCGCGTCGTTCCATGGCCAGCCTCGGCCTGACGTGCCTGCTGCCACTCAGCGCACAGGTCTGTGCCGAAGAATTAAGTCTCAATATTCCTGCCCAGTCGTTGCCGCAGGCGCTGCAGGCATTTGGCGCGCAGACCAATCAACAGGTGATCTACAACGCCGACGATATGGCCGGCCTGCGCAGTACACAGGTCAGCGGCAAGTTGAGCAGCGAAGCGGCGATCAGCCAGTTGCTCAGCGGCACGGGCGTCAACTACAGCTTTGAAGGCAACACGCTGATGCTGGTGCGCGGCACCTCGACTCAGGGCCTGGAACTGGGCGCCACGACCATCAGCGCGCAACAGGCCAGCGCCACCACTGAAGGTTCGAACTCGTACACCTCGAACGCCGTGACCATCGGCAAGGGCACCCACACCCTGCGGGAAATTCCGCAATCGGTAACGGTGATCACCCGCAAGCAACTGGATGATCAGGGCATCGTCGATCTCAAGGACGCGGCCAACAAAACCACCGGTCTGGTCGGCGCGCAGGGCGTGGGCAGAGGCTTGGTCCTGTCGTCGCGCGGTTTCCAGATCGATGACTGGCAGTACGACGGTGTGCCGATCCCGCGTAACACCTACGCGCTGGGCAACTGGGCCACCCAGGACCTGATTTTCTTCGACCGCATGGAAGTGCTGCGTGGCGCCTCGGGTCTGCTGCAAGGCACCGGCAGCCCCGGCGGCGCGGTCAACCTGGTGCGCAAACGCGGTCAGGCAGCACCCAAAGTGACCCTGACTGGCAAGGCCGGTTCGTGGGATCACTACGGTCTGCAACTGGACGCCGGCGGACCGCTGAACCAGGAAGGCACGATCCGCGGCCGCTTCGTCGCCGACCAGGACAACAGCCACTCGTTCGTTGATTCCGAATGGTACGAAACCACCTCGCTGTACGGCGCGCTGGACTTTGACCTGAGCGACGCCACCACAGTCGGCTTCGCGGTCAGCCAGTCCGACGGCGAATCGCGCTCCAATGTCCGCGGCTTCCCGCGTTATGCCGACGGCAAACCGATCGACCTGCCACGCAAGACGTACACCGGCGCGAAGTGGAACCATTCGGACATCGATGTCACCACGCTTTACACCGATCTGGAACACCGCTTCAACGACGACTGGGCTTTCAAGGTCGGCGCCGTGCGCATGACGGAAACCAACAAGGCGAAAAACCAGCGCGTGCAAAACGGCATCAACGCCGATGGCACCGGGGTGCAATACGCGGACTTCCTGACAGACCTGGACTCCACCAAAGTCGCTCTGGACATGAACGTCACCGGCAAGTTCGACGCCTGGTCGATGCAGCAGGAAGTGATGTTCGGCGGCAACTATTCGAAGGTGACGACCGATGACAAGTACGCGCGGACCTTCAACAACAGCTCCGACAATATCTTCGACATCAATCACGATCGTCCCGACATCAGCTACGAAGGTTTGATCAACAGCCCGGGTGGCCGTGGCTTCCCGAGCGAATACGACATTCGCCAGAAAGGCCTGTATGGCAGCTGGCGAGTCAAACCGGTCGACGACCTGACGCTGGTTCTCGGTTCGCGGGTCAGCTGGTACGACTACAGCTACAAATCCTGGACCCAGACCACCACCGCCATCACCGAAGAACCTGAAAGCACCTCCACCGAATCCGGTGAAGTCACGCCTTACGCCGGGATCATTTATGACCTGAGCCGCGAGTGGTCGGTCTACGCCAGCTACACCGACGTGTTTGTGCCGCAGACCGAACGCACTACGGGCGGCTCGGTGGTCAAGCCGATTATCGGCAGCAACTATGAAGTGGGCATCAAAGGCGAGTTGATGGATGGCCGCATCAATACGTCCTTGGCGCTGTTCCGTTATGACCAGGAAAACCGTGCCGTTATCGACACGGCCGGCGAGCAGAGTTGTGACGGTTGGTATTGCTCGAATGCTTCGGGCAAGGTCCGCAGTCAGGGTCTGGATGCCGAGATCAGCGGTGAGGTGATCGACAATCTGCAACTGTTTGCCGGTTATACCTATAACACTACGAAGTATCTGGAAGACCCGGAGAACGAGGGCAAGATCTTTAGCTGGTGGACGCCGAAACATATGTTGCGGGTGTGGGGCAATTATCAGTTCACTGGCGATTGGAAGCAGGTCAGCACGGGTTTGGGCTTCACCGCTCAGACTCACACGGTGGGTTTCGATCATGCGGTGAATGTGCCGGGTTATGCGGTGTGGAATGCGCGGGTCGGTTATCAGTTGACGCCGGAGATCGAGTTGGCGATGAATGCGAACAACTTGTTTGACAAGGGGTATTTCACGCCGGCTTACAATCAGATTAATGGCAACAATAATTATGGTGATCCGCGTAATGTGATGTTCAGTGTGAAGTACACGCCTGAGTTCTGATTGCGTTTTCACTGTTTGACTGGGCCCGACTCGCGATGTGTGAGTCGGGCTTTTTATTGGCCCGACCCGTATCCCCCGAGTCTGCGCAATCCCTGTAGGAGTGAGCCTGCTCGCGATAGCTTTCTATCAGCCAACTTGTTCTTGTCGGGTGTACATATCCATTTCTGCGGTCACGGCGGCATTGGGTTTCGCTTTTACAGCGAGTCACTTTCGAGAAGCGCGAAAGTAACCAAAGCGCTCTTGCCCCTTTCGTTCGGTGCCTCGCCTAGGCTCGGCATGCCCTCGCTCCGGTCCTGCTCCGTGGGCCCGCCGCCATCGGCCATCCCTGGCCGGGGGCGGCTAACCCGGCATCCTTGCCGGGTTGCCCACTACGCAGAACCTGCGCTCGGCCTCACGAGGGGGCGGGCACCGCAAAAGCGCCGCGAGGCGGCCTGATAGCCGACCTGGTTCTCCCGGATATGCGCAATCCCTGTAGGAGTGAGCCTGCTCGCGATAGCTCCCTAACAGCCAACCACTTTCTTGCTGATTCAAAAACATCAAAATGTGGGAGCGAGCTTGCTCGCGATAGGCAGCGACGCGATGTGTCTGGATCACTTCATCGCGTCGCTGCATTTCTACTGAGGAGGAGGGGGGTAGCGCTGGGTGCTCACGCTCGCGAGGAATGTTTCAATCACTGATTCGATCAGTGTGTCGTCGAAGATCATGCTGCGGTGCAGCAGCGGTGAGTGCATTGAGCAGTTGAGTGCGCCGGTGCGGCTGTAGCGTTTGATCAGGGTTTCGTTGAAGGCCAGTTCTTGCGCGGTTTTTTCCGGCGTGGCCCACCAGCAGCTGGGCTGGACGGTTACCGGTTTGAAGGTGAACGCTGCGAACGCTTCGACCAGGCGATCGTGTACCGCGAACGCCTGGGCATTCATGACTTCGTTTTTGATGTTTTGCACGGTCGCCAGCAAGTCGCCCTGGCCGGGTTCGACCAGCCCGGTTGCCCAGTCATAAAACCCTTTCACCGAACCTTGCGGCGAATCTCGCAGCCACGCCGCCGTGTGCTCGGTCAGCGTCGGGAACAGCAGGTCGAAGTAGTGAATGGCATCGCGGATTTCTTCCGAGGCTTCGCTGTGGCTCGCCTCGTCGAGTTGGCGCTGGCGCGGCAGGTCGGCGGGGTACAGGTGCTCTGGAACGGTGCTGTCGACCAAGCCTAAAAAAGCCACCTGATGGCCTAGGCCTTCGAGCGTGGCGGCGATGTCCAGCGCGATGGCGCCGCCCAATGACCAGCCCAGCAGGTGATAAGGGCCTTGCGGTTGGGCCTTGATGATTTCGCTGCTGTAATCGGCAATCATCTCGTCCCAGGTGTGCGTGTCGTTATGTTGCTCGCTGAACCCGCGATGTATCACGCCGCTCACCGCCGCATGCGCCTTGAGTTTTTTCGCCAACGGCTGGTAGCAAAACACGATGCCACCGCTCGGGTGCAAACAGAACAATGTGGGCGATCCGCTCGGCGCGCTGTTCAGTTCGACCACGCATTGGCTCTGATCGCGATGCTTGCGCGAAAGAAACGCCGCCAACTGCGCAATGCTCGGGTGCGCCAGCAGTTCTTGCAGGCGCAGGTCGATGTTCAATTGCGCTTTGAGTGTGGAAATGAACTGGATCGCCAGAATCGAGTGCCCGCCGAGTTCGAAGAAATTGTCGCTGATGCCCACCCGGTCAACCCCCAGCGCTTGTTGCCAGAGTTCCGCCAGCGCTTGCTCCAGCGGTGTTTGCGGCGCCACGTAAGCTTGCTGCCACAGACTGGCGTCGGGCGCCGGCAATTTACTACGGTCGAGTTTGCCGTTGGCATTCAGCGGGAAATCTTCGATGAACGACAGATGCGCCGGCACCATGTAGTCCGGCAACTGTGATCGCAGCGCGGCGAGCAATTGCTCGCGCAGTTCGGCGGTCGGTGGTTCGCTGGCGATCACGTAGCCGACCAGTTGCTGCCCGCTCGGCCCTTCGTGTGTCAGCACCACGCAATCGCGCACCGCCGGCAAGCCTTGGAGGCGCGCCTGAATTTCCCCCAGCTCGATGCGGAACCCGCGAATTTTTACCTGATGATCGATGCGCCCGGCGTATTCGATGCTGCCGTCGGCGCCATAGCGGGCGAGGTCGCCGGTGCGATACAACAGCCCGCCGGGCAACGCGTCGAATGGATCAGGAATGAAACGGCTGGCGCTCAGGCTCCGGCGGTTGAGGTAGCCGCGCGCCAGGCCGGCGCCGCCGACATACAGCTCGCCGATACAACCTTTGGCCACCGGGTTTAGCTGCGGGTCGAGCACGTACCACGACAGGTCGACAATCGGCACGCCCAACGGGCTGGCCGCCGCACAGTCGAGGTCGGCCAGCGACAGCGGCCGGTACGTCACGTGCACGGTGGTTTCGGTGATGCCGTACATATTGACCAACTGCGGTGCGTGATCGCCGAAGCGCTCGAACCACGGGCGCAGGCTTTGCACGTCGATCGCCTCGCCACCAAAAATCACGTAACGCAACTGTTGCTTCAGGCTCTGGCCCGGCGCGCAGGCAATTTGCATCAATTGCTTGAACGCCGAAGGCGTCTGGTTCAGCACGCTGACTTTTTCTGCGCAGAGCAGCGCGTACATGTCTTGCGGCGAACGGCTGATCGCGTGCGGCACGATCACCAGTCGGCCACCGTGCAGCAGTGCGCCGAAGATTTCCCACACCGAGAAATCGAACGCGTAGGAATGAAACAGGCACCAGACGTCGCGGTGATTGAAAGCAAACCAGTCAGCCGTGGCGTCGAACAGACGCATCACGTTGTGGTGCGGCAGCAGCGCGCCCTTCGGTTTGCCGGTGGAGCCGGAGGTGTAAATCACATACGCGAGGTTGTCCGGGTGCACCGCAACGTCGGGATTGTGCTCGGCGCCAGTGGCCGTCGGCTCGAGGATCAGGCAGCGCACCTCGGGCGGCAGCGCCAGTTGTTCGCGCAGGTGCGCCTGGGTCAGGACCACCGTGATACCGCTGTCCTCAATCATGTAGGCCAGTCGCTCGGCCGGATACGCCGGGTCGAGTGGCACGTAAGCGCCGCCGGCCTTGAGGATCGCCAGCAGGCCGATGATCATCTGTGGCGTGCGTTCCGCCGCGATGCCCACCAGCACTTCCGGCCCGACCCCTGCGCCGATCAATTGATGAGCCAGGCGATTGGCCTGGCGATTGAGCTCGGCGTAACTCATGTGCTGTTCGCCAAACGTCAACGCGATGGCTTCACCGGCACGGCTGGCCTGTGCCTCGATCGCCTGATGCAGACAGCGTTGGCGCGGCAGCCGGGTTGGCTGTGGATTCCATTCGGTGAGGGTCTGGCGGTGTTCGTGCGGGCTGAGCAACGGCAACTCGCCGACGCTGCGTTCAGGTGTCTGAATCATCGCTTGCAGCAGGTTCTGCCAATGCCCGGCGATGCGCTCGATGGTGGTGACCTGGTAGAGGTCGCGACTGAATTCCAGACTGGCCGTCAGGCCTTGCGCGGAGTATTCGACATCCAGTGACAGGTCGAATTTCGCCTGATTTTCCCCGGCATCAAGGAAGTCCAGCGTCAGCCCATCCCAAACCATCGGCGGCGCGTCCGCACCGCCTGTGCGCCAATTGAACAACACCTGGAACAGTGGATTTGCGCTGTGGTTGGTCGGCCTTTGTAACTGGTCGATCAGCAGTTCCAGCGGGTAATCGGCATGGTCCATCGCCGCCAGCGACTGGCCGCGCAGTGCCTGCAGGAAATCCACCGTGCGCTGGCACGGATCGAGGCGCACGCGGTACACCTGGCTGCTGACGAAAAACCCCACCAGCTCCTGGGTTTCGCCGCGATTGCGGTTGGCGTTGGGCACGCCGACGGTGAAGTCGTTCTGGTTGCTGTAGCGCGCCAGCAGCAATTGCCAGGCACCCAGCGCCAGCACAAATGGCGTCAATCCCTGACGCTGGCAGAACGCGTTGAAGGCCTCGGCGAGAGCCGGTTCAAGCGTCCACTGCAAGCGTCCGGCCAAGTGCTGCTGACCGTCGGCGCGAGTCGCGTCCTGCGGCAATTCAAGCACCGGCAATTCACCGCCCAGGTACTCGCGCCAGTAATCGCCGCTGCGCGCGCAAGCGCTACTGTCGAGGTATTCGCCGCGCTGCCAGTGCGCGTGATCGGCGTACTGCAAGTGCAGCGGCGGCAACGGCGAATCATCACCCGCCCGCGCCTGAGCGTAGGCGCGCGACAAATCCTCCATCAGGATCGCGTTGGACCAGGCGTCCGAGACGATGTGGTGCATGTTCAGCAGCAACAGGTATTGCCCCGGCGCGGTGGTCAGCAACGTCGCCCGAATCAACGGCGCCTGGCGCAGATCGAAAGCCCGCGTCGCTTGATCCTGGATGCGCTGCGCCAGTGCTGCGGCGCGGGCCTGCTCGTCGAGGGTCGACAGGTCTTCGCGGTGCAGGGTCAGCCGCGCTTCACGCTCGACGATCTGTGTCGGCACGCCATCGAGTTCGGTGAAGGCGCTGCGCAGGATGTCGTGGCGGTCAATCACGCGATTCAGCGCCGCCTCTAGCGCATCGGCATGCAGCTCACCGCTCAGGCGCAAGGCGCGCGGCAAGTTGTACGCCGAACTGTGCGGCGCGCGTTGCTGCTCCAGCCACAAGCGCTGCTGGGCAAACGACAGCGGCGCTTGCTCCAGTCGGGTTGTGGTCGCCGGGGCGTGGACGGCGTCATCGGCCTCTGCCAGCAGCAGCGCCAGCAGATCATCATCAAGAAGTTCGTTCATGGGAGCTCACAAAAGGCGCAGAAAGTGGGGCGGCTCAGGCGGTGGCCAACGGGGCTTTTTCGCTGACGACCCGTCCGCCCTCCATGCGCACCAACTGGTCGGCGACATCGAAGTAACGGTCATCGTGGGAAATGACGATGATGGTCTTGCCCAGGTATTTCAGCTCCGGCAGCAGCTCGGTGTAGAAAATGCGCCGGAACACCGGATCCTGGTCGGCCGCCCACTCGTCGAACACCAGCACCGGGCGTTCTTCGAGCCACGCGTTCAACAGCGCCAGGCGTTTGCGCTGGCCGGTCGACAGGTCGGTGGTGGTGAAAGCGCCGTCGCGGATGCTCACCTTGTGCGAGATTTCCAGGCGTTCGAGGTATCGGCTGGCGTCTGCGGGAACGTTCTGATCGCCCTGCACCAGTTCATCGAACAGGTAGTAATCGGCAAATATCGTGGTGAACAACTGGCGATAATCGTCGCGGTTTTTCGCCAGTACCGGCTCGCCGTTGAGGATGATTTCACCGCCCTGTGGCGCATACAGACCCAGCAGCAGTTTGATCAGCGTGGTTTTGCCGCCGCCGTTTTCGCCGACGATGAACACAATCTCGCCTTGGGCAATCGACAGGTTGACCGGGCCGAGGGCGAACGGCGTGCTGCCGTCCACCGCCGGAAAGGCAAGATGCACGTCGCGCATTTCCAGGTGCTCGACCAGCGGTTTGGCCGCGTCTTTGTCGCTGAGCAACAAGTGCGGTTCCGGCGACGAAAACTGCTCGGCGAGGTCGGCAATGCGCTTGAACGCGATGTTGGCGCGGCTGACCACGGGCAGGGTGGTCACCAAATATTCCATCGGGCCTTTCATGTACAACAGCACCAGCACAAAACCGCTGAGCACCGCTTTGTCAGTGCCCAACCAGAACGATTGCAGGGCCAGCGCCAGACCGATTACCACGAAAAACAGCATCGAGCCGAGGGTCTTCGCGACCACAAAAGTGTTGACCGCGCGGATGTGCGTATTGCAGATGAAGTCGGCGGTGCCTTCGATGCGCTGGCTGAACATGCGCTGGCGGCGTGGACGATGGATGCGCAGTTCCTTGGCCCCGGCGGCAATCGCGCTGTAGTGTTTTTGCAGTTCGTCCTCGGCTTCGCGAGCGGCCTGGAAACCCTTGATGCCCTTGGCCCGCGCCACGTATTGCAGAGCAGTGCCGATGGTCAGCGCGACCAGCAGCAAGGCAAACATCGGCAGCGACAAATACGCCAGGTAGCTCAGGCAGCCGAGGGTCACGGTGAACGCAATCGCCAGCGGCGCGAACGAGAAAGCGAAATCGCTGACGGTGTCGACGTCGTGGGTCAGCACCGGAATCAGTCGATAACTGCGAAAGCGTTCGATCTGTTCGATTGGCGCCAGCAGGACTTTTTCACCCAGCGATTTTCGCAGGCCGGCAATGATGTGCTGGCCGACATGGTTGGTGCCGATGTCCGACAGAATCTGCGTGGTCAACGCGACCACGCACAGCCCGACAAACACCGCCAATGCGCGCGGTGACGGGCTGGTGGCGGCGTTCAGCGCGTCATTGATGGTCGCCAGCAACGCGGTGATGCTCAGGCCACCGAGCATGCCGAGCAGGATCGACACGACAACGATGAACCGGAAAGGCTTGAGCAGGCCGAGGACTTCACTGAAGGCGCCGCGCGATTTTGAGGTCATGGAAGTTTTCCGCTTCAAGGGCCGCAATGGGCAATGGTTCAAGAGTTTGGCTGCTTGAAAGACGAAACCCGTGGGCGGCGATTTAGCCGCGCACGGGTTTGTTGCAGGTCATGCGACAGGAGGTGGGGGCCTCACAGATCCCGAGCGACGCGAAAGCCGATCCAGTCGCCGCGGGTGTCGGTGTAGGTCGCGTTGCGGTTGCCCGAACGCGAGAACACCGGCGCTTCGCCCCAGTCATTGCCGCGGATGCGCCGCACTTTGCAATCGCCGGTCAGCCAGGCACTGCCGTCGCTCGGTGCGCCAAGGTAGTTTTCGTTGTAGCAATCGGCGGTCCATTCATAGATGTTGCCGTGCATGTCGTACACGCCGAACGCGTTGGCCGGGAAGCTGCCGGCCGGCGCGGTGAAGTTGTAGCCGTCGGCGGCGCCGTAGGTGTTGGCGTGTTTGGCGATGCTGTATTCCTTGCCTTCATCGAACGGGAAGGGGAACGGCCCGCTGCTGCCGGCGCGCGCGGCGTACTCACGCAGGGATTCGCTGACCAGTCGGTAGGTTTTGCCGGATTTTTTCGACAGCCATTCCACGTAGGCGTTGGCCTCGGGGAAGTCCATGCACACCGCTGGATGTTTGGCCGTGCGCTCGTAGCGCGGCACGCCAGCCTTGCACTCGCGGCCGGGGCGCGTATCGCCATCGGGCATCACGTAACCGGTGTCGCGCAGATAGGCGTCCCACTCGCCGGCCAACACTTGGAAGCGGCTGATGGCCAGCGGTTTGGCGAAGGTCACTGGGTGCAACGGACCTTCATCCGGCTCGCGTCCGACTTCGTTGTCCGGCGTGCCCATGGTGAAGGTGCCCGTGGGCAGGACGACCATTTCCGGGCAGTCCTTGCAATCCTTGAACACCTTGCCCGGTTGCGCCGGTTCAGCGGCCTGGGCGACGCCCGGCAGCAGGCTGGCGACGGCGGCTAAGGCCAGTGCGGGGAGCGTCTTCAGGGAAAAACTACGCAGCTCACTGTTCATCATCTCTCTCGATACAAAGATAAAAGGCAAAGGTAAAAGGAGTCGGGTGGGGCGGGCACCGCCGGTGCGTCTTACACCCCTGTGGCAGGGGACTTGTGTGGCGAGGGGGCTTGCCCCCGTTCGGCTGCGCAGCAGTCGCAAAACCATCGCATGCGGTATGCCTGATGCACCGCAGTCGTGGGTTCTGGGAGCGCTTCGGGGAGCGCTTCGCGCTCCAACGGGGGCAAGCCCCCTCGCCACACAAGCCTCTCGCCACACACGCTCGCTCCTGGCGCATGTTTAGCCGAGCTGGGTGCCGAGCAAGACCATGAAACGGTCGATTTCGGCTTCGGTATTCAGCAGCCCCGGAGCGGTGCGGATCACCGGCCCGACATCGCGGTCCACCGCATCGGCGACCACGCGGTTCTGCATCAGGTAAGCGGCGATCTTGTCGGCGTCCTTGCCCTTGACCCGGAAGAAACTGAAACCTGACGACAGCTCGCGGCTCAGCGGCGTGACCAGCTCGATCTGCGGATGCGCCAGCAGGCGTTTTTTCATGTAGTCGTTGAGCGCGTGGATACGCGCCTGCACGTCAGCCTTGCCCAATTGCAGATGCAATTTGAACGCCTCATTCAGCGCCCAGCGGTGCTCGAACGAGTGATAACCGCCGGGCGTCATGGTGGTGGAAAACGCCGTGGCTTCGGAGAAGGTCGGAATGATCGGCGTGACGTATTTGACCTCGGCGCTGCGGCTGCAAACGATGCCGGTGCCGCGCGGGCCGAACATCCATTTGTGGGTGCCAGCGATAAAGAAGTCGCAGTTCATGGCCGGGAAACTCAGGTCCTCGACGCCAAAACCATGCACGCCGTCCACCAGATAAATGATCCGGTCCTGATCGCTGCGGCCACGGTTGTGCTTGTCCACCAGTGCGCCGATCTCGGCGATCGGGATTTTCACGCCGCTGCCCGATTGCACCCACGTCATGCCCAGCACCCGCGTTTCGGGTTTGATGCTGCGGTCGATAGCCGCGAGGATTTCTTCCTTGCTGACGGTCTGCGGGTTTTCGAACAGTTTGATCTTGCGCACCTTGGTCCCGTCACGCTGGGTGCGCAGGGCAAGGATGGTGTGCGTGGCGTAGTGTTCGTGGACGCTGGTGAGGATTTCCTGATCCGGGCGCACGTGCACGCCGCCATAAATCATCGCCAGGCCCTCGGTGGTGCTGCCGGTCAGCGCGATCTGTTTGGCGTCGGCCTGCAAGTAGCGACCGGCCCACACGCGCACGTCTTCTTCGCGTTGCTCGATCACCCCCAAGTCCCAATCCATCGCCAGTCCGGGGTTTTTATCGAGGGCTGCGCGGTGCATTTCGATGGCCTCGCGCACCGGTTTGGGGTGCGAGGTGATGAGGAAATTGGAGAAGTGCAGGTAGTCCGGATCCTGGTCGAACAACTGGCGCAACTGCGCCCATTTGTTCCGGGGCAGCGGCGCCGGCAGGGCGTTGTGCGGGTTATTGGCGAGGGTTGCATTGGCGCTGCGGTGCAGGCCGGCAGTCAACGGCAGGCCAGCGGCGAGGATGCCGGCCTGTTTCAAAAAGGTTCGACGATCACTCATGGCTTGCTCTGGTCCTGCTGCGAGATTTGCGCCGGTCTGGCGGCTTTTTGTACCTGGTCCCAGACACGCAGGAAGTTGCCGCCCCAGAGCTTGGCGATGTCCGCTTCGGAATAGCCGCGCGACAGCAGTTCGGCGGTCACGTTGCGAATTTCGCTGACGTTTTCCCAGCCCTTGATGCCGCCGCCCTCGTTGAAGTCAGAGCTGATGCCGACGTGGTCGATGCCGATCTTGCGCACGGTGTATTCGATCGCGTCGCCGAAGTCCTTCAGGCTGGCCTTGGGTTCTTCCTCCAGAATCGCATAGAGGCCACTGGCGTACTGGCCGAACTTTTGCTCGGACCACGCCGAGATGATCGGGTCACCCGGCATCAGCGCCATCGCCAGGTTCGGCAGCGGCGGCAGGTCGAAGCGTTTGCGCAGGTCGTTGAGTTTGTCCTGGGTGGGTTGGGTCAGCGGTTTCAGGTATTGCGAAAAACCGACAATCTGCACCACGCCGCCGCTGTGCTTGATCAGTTGCAATTCTTTGTCGCTGAGGTTGCGCGGTATATCCACCATCGCCCGCGGTGCCGAGTGCGAGGCCACCAGCGGCGTGCGGCTCAGTTGCGCGACTTGCTCCAGGGCCTTGGTCGACATTTGCGAAACATCGATGATCACCCCGAGGTCATTCAGGCGCTTGACCGCCTGTTTGCCCAGATCCGAGAGGCCGTCGAGCGCGTCTGGCGAATCGTTCAGAAACGGCAGCGGACGCGACGAGTCGGCCCAGTCGTTGTTGCCGATGTAGCTGAAGCCGAACATGCGCATGCCGCGCGCCGTCCACAGGTCCAGCAGGTTCAGGTCGTGGCCCAGCGGGTAGGCGTTGAGCATGCTGATGAAAATCGCGAACTTGCCTTCACCGTGCAAGCGACGGAAATCGTCGGGGGTGTAGGCGATGGCGACCTGATTGGGGAAATCGCGAACCATGCCGGTGATGATTTTGTAGCGGATCTCCTGCTGGTTGCGGGCCTCCTCGACAAATCCGGCGGTAGGCTTGTGCGGCGCGTTCGGGCCGTTCCACATTTCCGGCCAGCCGAAAATCGTCAGGGCAGCGCCGGATAGGTGCCCGCGATTGGCTTTGACCAGGTCGAACTGGCCTTCGCCATCCTTGTCGGCCTCGTTGCCTTGGGTGCCGAAGTTTTGCATCAGGCTGATGTGGCTGTCGAAGGACAACATGCGTTCGTGCAGCTCGTCGGCCTGTTTCATTACCTTGACCGGGTAGCCGGGGTTGTCCTTGAACCAGTGATTCCAAACCGCAAAACCGGCACCGGCGCTGATCGCCAGGGCCAGCGGCAGGCCGATGTAAAGAGCCTTTTTCGAACGTGGTTTTGTCATTGCCGTCTCAGTCAGGTTCGCCGCCCCGGTGCCAACGCAGGGGCCTTTGCTATCTGGGATGAACGAGTGGCTGGGGCAAGAATTTAGGTGTTTGTTCGGGCCTCTTCGCGGGCAAGCCTCGCGCTTACAGCCAAGCGCTTAAATTTGTCCTGCGGTTGAACGTTCTAGCTTGGATAAAGCCTGCTTCATGGCTGACACAGGTAGGGCAATGACGATTTCTCGACGATGGTTCATGGCGGGCCTGGCGCTGACCGGCGCCGCCGTGCCTGCGGCTTATTATGGGCATCGCGAATGGACCAGACCGGACCCGACGATCACCCCCGGCGAGGCAACTGTCGATCTCGCGGATACGGCCGGCCAGCACTTGGCGAACTCGCTGCGCGGGGTTTGGGATATCCGGTTTGACGGGGCGCAGCCGGGGCTCGACGGGTTGCCGTTGCAGGGCTTGCAGCTGTTTCTCGACATTGCCCAGCGTGGCCGGGGCTTGCGCGGCTGCGTGGACACTGCGCAGCAGTTGCGCAGCGACGGCGAACCGCGTTATCGGGTGATCGGTGATCTGCTGTCGAGCAAACCCGGCGAGATTTACTGGCGCCTGGTCGATACCCAATCGGCCAACGGCGCCGCTGCGTATGAATTGGCGGTCACCCTTGACGAAGTCTGGGCGGATTTCGGCAATGCCGGCAGTGGCACCCTCAGCGGGCGCTTGTTGCGGTTGGACCGGCCGCTCGGTTTGCCGGCGCTGGACAGCCAGTTTGTCGCGCACAAATGCCTGTTCCCTGAAGCGCGCGAACGCACCGGCCTCAATCCGACATTGCTGGCGTGGCTGACGTCGCCGGAACATCGTTTGTTCCACCAGTTGTGGCACGCCTCGCGGGACAAATGGCACACCCTTTCCGAGGACAAGCGCGGGGCGTTGCGCGGCATTGGCTGGCAGCCCGGCCCGCGCGACAAGGAGCGCGATGCCCGCGGCCCGCGCAAGGATCGCAATGGCTCGGGTGTGGATTTTTTCTTCATGCACCGCCACATGCTCGGCACGGCGCGCTCGATGCAGGACTTGCCATCCTGGCCGAGTTTTCCGATGCCGCAGCCGGAGCTGGAGCGCGACCGTCAGGGTTTCGCACGTTATTTCGATAACCACGACGGCGCCTCGCTGCCGCCGACCTGGCTGGCCAGCGAGGACGCCGATTACACCCAGTGGGTCAGTGACATCAAGACCGCCGAGACCTATCACAGCAACTTTCAGGTCTGGGAATCGCAGTACCGCGATCCGCGTTATCTATCGAAGTTGACGTTGGGGCAGTTCGGTTCGGAAGTCGAACTGGGCCTGCACGACTGGCTGCACATGCGCTGGGCGTCGGTGCCGCGCGATCCGTCGAATGGGCAACCGGTGCCGTTCGCCAGGGACCCATCGGACTTTTCCGCGCGCTGGTTCGGGGCGGAAAATGATTTTCTTGGCGACCCGTTTTCTTCACATGTAAGCCCGGTGTTCTGGCACTTCCACGGCTGGATCGATGATCGACTGGAAGACTGGTTCCGCGCGCACGAGCGCTTTCATCCGGGCGAGGTCACGCGGCTTGAGGTCAATGGTGTGCCGTGGTTCGCGCCGGGCCGTTTCGTTGAAATCGACGACCCGTGGCTCGGCCCGAGCACCCACGGCTGCAGCACCACGCCGGGGTTGCAGGCCGGCAAGAGCGTGGAAATGGACCCGGAAACCATGAAGCTCGCACTGCGCATCACCTTCAGCGAAGACGACAAAAAACTCGCCAGCCTGTTCCGCCGCGTACCGCAACGCCCGTGGTATGCGCGTCACCTGAAAGTCCGGCAGCGGCAGGTCTGAGTTCCGCGTTACGAGCGGGCTCACTCCCACAGGGGATTTTCAGCGTTCACAAATAATGTGTGCGCCACAAATCCAAATGTGGGAGCGAGCCTGCTCGCGATGGCGGTGTGTCAGACGCCAGAGATACTGGATGTGATGGCCTCATCGCGAGCAGGCTCACTCCTACAGGGGATCTCCAGCGTCCACAAATAATGTGTGCGCCACACATCCAAATGTAGGAGTGAGCCTGCTCGCGATGGCGGTGTGTCAGGCGCCAGAGATGCTGGATGTGACTGCCCCATCGCGAGCAGGCTCACTCCCACAGGGGATCTTCAGCGTTCACAAATAATGTGTGCGCTACAAATCCAAATGTGGGAGCGAGCCTGCTGGCGATAGCGGTGTGTCAGTCGCCAGAGATGCTGGATGTGCCTGCCTCATCGCGAGCAGGCTCACTCCTACAATTGATCTTCAGCGTTCACAAATAATGTATTCGCCACAAATCCAAATCTGCTCGCGATGGCGTCCTTGGCTTTACAACGCCTGCCAGCCGCCGCCGAGTGCCTTGTACAGTGCGATGCTTGCTTGCAGCCGCGACAACCGCAGTTGCACATTCAAATCCTGCGCGGCGTACAGCGTGCGCTGTGTCTCAAGCACTGTCAGCAAATCCTCAGCGCCTTCCTGATAGCGGTTCTGCGCAATGTTGAAGGCAGTTTGCGCCTGGCTCAGTTCTTCACTCTGCCACCGCCGTTGTTGGTCCAGCCCGTCAATGCTGTTCAGGGCTTTTTCGACGTCGGCGAAGCCATTGATGATTGCCCCGCGATAGATTTCCAGCAGTTCTGCCTGACGCGCCGTGGCTTTGTCGCGTTCGGCGCCGAGGCGGCCGTTGTTGAAGATCGGCGCCGCCAGCCCGGCAGTGAGGTTGTAGAACGGACTGCGCAACAGCTCGGCGGCGATGTTTGACCCTGAACCGAGACTGGCGCCGAGGGTCACCGCCGGCAGCATCGCCGCGCGGGCAACAGTGACGTCAGCTTGGGCGGCGGCCAGTTGCGCCTCGGCGCGGGCAATGTCGGGGCGACGGCTGAGCAACTCACTGGGCACGCCTGTGCCGATCACTGGCCACTGCAGTTGATCGAAAGATTCGTCGATCGTCGCCAATTCCTGCACCGGCAAGCCGAGCAGGGCGGCGAGGCTGATCAGCGCGTCCTGGGCCTGTTGCTGCACCGTCGGCAGTTGCCGCTGCTGCGCCGCGACCAGGCTTTTCTGCTGCGCCAGTTCCAGCGCCGTGGCAGAGCCCGAATCAAAGCGCGTTTGCACCAGCTTCAAAACGCTCTGGGCGTTGGCCAGATTGAGTTCGGCAATGCGTTTTTGCTCGCGTAACGACAACGCTTGCGCATAACTGTTGGCGACGCCGCTGAGCAACGTCAGCTCCACCGTCGCCTGATCAAATTCACTGGCCTTCAGCGCAAACTTCGCGCTGTCACGTGAGGCGCGCTGGCCGCCCCAGAAGTCGATTTCGTAACTGGCGCTGAGGTTGGCATCAAAGTAATCGACGGCCTTGTCGTTGTTGTCGACATCGAGCTGGCTGTAGCCATTGCCGCGTAACAGTTTTTGCCGATTGGCATTGGTCCCGGCCTTGATCTCCGGCAACTGCGAACCACCGGCAATCACCGTGCTCGCCTGCGCCTGACGCACCCGAGCGACCGCTGCCGCCAGGTCAAAACTGCCGACTTGCGCCTGTTCGATCAGACGATTGAGCTGCGGGCTGCCGAACTGCGTCCACCATTGCCGATTGCTCTGCGCGGTGCTTGGGCTGTGCGGCGATTGCCATGCGACGGGCGCCGTCACGCCGCTGTCCGGGCGCGGGGCAGGGCTGGCGCACGCGCCAAGCAGCAGGCAAAGGGTCAAGAGACTGAGTTGCGCTTTCATAGATCGATCATTCACTGGTAAGGGCCGTGACCGGGTCGAGCCGGGCAGCTTTGCGGGCGGGCATGAAGCCGAAGACAACGCCGGTCACCAGCGCGCAACCGAAGGCGCCAAACACCGCCATCAAGGAAAACGCCACGGCGACTTCGCTGAGCACCAGCACGCCGCCGACGATCAACGCCAAAGCAATTCCGGCCAACCCGCCAACCACCGAAAGCATCACCGCTTCAGTCAAAAACTGCCGCAGGATGTCGCGCTGACGAGCGCCGGTGGCCATGCGAATGCCGATTTCGCGGGTGCGTTCGCGCACGGTCATGAGCATGATGTTCATCACGCCGATGCCGCCCACCAGCAGCGAAATCGCGGCAATCGAGCCGAGCATCAGTGACAAGGTATTCTGCGTGCGCGCTTCGGCCTGAATCATCGCCGCGTTGTTGGTCAGTTCGAAATCCTGCTTGCCGTTGTGCAGTTGCAGCATCAATTGTTTGATCGCGGTTTCCGCTTCCTTGACCTTGCGCGCGTCGGCGGCGGCAATCACCACGTATTCCGGATCGTGCGTGCCGAACAGACGCACGCTGGCCGCCGAATAGGGGATGGCGATGCGGTTGTCGCTGTCGGAATCGCCGGAGCTGGCGCCTTTCTCCGCGAGCACTCCAACCACTTGGAACGGCACGTTTTCGATCAGGATGTATTGGCCGATCGGGTTGGCGACATCCTTGAGCAATTTGGTCCGGACCTTGTGTCCGATCACCGCGACGGCGGCGGCGTTGCGTTCGTCGGCGTCAGTGAAATAGCTGCCCTGAACCACCGGCCAATTGAAGATCTGCGGGAAATTGGTGTCATTGCCGCCGACGTAACTCAGGTGGTCGACGTTGCCGAAGCGCACCCCCGCTTCCGCACCGTTGACCGGCATGATCCGCCGCACCTGCGGCAGGCTGGTCAGCGCGGCAACGTCGTCGAGGCTGACCACGCCGGGCGGCGTGCGCGGGTTTGGCGCCGAGCCGTTCAGGTAAATAATGTTCGAACCGAACGCGCCCATTTGCGCCATGACCTGGCGCTTGCTGCCTTCGCCGACCGCCAGCATCACCACCACCGACGCCACGCCGATGATGATCCCGAGCAACGTCAGGGCGGTGCGGAACCGGTTGATCCACATCACCCGCCACGCCGCTTGCACGGCATCCACCAGCTCGCCTTTCCAGGCGCCCGTGGCTTCGGCACCTTCGCTCAGGCGCTTGCGCAAATCCACCGCTTGCAGCGCGCCGGGGTTGGCCGAAGTTTGCGCTGCCGGGTCGTCGCGGGCGCTGTCGCTGATGATCAGGCCGTCGCGGATTTCGATGATGCGTTTGGCCCGCGCCGCGACTTCGCGGTCGTGGGTGATCAGGATCACCACGTGGCCCTGGCTCGCCAGTTCGTCGAGCAAAACCATCACCTCGGCGCCGCTGTGGCTGTCGAGGGCACCGGTCGGTTCGTCGGCGAGAATAATGTGGCCGCCGTTCATCAGCGCGCGAGCAATCGACACCCGTTGCTGCTGGCCGCCGGACAATTGGTGCGGACGGTTGCCGGTACGCGACGCGAGGCCGAGGCGGTCGAGCAGGGCGGCGGCGCGGGTGTGACGCTCGACGGCGGGCAAACCGGCGTAGATCGCCGGCATCTCGACGTTTTCCTGGGCCGAGCCCGACGGGATCAGGTGATAACCCTGGAACACAAACCCGAACGCTTCGCGGCGCAGCCAGGCCAGTTCATCGCTGTCGAGCCCGGCGACGTTTTCCCCGGCAAAGCGATACTCGCCGGAGGTTGGGCGGTCGAGGCAGCCGAGGATGTTCATCAGGGTCGATTTGCCCGAGCCGGAAGCGCCGACAATCGCTACGAACTCGCCGGCATGAATCGCCAGATCGATGCCGCGCAATACGTGAACTTCGGGTGAATCGCCGCCGCCGTAGGCTTTGCGGATGTCCTGCAGGTCGATCAGTGGCGTCTGCATTCAGCCGCCACTCCCGTCAGCCGGGCCGATCAACAGGTGATCGCCTTCCTCGAGGCCATCGACAATCTGCACCTTCAGCCGATCGCTGATGCCGGTGCGCACTTGCCGGGGTTGAATCGCGCCGTTTTTCGCGACCACTTGTGCGGTCTGGATGTTGGTCTGAGAGCTGGTCTGAGAGCTGGCCTGTAGCGCGGCAATCGGCGCGGTGAGGACATTTTTTGCCTGGTCAGCGACGAAGAATATTTGCGTGGTCATTTCTGCCATCAGGGCGTTGTCGGCGTTATCGACGTCGAGCAACACCGTGTACAGAACCACGCGGCCCGTGCCGCTTTTACTCGAACTGGCCGGGCTGCCGCCGCCCTGGCTGGTCTGGTCGAGCGGTTTCGGCGGGATCGGCAGAATCTGCCGCACCGTGCTGTTCCAACGCCGGTTGCCGCCGCTGAGGGTGGTGAACCACGCGGTCATGCCCGGTTTGACGTGGCCGATATCCGCCTCGGAAACCTCGGCCCAGACGGTCATCGGCGACAGTTTGGCGATGCGCAGAATCAGCGGGGTTTGCTGCTGCGCGTTCAGCGTCTGGCCTTCGCGGGCATCGAGCGCGACAACTGTGCCGCTCATGGGTGCATAAATGCGCGTGTAGCCGAGTTCGGCCTGATCGCTGCGCAAACTGGCCTGCGCTTGGCGAATCTGCGCCTGAAACATGTCAACCCGCGCCTGCGTCGCACGCAATTCGGCCTGAGCGGTTTGCACGTCTTCGGCGCGGGTGGCGCCGCCGGCCGCGAGGTTTTGCTGGCGCTGGAATTTCTGCCGCGCGAGTTCGTGCTGAGCCTTTTGCTCTTGCAGCTGCGCTTTGAGGTTGTCGATGGAGAAGCGTCCGGCGTCGAGTTTGGCCTGTTGGGTGGACGGATCGATTTCCACCAGCAGGTCGCCTTCCTTGACCACGTCGCCAACTTCCACGTGAATCTTCTGGATCTGCCCCGACGCCTGGGCGCCGACATCGACATAACGCCGCGGTTGCAAGGTGCCGAGCGCCGTGACGCTGCTTTCTATATCGCCGCGACTGACTTGCACCGTGGCAAATTGATCACGGCCCGGCGGCAGGATCTGCCACGCGGCAACGGCGATGACAGGGATCAGACACAGTGCAACAAGCAAGGCGCGTCGTGCGGTGCGGGGACGTTTCATGCAGGGTTCCGGCCAATGGAAATCGGCCCGTCGCGCAGATGACGCACACAATCAGGCGACAGCTGGGCGCTGCCGCAGGGCGACAGAGACGGGGAGCTGTCCTGTAAACGATGAAAGCAGCGACAAATTTAGCGCTGCCCGCGCCCAGCGGTTGGCGGCAAGTTGTCGGGCAAATCGAAACAACACTTTAAATCTATATGAGAATTACTATAAATTACGCACCTCGAACTGCCACTATCGTGCCACTGCCTGTTTTGGCTGGCGAAAATGTGGCTCAAGGACAGAAAACCGCACCCGTGCGGCCGGGAGTCATGTTGGAAAACTACTATCGCGAGCTGGTGTGTTTCCTGAACGCCAAGCTGGGCAACCGTCAGGTCGCCGAAGATGTGGTGCATGACGCTTATGTGCGAGTGCTGGAACGTTCCAGCGAAACGCCGATCGAGCAGCCCCGGGCCTTCCTTTATCGCACTGCGCTGAATCTGGTGATCGACGATCATCGGCGCAACTCGCTGCGCCAACTCGAATCGCTGGACGTGCTCGACACCGAAGAGCGCTATTTCACCCCATCGCCGCATACCAGTCTCGATCACGGCCAGCGCCTGGCCATGTTGCAGCGCGCCTTGGCGGAATTGCCGGCGCTGTGCCGCGAAAGCTTTTTGCTGCGCAAGATTGAAGGCCTGTCGCACCCGGAGATTGCCGAGCATCTGGGGATTTCCCGCGCACTGGTCGAAAAACACATCGTCAACGCCATGAAACATTGCCGCGTGCGCATCAAGCAGTGGGACGCCCACTGATCTCTTCTCGCTAAATTTTTTTTCATTGTCCTCGTTCCTAATCAACAGACGACTTGCCGCGCTGCTCAAAGCCGACCGGGTCACATAGGCTTCCTCCCCTTGTTGAGGGGTTCATCCAGAGGACACTGGAAATGACACAGGCAATTGCATCGCCCATCGTTCACGACCTGATCGGCATCGGTTTCGGCCCATCGAACCTGGCGCTGGCCATCGCCCTGCAAGAGCGCGGGCCGATTCAGGGTGAGCTGGATGTGCTGTTTCTCGACAAACAGGCCGACTACCGCTGGCACGGCAACACCCTGGTAACGCAGAGCGAATTGCAGATTTCCTTCCTCAAGGACCTGGTGACCCTGCGCAACCCGACCAGCCCGTATTCGTTCGTCAATTACCTCAAGCACCACGGGCGCCTGGTGGACTTCATCAACCTCGGCACTTTTTATCCGTGCCGCATGGAGTACAACGATTACCTGCGCTGGGTCGCCGGCCAGTTTGAAGCGCAGAGTCGTTACGGCGAAGAAGTGCTGACCATCGAGCCGGTGCTGCACAACCAGCAGGTCGAAGCGCTGCGCGTGATTTCGCGCGATACCCAAGGCCAGCAACACGTGCGCACCACCCGTTCGGTGGTGGTCAGCGCCGGTGGCACGCCGCGTATTCCCGAAGCGTTCAAGGCGCTCAAGGATGACAGCCGCGTGTTCCACCACTCGCAATACCTGGCGCAAATGGCCAAGCAGCCGTGCGTGAACAATCAGCCGATGAGCATTGCGATCATCGGCGGCGGGCAGAGCGCGGCGGAAGCCTTTATCGATCTGAACGACAGCTTCCCGTCGGTGCAAGTGGACATGATCCTGCGCGGCTCGGCGCTGAAACCGGCCGATGACAGCCCGTTCGTCAACGAAGTGTTCTCGCCGGAATTCACCGACCTGGTGTTCCAGCAGGCCAACAGCGAGCGCGAGCGGCTGGTCAACGAGTACCACAACACCAACTATTCGGTGGTCGACATTGACCTGATCGAGCGCATCTACGGCATCTTCTATCGGCAGAAGGTTTCCGGGATTGCCCGTCACGCGTTCCGCACCTTGACCACTATCGAGAAAGCCACCGCCACCGAGCGCGGGATCGAGTTGGCGGTGCGCAACAACGCCACGGGTGAAGTGTCGGTTCGGCATTACGACGCGGTCGTGCTGGCCACCGGTTATGAGCGGCAGATGCACCGCAAACTGCTGGCGCCGCTGGAAGAATATCTGGGTGAATTTGAAGTTGATCGCAACTACAAGCTGATCACCGACGAGCGCTGCAAGGCTGGCATTTACATGCAGGGCTTCTGCCAGGCGAGTCATGGTCTGAGCGACACCTTGCTGTCGATCCTGCCGATTCGCGCCGATGAAATTGCCGGCTCGCTGTACGAACACGACAAATCCCGCGGCAAGGTGCGTTCGGTGAAGGATCTGTTGTTGGCGACTGCCAGCTGAACCCCAATCCTGATCGTTCCCACGCTGCATTCCCGCGCAGAGCGTGGGAACGATCATCCTGAACCCTTCCTGAAGAACCCTCAAATTCTCCCGACCCCCCCGCCACAGAGCATTTACTCCCCGAAAATCGCGGCGTAAGCTTCGCCCGTTTTCATCCATTAGCGGAGACCCACAGTGGGTACTTGTTCGAGTGACAGTTGTCGGCCGGTTGCAGTAACCGGCATCTACTCGGCAAGCTGACGCGCAGGTTTTCGCTGCCGTTGCCTTGCTGAAAAGCGAGCAGCGGCATGCTGTTCACGGCCAGTTGCGGTCCGTGGCCCAATGCCCCTCTCATCGACACGTAATCGTGTGATGCGCGACGTCCCCGTCGTCATCGCCGCGACTCAACACGCCTGCTCGACGGTTTCCCGGCTGACCCTGGGGGGCAACTGCCATGAACCTGATCATGCTCAAGGAATTCTTCGCCGGATTCCTGCGTAACCGCCATATAGCCCGGCACTTCCGACGCCTGGCGTTACTGGAAAGCTTCACCGACACCCGCGTCGGCCGCGACATGCCGCCGACCCTCGCGCACACCCTGTTGAACGCGGCCAACAGCGACGCCGCCCAACTGCTCGAAGCGCTTGGCAGCGGCGACGACGGCTTAAGCGCGGCCCAGGCCGAAGCGTTGCGCGCTCAATGCGGGCTGAACGAAGTCGAACACGAGCAGCCGCTGCCGGTCTGGGTGCACCTATGGCACTGCTACAAAAATCCGTTCAATTTGCTCCTGAGCTTGTTGGCGCTGGTCTCCTGGCTGACCGAAGACCTCAAAGCCGCGGTGGTGATTTTCTCCATGGTGGTGCTCTCGACGTTGCTGCGATTCTGGCAGGAAGCCAAATCCACTCAGGCCGCCGATGCGCTCAAAGCCATGGTCAGCAACACCGCGACCGTGCTGCGTCAGGGCGCGCCGCGCAGCGAATTGCCGATCAAGCAGTTGGTCCCGGGCGACCTCATCGTGCTGTCGGCCGGCGACATGATTCCAGCCGATTGCCGGGTGCTCAGCGCCAAGGACCTGTTTGTCAGTCAGGCGGCGATGACCGGCGAATCAATGCCAGTGGAGAAATTCGCGCACCAACAGAACGGCGCAACGCTCAACCCCTTGGACCTCGACACTATCCTGTTCATGGGCACCAACGTGGTGTCCGGCGCAGCCATCGCGGTGATTGTCACCACCGGCAATCGCACCTATTTCGGCGCGTTGGCGCAGCGCGTCGGCGCCACCGACCGCGCGCCGACGTCGTTCCAGAATGGCGTGAACAAAGTCAGTTGGTTGCTGATCCGTTTCATGTTGGTGATGGCGCCGCTGGTGTTGTTGATCAACGGTTTCACCAAGGGTGACTGGATGCAGGCCTTGCTGTTCGCGCTGTCGATTGCGGTCGGCCTGACCCCGGAAATGCTGCCGATGATCGTCACCTCGACCCTGGCCAAAGGCGCGGTGTTTCTGTCGCGCAAAAAAGTCATCGTCAAACGCCTGGACGCCATCCAGAACTTCGGCGCGATGGACGTGTTGTGCACCGACAAGACCGGCACCCTGACTCAGGACAAAATCTGCCTCGCGCGGCATGTCGATGTCTGGGGCGAAGAGTGTGATGAGGTGCTGGAAATGGCCTACCTCAACAGTTACTACCAGACCGGCTTGAAAAACCTGCTCGACGTGGCGGTTCTGCAACACGCCGAAGTACAGCGCGAACTGGCGGTGGCGACGGCGTTCGCCAAGGTCGATGAAGTGCCGTTCGATTTCACCCGGCGGCGCATGTCGGTGGTGGTCGCCGAACACAATCGGCCGGAGCATTTGCTGGTGTGCAAAGGCGCGGTGGAAGAAATTCTCGCCGGTTGCACGCGGGTGCGCCATGGTGCTGACGATGAGCCGCTGACGGATGAGGTGCTGGCGCAGATTCGCGCAGTGACGGCGTCGTTCAACGAAGAAGGTTTGCGCGTGGTCGCGGTCGCCGCGCGGCAGACGCCGAAGGAGCAATCGGTGTACAGCGTCGCCGATGAGCAACAGATGACCTTGATCGGCTATGTCGCGTTTCTCGATCCGCCCAAGGAAAGCACCGCGCCAGCCCTGCGTGCGCTGGCCGAACACGGCATCGCGGTGAAGGTGCTGACGGGCGATAACGAACTGGTCACGGCGAAGATCTGTCGTGAAGTCGGGCTCGAACAGCAAGGTTTGCTGCTGGGCCGCGACGTCGAAGGCATGAGCGACGCCGAACTGGCGATTGCCGTGGAGCGCACCAACGTCTTCGCCAAACTGACGCCCGCGCACAAGGAGCGCATCGTCCGTTTGCTCAAGGGCAACGGTCACGTCGTCGGTTTCATGGGCGACGGCATCAACGATGCGCCGGCGCTGCGGGCGGCTGACATTGGCATTTCGGTGGACAGCGCGGTGGATATCGCCAAGGAAGCGGCGGACATCATCCTTCTGGAAAAGAGCCTGATGGTGCTCGAGGAGGGCGTGCTTGAGGGACGGCGGACCTTCGCCAACATGCTCAAGTACATCAAAATGACCGCCAGTTCGAACTTCGGCAACGTGTTCTCGGTGCTGGTCGCCAGTGCCTTTATCCCGTTCCTGCCGATGCTGCCGATGCACCTGCTGGTGCAGAACCTGCTGTATGACATTTCGCAGATCGCCATTCCGTTCGATAACGTCGATGACGAGATGCTGAAACAACCGCAACGCTGGCAGCCGGCGGATGTCGGGCGCTTCATGCTGTTTTTCGGGCCGATCAGTTCGATCTTCGACATCAGCACCTTTGCGCTGATGTGGTACGTGTTCGACGCCAACAGCGCGCAGCACCAGACCTTGTTTCAATCCGGCTGGTTTGTCGTCGGGTTGCTGACCCAGACGTTGATCGTGCACATGATTCGCACGCCGAAGATCCCGTTCCTGCAAAGCCGTGCGGCGATGCCGTTGCTGGTGATGACCGCAATCATCATGGCGTTCGGGATTTTCCTGCCGATGGGGCCGCTGGCGCATTACTTCAAACTGCAGGCACTGCCGCCGCTGTACTTCGTGTTTCTGCCGCTGATATTGCTCGCCTACATGGCCCTGACGCAGGCCGTCAAAGGCTTCTACATCCGCCGGTTCGGCTGGCAATAGGCGCGGAATGCCGCCGGGGACGCTCCGCGTTGCGCTGTGCAGGTAACGCAGGGCGTCACGATCTGAAGTGAGACGGCAATTTTAGGAAAAGTCCTACAGAACAAGCGCCAAGTGTTCCGTAGCCTTGCCTCCTCACGAAATTGCCACCTCCCTGAGGCCAACGATGCCGAACAAAGCCTTAAGAATCCTGATTGCCGACGAGCAACATTTTCATCGGATGAAAATCGAGCGGCTGTTCAATGCGCTGGGCTATTACCGCGTGGCCCCGGTGCAAAGCCTGGAGGAAATGCTGACGGTGGTCGAATACGGCTGCGAGCCGTTCGATCTGGTGGTCATCAATGCCTCAATGGCCGGCGAAACGTTGGGCCTGCACGGGTTTCTCCTCGACAACCCGCAGGTTCGTCATGCGCTGGTCTACAACGCCCAGGCACGGCGCTCGCCAATGCCTGTCGCGGGGCAGGGGAAAGTCCAGGTCAGTCACGCAGTCCTGCCTGATCAGGTCGGCATTCTGCGGTTAATGGCGGCCATCGATCCGCCGTGCAAAGACGCTGATCAACCCTGGCTCACCGAACTGTACAAATCCCAAATGCGCCTTGCCGTTCGTCGGAACTGTCAGTTCTGACAGGTAGTTTTGCTTTTTCACCCATGCAAAAGTCATCGCGCAGTCATTGCGTCTGGCCGGGCCTGTCCCGGAATCCGCGTTGGGCAATTGTCACGTCTAGGGAGTTGCCATGAGGTCTGCACTGATTGTGGACGATCATCCGGTTGTACGGGCCGCAGTCAAAATCGTGCTTGAGCAGGAAGGTTTCAAGAAAATCCATGAGGCTTCCAGCGGTAACGAAGTCATGTCGTTGCTGCGTGAACATTCGCCTGATCTGTTGGTGCTCGACCTGGTCATGCCGTCGCTCGATGGCCTGGATGTGCTGGAACGGATCAAGACCGGCGAGCTGTCGTGTCGGGTGCTGACGTTTTCATCGCTGGACCCGCAGCACTTTCAGGAGCGCTGCATGCGCGCCGGCGCGTTGGCCTATGTGTCGAAAACCAACGACCTCAGCCAATTGCACAAAGCGGTGCAGGCAGTCATGGCCGGCTACACCTATTTCGCCCGATTACCGTCGGCATCGTTGAACAATGTGCAGCACAGCGAGGCGTATATGATCGATTCACTTTCCAATCGCGAACTGACGATCTGTCAGCACCTGGCGCGCGGGCTGAGCAACAAGGCGATTGCCGAGGTGATGCACTTGAGCCACAAGACCGTCAGCACGTACAAGACGCGGCTGATCGACAAACTTCGGGTGAGCTCGGCAGTGCACCTTCGCGAATTTGCCAAACGCAATCACCTGATCTGAATGTCCCAGAATCTGCGCATTGGTGTGTTCCTGTGCATGTTCCTGCTCGTGCTCCTGCTCCATAGCGGGGTTCAGGCATCGGAGCAAATTTTCGAACAGCCGAAAATCCAGCACGTACTCGGGCGTTCGACCGTCGACGGTTACCAGGTGCAACTGAGCGAAGCCGAGTGGCAATGGCTGCGCAATAAACGGGTGCTGCGACTGGGCGTGTCGGGGCCGGACTACCCGCCGTTCGAGGTCACGCGCAATCCCGATCAACTCGAGGGTATTACTGCCGATTACGCCGATCTGCTCGGGCAGTTGCTTCACGTAAAGATCCAGGTTCGGCGTTACGCCAATCGTCAGGCGGCCATGCAGGCGCTCAAGCACGATGAGCTGGACCTGCTCGGCACCTCGAACAATTTCGAGGCCGCTGACCGCCAATTGACCCGTTCGCGCGCCTACGCCGAAGATCAGCCGATGCTGGTGACGCGGCTCGACGAGCGCTTGCCCGACGACCTTGTCGGCAAACGCCTCGCGATGGTCGATGACTATCTGCCGATGTCGAGTGTCACGGCGTTGTATCCCAAGGCGAGCGTGCACCTTTATCCTTCGACGCTCGAAGCGCTCGGTGCCGTCGCGTTCGGCCAGGATGACGTCTACCTCGGAGACCTCATCAGCGCCAAATACCTGATCAACAATAACTACCTGAACAACGTGAATCTGGCCGGGCCTTCCGCTCTGGAGGCCAACCCGTTCGGCTTCGCGCTGGCCCGCAGCAATGCGCGGTTGACGGCGATTGTCGACCGCGCGCTGGCGGCGATTCCGCCGGATCAGCGCACGGCCATCGAGCAGCGCTGGAGTGCCGGCCGGGTCAGCCATTCCGGTCAGCAAAGTGTGCAATTGAGCGCCAGCGAACAGCGCTGGCTGGCTGAGCATCCGATACTCACCGTCGGCGCCATCGAAGACTTTGCACCGCTGACATTTTTTGACGCCCAGGGCCGTTTCAGCGGTCTGACTGCGCAGTTGCTGACGCTGATCAGCCAGCGCAGCGGCCTGAACTTCAAAGTGCTGCGCGGCAATTCTCTGGACCGGCAAGTCGAGCAACTCAAGGCCGGCGAAATCGACCTGCTGCCGGTGATCACGCCGAGCGTCGAACGCGAGGCCGAGTTGCGCTTCACCCGCGCGTATCTGAAAAATCCGTTTGTACTGGTCAGTGCCACGGCGCCCGGCAGCCCGCAAACCCTCGACGATCTGGCGGGCAAACGCGTGGCGATTTACCGTGGCCACCCGTTGTCCGGGTTTATTCAAAATCGCGTCCCGGGCGTGCGTCTGATTGAAGCGCAAAGCCCGGCGCAAGGCATGGAATGGGTGCTCAAGGGGCAGGCGGATGTGGCGGTCAGTTCGTTGATCGTCGCGCGTTACCTGATCGCCCGGCAGTATCGCGAACGGCTGCACATCCGCAGCACCGTGGGCGACGAACCGGCGCACATCGCCCTCGCTACCGATCGCGGCGCACTGGAATTGCGCTCGATCCTGAACAAGGCGTTGCTGAGTATCTCGCCTCAGGAAATGAACGAACTGGTCGCGCGCTGGAGCAGCGATCTGGCGGTGGATGACAGTTATTGGTTGCGTCATCGCCAAGCGATTTTGCAGGGCTTCGCTGTCGCCGGTGCCTTGCTGTTATTGGCGGTGATCTGGATCGCCCGCCAGCGTCGACAACTGCGTCAGCGCCAGCAATGGTTGCAGCAATTGCACGACGCCAAGCAAGTCGCGGACGACGCCAACCGCGCGAAAACCACGTTTCTTGCGACCATGAGCCATGAAATCCGCACGCCGATGAATGCTTTGATTGGCATGCTCGAACTGGCGCTGAAACGCGCGGAGGAGGGCGTTACCGATCGTCTGGCGATTGAAGTGGCGTCCAGTTCGGCGCAGCAATTGCTGTTGCTGATCGGCGATATTCTCGACATCGCGCGCATCGAATCCGGGCATCTGTCGCTGACCCCGGAACGCGCCAACCTGCACGAACTGGCGCAATCGGTGTGTCGCGTATTTGAGGGCCTGGCCCGCCAGCAAGAGCTGGAGTGGCGGGTTGATCTGGATGCTCACAGCGACTGCGATGTACTGGTCGACCCGCTGCGTTTCAAGCAAGTGCTGTCGAATCTGTTGAACAACGCCCTGAAGTTCACTCGCAAAGGTGAGGTCAGCCTGACCCTGCGCGTCAAGCCTGGGCCGTTCAACCATCTGGCGGTGACGGTGAGCATTGCCGACAGCGGCATTGGTATCAGCGCGGTCGATCAGCAGCGCCTGTTCAGCCCGTTCGTGCAGGCCGGCAACAGTGCGCAATCGGCGCGCCACGGCTCGGGGCTGGGCCTGGTAATCAGTCGTTCTTTATGCGAAATGATGGGCGGTCGCTTGCAGTTGCACAGTGAGCTCGGCGTCGGCACTACGGTCGAAGTCAGCGTGGATTTGCCGACCTTGCTGCCGCAGCTGTCCAGCGATGTGCAGACCGTGGAATCGCCGGTATTCAGCCGTTCACTGGCGATTCTGGTGGTCGACGATTACCCGCCGAATCGGCTGTTGCTGGCGCGCCAGTTGAGCTATCTGGGGCATCGGGTGCTCGAGGCCGAGGACGGCGAGCAGGGTTTGCAGGAGTGGCGCAAGCAACCGCTCGACGTGCTGATCACCGACTGCCACATGCCGGCGCTCAGCGGTTATGAACTGGCAATGGCAATCCGCGATGAAGAACAAGCGCAGGGCTTGCCGCCGACGCTGATTCTGGGGTTTACCGCGAATGCGCAACCCGAGGAAAAGCTTCGTTGCCTGGAGGCGGGAATGGACGATTGCCTGTTCAAACCGATTCGCCTGGCGGATTTGAGCGCGTGGCTGGCGGCACGGTTTGCTGATGACGTTGCTGAGGAACAAGGCTTGATCGGCGAGGAATCAGCGTTCGATTTGAGCGGGCTGGAACGCTACGTCGGCAGCGATCGCACGTTGATCAATCAGTTGCGGCGTGATCTGGCGATCAGCAATCGCGAGGACCGCGAACGTTTGCTGCGGGCGCATGCCGCGGACAACCGTGCGGAGCTTGAAGATTTGGCGCACCGCATCAAGGGCGGTGCGCGGATGGTTAAGGCGCAACGGCTGATCGACGGTTGCGAGCTGCTGGAGCAGGCCTGCGCGCAAGGACGCGCGGCGCTGATCGATGACGCGGTCGAGCATCTGCAGCAGAGCATGACGCGTCTCGATCAGAGCCTCGGTTAGCGCTGGCGATCAGTCCCAGTGCGGTGCGATGCCTTTTGGGCTGGTCAAGCGATGGCCGCGCTCCAGACCGGCGATCAGCGCCATGTCGGCGTCGCTCAAGGTCAATTCGCAGGCCTTGAGGTTGCTTTGCAGGTTGGCGCGTTTGGTCGAGGACGGAATCACCGCATAACCCGCTTGCATGGCCCAGGCCAGCGTGACTTGCGCCGGGGTGGCGTGCAGGCGTTTGGCGATCTGCTGGATCACCGGGTCCTTCAGCACTTCGCCATAAGCCAAGGTCATGTACGAGGTGATCTGAATGCCCTGGCTCTGGGCAAATTCCACCACTGTGCGGTTCTGCAGGTACGGGTGCAGCTCGATCTGATTGGTCGCGATGTTTTCGGCGCCGACCACGGCAATCGCCTGTTTCATCAGGTCGACGGTGAAGTTGGACACGCCGATCTGGCGGGTCAGACCGAGGTTTTTCGCTTCAAGCAGGGCGCTCATGAATTCTTCGACCGGCACCTGGTCTTCCGGCGATGGCCAGTGAATCAGCGTCAGGTCGAGGTAGTCGGTCTGCAACTTCTGCAGGCTTTCCTTGAGGCTGTCGATCAAGCGATCCTTGGCGAAGTTGGCGACCCAGATCTTGCTGGTGATGAACAGCTCTTCACGGGCGATGCCGCTGGCGGCAATGGCTTGGCCGACGTCGGCTTCGTTGTCGTAGATTTGCGCGGTATCGATGACGCGGTAGCCCAATTCAAGACCTGTGCTGACGGAATCGATGACCACCTGACCTTGCAGGCGAAACGTACCAAGACCGAATGCGGGAATAGACATCAATGACTCCAGGGTTGCAGTGGGAATGCCACGAGTATCCGCGCTCGTATCCATGAGAAAAACCGCCGGTGGGACAAAGCACTGTTTACTGAAAGTCATGAATGGCCTTCAAACGCGTAGGAGCGAGGCTTGCCCGCGAAGACAATTTCACTCCGTGCCCCAATGCATCGTCCCACTGATAGAACGCTGTGGTGGGTTATTACCGTCTAGCGCACCAATGCCTGCAGATTTAAGCTGGGTTCATTGCGTCACCCACCTTTTTCGGAGGCACGATGAAAAACCTCATCGGTATCTACACCAGTCCACGCGCCCATTGGGTCGGCGATGGTTTTCCCGTTCGCACGCTGTTTTCCTACGACACCATGGGCCAACACATCAGCCCGTTCCTGCTGCTCGATCACGCCGGTCCCGCGCAATTCACCCCGACCCGCGAACGGCGCGGCGTCGGCCAGCACCCGCATCGCGGCTTTGAAACCGTAACCATCGTCTACGACGGCGAAGTCGAGCACCTCGACTCCAGCGGCGGTGGCGGCAAAATAGGTCCCGGCGACGTGCAATGGATGACCGCCGCGTCAGGCATCATCCACGAGGAATTTCATTCCGAAGCCTTCGCCGAACGCGGCGGCAACATGGAAATGGTCCAACTGTGGGTCAACCTGCCGGCCAAGGACAAAATGGCCGACGCCGGTTACCAGACCATTCTTGACCGCGACATTCCGAACATCCCGCTCCAGGATCAGGCCGGCAGCCTGCGTCTGATCGCCGGTGAGTTCGATGGGCAAACCGGGCCGTCGCGCACCTTTACTCCGATCGATGTCTGGGACCTTCGCCTGAATGCCGGCAAGTTGCTGACCCTCGATTTGCACGAAGGGCGCAACACCGCGCTGGTGGTGCTGCGCGGCACGGTGCAGATCAATGGCGGCGAACTGGCGCGCGAAGGGCAATTGGCGTTGTTCGAGCGCGACGGCCAGCAACTGAGCCTGGAAGCGAACAACGACGCGGTGGTGTTGCTGCTCAGCGGCGAGCCGATTGACGAGCCGATTGTCGGTCACGGGCCGTTCGTGATGAACAGCGAAGCGGAAATCCACCAGGCGTTCGCCGATTTCCATTCCGGCCGATTCGGCCGTATGAGCCACTAAACCCGGCCACCCGCAAAATCCCCTGTGGGAGCAAGCTCGCTCGCGATAGCGGTCTGACATTCACTGCAGAGGTGTCTGTCCTACCCTCATCGCGAGCAAGCTCACTCCCACAGTGGCCAGGGTTGTTCTCAGGTAATCAAATCCTCCTACACTGTGCGCAATGTGCGATCTTCGCGTCATTGGCCTTTGCTGGAGTTGCTTGATGCTGTCACTGCTCACCGCTCATCCTTTGTTGGCCGCGCTGATCCTGATCCTCATCGATCTGGGGTTGTGGCGCTTGATCAGCAGTAACGGCAGCAATTGGAAACTGCTGGTGCGGCTGGTGATCTTCGCGCTGTTCAGCGTCGTGCTGTTCAACGAAGGCCTGAACCCGCTGGAACCGGCGCCGTGGGCCGACAACGTGCCGCTGCACCTGGCCGCCACCGGGTTGCAGATTGGCTGGTGGCTGTTCGGCGCGCGGACCCTGACCGTGCTGCTCGGCGCGGTGATGATGCAGCGAGTCGGGCACACCGGGCGGCTGCTCCAGGACTTGCTCGGCGCGGTGATTTTCCTCATCGCGATCATCGCGGCCATGGCTTACGTGCTCGACCTGCCGGTCAAAGGCGTGCTCGCGACATCCGGCGCGGTGGCGATCATTGTCGGCCTGGCGCTGCAAAGCACCCTCAGCGACGTGTTCTCCGGCATCGTCCTCAACACCACCAAGCCCTACCAAATCGATGACTGGATTTCCATCGACGGCACCGAGGGCCGGGTCACCGACATCGACTGGCGCGCCACGCGCATGCAAACCGCGCAGGGCAGCCTCGCGGTGATTCCCAATTCGCTGGCGGCAAAAGCCAAAATCATCAACTTCAGCCGCCCGAGCGACATGTTCGGCGTCTCCATCAGCCTGCAACTGAGCCCCCACGCGCGGCCCAACACCGTGGTCGAAGCGCTGGAACGGGCGATGCAGGGCTGTCGTTTTCTGCTGGATCGGCCGGCGCCGAGTGTCGCGCTGAAAACCGCTACCAGCAGTGGCATGGAGTACGAAATCAGCGGATTTGTCGCCTCGATGGAGCAGAAACGCGCGGTGCGTAATCAGCTGTTTGACCTGGCGTACCGGCACTTGCAGGCGTCCGGGATCAATCTGCTGTCGAGCGTCGAGCCGGCCATACCGAGCAATTTCTCGCGGCCACGGGCATTGCTGGAAAGCTCGGCAATTTTCTCGACCCTGCGCGAGGAAGAGAAAGACACCTTCAGCCAGAACATGACCCTGCAAACCTTCCGCGCCGGCGAGACGATACTGGCGGCGGCGGAGGTCAGCGATCATTTGTTCATCATCGAATCCGGCGTGGTCACAGTGACGTTGACCCGCCACGGCACGCCATTCGAGTCCGGGCGCATGGGGCCGGGCGAGGTGATCGGCGAGGCCGGGATTCTGTCCGATACCTCGGTGCCTGCCGAATTCACCGCGAAGACATTCTGCGCGCTGTACCGCATCGAGAAGAGCTACCTCAAGCCGTGCCTGGACGCGCGCCACGACATCAACGACGCGATGAAAGCCTTGCTCGATTTCCGTTTGCACAAGGCCAAGGCGTTGACCGAGGACGAGCCGGTGGTGGTGCCGAAAAAGGGCTTTTTGCAGTGGCTGCGTAATCGTGCGTGAGCAGGTTGGCGGTTTGGGCGATTGGGCGGATGGCCGCTGTCTGGCCTAGGGGTTTTCCGGGATATTGGCTATTTGTTCGCGGCTTGCGCGGGATTAACTTAGCTCCACACCCACTTGTGACGGAGCCCCACCATGACACCG
Source organism: Pseudomonas prosekii (assembly GCF_900105155.1). Lineage (NCBI taxonomy): Bacteria > Pseudomonadati > Pseudomonadota > Gammaproteobacteria > Pseudomonadales > Pseudomonadaceae > Pseudomonas > Pseudomonas prosekii. The sequence goes on from NZ_LT629762.1 coordinate 5,076,933, forward strand.
CGTATCGATTTCTACACCGCTTCGCCAGACGCGCTCAAAGCCATGATCGCTTTGGAAACTGCGGTATCGAAACTGCCGCTGGAAAAGAACCTGATCGAACTGGTCAAGCTGCGCACTTCTCAAATCAACGGCTGCGCGTTCTGCCTCGACATGCACAGCGCCGATGCGCGCAAGGGCGGCGAAGACGAGCGGCGCCTGTACACGTTGTCGGCGTGGCGCGAAACGCCATTTTTCACCCCGCGTGAGCGTGCAGCGCTGGCCTGGACCGAGTCCTTGACCCTGCTCAGCCAGACCCACGCCCCGGACGAAGACTACGAAGTGGCCATCGCCGAGTTCAGCCCCAAGGAACTGGTCGATCTGACCGTGGCGATCACCACCATCAACGCCTGGAATCGCCTAGCAGTCGGCTTCCGCAAAATGCCCCAGGCCTGATCAATGCGCATCGGCTGACGGCGCGGCCGGTGGTTGCACCTTGCGCATCAAGGGCACCATCGCCGTGGCGATGATGAAGCAGAGCATGATCATCAGAAACGCGTCGCCGTAGGTTTGCGTCTGCGCTTCGCGGTAGGTCAGCAACCACAGTTGATGCAGGCTGGCGGTGACTCCGGCGTCACCGCTTTGGCCGAGGGCGGCGAAGTTGTTGCCGACCTGGGACAGCCACTGATTGAGCGCTTCATTGGTGCTGTTGAGGTTTTCCGCCAACCGCGTGAAATGCAGGTTGGTGCGGTCATTGAGGATAGTCGCGCACGCGGCGATACCCATCGCGCCGCCCAGATTGCGCATCAGGTTGAACAACCCCGAAGCATGTTTCAGCCGCGCTGGCGCCAGCCCGCCGAGGGTCAGCGTCACGGCGGGGGGCACCGCCAATTGCTGGGCAATCCCGCGCAGAGCTTGCGGCAGCATCAATTCCCTGGCGCCCCAGTCGTGGGTGATCGGGCTGAAATCCCACATCGACAACGCGAACAGTCCCAGCCCGGTCATCATGATCCAGCGCAAATCGATGCGATTGGCCAGAAAGGCATATAGCGGAATCGCCAGGATCTGGAACACCCCGGTGGAAAAAACCGCGAGGCCAATGTCCAGCGCGCCGTAGCCACGGACCCGGCCGAGGAACAGCGGCGTCAGGTAAATCGTCGCGAACAGCCCAATCCCGGTGACAAAGGAAAAGAAGCAGCCGAGGGCGAAGTTGCGATCCTTCAAGGCACGCAGATCGACAATCGGGTTGGCCACGTGCAGCGTGCGGCCAATGAACGCCAGGCCGGCGATGCCGCTGATCCACGCGGTGGTGAGGATCGTGCTGTCGCTGAACCAATTCCAGCGCGGGCCTTCTTCGAGGGTGTATTCCAGACAACCGAGAAACAGCGCCAGAAACAGCATGCTCAGGTAATCCGCGCCTTTGAGCAGCGACAGTTCCGGCTGATCAATCTTCACCAGCATCGGCACCGCCACCGCGACAAAAATCCCCGGCACCAGATTGATGTAGAACAGCCAGTGCCACGATGAAATGTCCGTTATCCAGCCACCAATCACCGGCCCCAGCGTTGGCGCCAATGAGGCCACGGCGCCGATGGTCGCGGCGGCAATCACCCGTTGTTTGCCGGTGAAGAAAAAGAACGCGGTGGTGAACACCAGCGGGATCATCGAGCCGCCGAGAAAGCCTTGCAGCGCGCGAAAGGCGATCATGCTCTGGATGTTCCACGCGGCGGCGCACAGCAGGCTGGCGAGGGTGAAACCGACCGCCGAGGCGCAGAACAACCAGCGCGTCGAGAATACCCGCGACAACCAGCCCGACAGCGGAATCACGATGATTTCGGCGATCAGGTAACTGGTTTGCACCCACGCGGTTTCGTCGGTGCCGGCCGAGAGCCCGCCGCCGATGTCGCGCAGCGAAGCCGAGACAATCTGGATGTCCAGCAGCGCGATGAACATGCCGATGCACATGCTGGCGAAGGCGAATACCTTGGTCGCCGTGGCCATGTTGGCGGCGCTTGTCGGTTGTGCCGGGGCGGCGAGGGCGCTCATGGTGCGCTGGCCACGGCTGGGCTTTTGTCCTCGGCGCGGGTGTCCACTTCAGCGGTCACCGACAGGCCTGGGCGCAAATGACCGAGCACGCCGTCGGCCGGATCCAGCACGATGCGCACCGGCACCCGCTGGACGATTTTGGTGAAGTTGCCGGTGGCGTTTTCCGGCGGCAACACGCTGAACTGCGCGCCGCTGGCCGGGGCCAGGCTGTCCAGATGACCATGGAATACCTGGCCCGATAACACATCAGCACGAATAACCACGCGTTGGCCGGAGGTCATCCGCGCCAGTTGGTCTTCCTTGAAATTGGCATCGACCCACAAGCCACTCGACGGCACCACCGAAAGCAACTGCGAGCCAGCCTGGGCATACGCGCCAACCCGCGCCCGGCGATTGCCGATCACGCCATCCACCGGTGCTTTCAGCTCGGTATAGCCGACGTTCAATTGCGCCAGATCACGCTCGGCTTTGGCTTGCATCAGTGCCGCGCGCGCCTGTTGCTTCTGTGTTTCGATCACCAGCAATTGGCGCTGGCTGGCAAGCAATTCAGCCTGGGCGCGGGCGCTGATGGCCTGGGCGGTCTTGAACGTGGCGTTGGCGCGTTGCGCACTTTCGACCGACACCGCGTTACTGCCTACGAGTTTTTTATAGCGCGCATCGTCATCGCGTGAGCGCAAAGTCTCGGCGCCTGCGGCGTCAATCCCGGCACGCGCCTGGCCGATCACCGCGTGCTGCAATTGTTCGGTGGCATCGAGGTTGGCCAGCAGCGCTTCTTCCGCGGCCACCGCGCCTTCAGCCTTGGCCAGATTGGCGCGATAGTCGCGTGAATCGATGCGCACCAGGACGTCGCCGGCCTTGACCTGCTGATTGTCGGTGACCAGCACTGCTTCGATATAACCGGCGACTTTCGGCCCGATCACCGTGACGTCGCCGCCAATGTAGGCATCGTCGGTTTCCTCGATAAACCGCCCGGCGCTCCACCAGTGCACGCCGTACAGCCCGATAGCCACCAGCGCACCGACCGCTGCGATCAGCAACAACAGGCGTTTGAACAGCGGTGGCTTGGGGGTTTGTACGGGGGCAGCCAGGTCGGGTTCAACGGTGGGCATGCTGGTCATGGCGGATTACCTGTGGGAATCGGGTCTTTATTACGGGTGTAATATGACGCAGGTAATATTTTGTCGCAATTGGTATTTGTTGCCGGTCGTCAGGTGTTATTCCGCGGTAAGGGGATTGATCAATTTGCAGCGGCGTCAGACAGTGCGCCATCGCGAGCAAGCTCGCTCCCACATTCGATCTGTGCCGAACACTGGTTTTGTGATCAACCACAATCCCCTGTAGGAGCAAGGCTTGCCCGCGAAGGCGATCCGTCAGCCAACACTTATTTCGCAGTTGCCGGCGCCATCGCGAGCAAGCTCGCTCCCACATGGGGACTGCGGTGAACACTGGTTTTGTGATCAACCACAATCCCCTGTAGGAGCGAGGCTTGCCCGCGAAGGCAATCCGTCAGCCAGCACCTATTTCGCAGTTGCCGACCCCATCGCGAGCAGGCTCACTCCTACATGGGAACTGCGGTGAACACTGATTTTGTGATCAACCACAATCCCCTGTAGGAGCGAGGCTTGCCCGCGAAGGCGATTGGTCAGCCAACACTGATTTCGCAGTTACCGGCCCCATCGCGAGCAAGCTCGCTCCCACATTGGAGCTGCGGTGAACACGGTTTTGTGATCGATCACAATCCTGCCGGCGCCACTTCCCATGCGCCGCCCAGCGCCGTGTACACATTCACCTCGGCGATCAGTTGCGCGAGGCGATCGGTGATCAGGGTTTGCCGGGCGCTGAACAGCGAGCGTTGGGCGTCGAGAAAGACCAGATGGCTGTCGACGCCGATGCGGTAGCGGTGCTCGGCCATTGCGTAATAGTCCTGACTGGCCTGGACAAAAGCCCGTTGAGCGCTGAGTTGATCGCTGTAAGTCTGGCGCGCTGCCAACCCGTCGGCGACTTCCTGGAAAGCCACCTGGATCGACTTTTGATATTGCGCAACGGAAATGTCTTTTTGCAATTTCGCGTAGTCGAGGCTGGCGCGCAGGCTGCCGGCGTTGAAAATCGGCAGGTTGATTTGTGGCTGAAACGTCCAGCCCCCAGAGCCGCCCTTGAACAAACCGGACAGCTCCAGGCTGCTGCTTCCCGCATTGGCGGTCAGGCTGATGCTGGGGAAAAACGCTGCTCGGGCCGCGCCGATATTGGCGTTGGCGGCTTGCAACTGGTACTCGGCTTGTACGATATCGGGGCGGCGTTGCAGCAGGTTCGACGGCAAACCGGCGGGCACTTGCGCGAGCAGATCGTTGGCCAGCGGTTGCCCGGGAATCGACTCGGCCACCGGCGCGCCAACCAGCAGGGTCAGCGCGTTGATGTCTTGCGCAACCTGCCGGGTATAACGCGCAAGGCTGGCGCGGGTGCTATCGACGCTGGTCTGCGCCTGAATCCGGTCGAGTGCCGAAACCTTGCCGGCCTGGCTGGTGCGCGTAGTCAGGCGCAGGCTCTGCTCATCGGCGGCGAGGGTCTGGCGGGTCAGTTCGAGCAATTCCTGATCGGCGCGCCACGTCAGGTAGGCATTGGCGACGTTGGCGACCAGGCTCAGTTCGGCGCTGCGTCGCGCCTGTTCCGTTGCCAGGTAATTGAGCATTGCCTGCTCGCTGAGGCTGCGCACGCGGCCGAAAAAATCCAGCTCGTAGGCACTGATACCCAACGTCGCCGAATACGCCGAAGTAATTACCGCGTCATTCGCGCCCGTCACGCTGGCCGGGACGCGTTGGCGTTTGCCCGCGCCGGTCGCGGAAACGGCGGGGAACAGGTCGGCTCGCTGGATCCGGTATTGCGCCTGAAACGCTTGCACATTCAGCGCGGCGACACGCAAATCGCGGTTATTCACCAAGGCTTCGGCAATCAACTGCTGCAATCCGCGATCACGGAACAGCAACTGCCAATCCATCGCCGCTGTCGTTCCTGATACGGCTGCAGCGTACGCCGGACCTTGCGGATACTGCGGCGAAACCGGCAACTGCGGCGTCTGGTAATCAGGAACCAGCGAGCAACCGCCAAGCAGCAGCGCCATGCCCAGATACCACATCGATAAGCCTTTCATTCACGCGCCTTGCAGCAGATCAACAGCGCTCACGCCCCGGCCATCCACTTGGCCAGACCATGCCGGCCACTGACGCCGAGTTTCGCCGCCGCGCGTTTGAGGTAGGTTTCGATGGAGCTGGTTTTAACCCTGAGCTTCTCCGCCATTTCCGGCACCGTGCCGCCGCTCAACAAACCCAGGCACACCTCTTTTTCCCGCGCCGACAAAGTGATGTCGCCGTGTTCCAGCCGCGTATAAAACTCCCGTTGCAACGGCGTCTGTTCTCCAAGGCTGCCGATAACGTGCGCTTGCGGTTTGTCCGGGGTGGTTTGGCGACTGATGTAGGCGTGGCACTCGATCAGCGGCAGCAAGGTTTGCGAGAGGTTTTTCAGAAACGCCAGTTCAGACAGGGAAAACACCCGTTGCGTGGGCGGACGATAGAGGGAAATCACACAGCGTCGATTGGAGTTGCGCGACACCAGATTGCATTGGTGGGACGTGTCGCGCGGGTGCGCGCTGCGGGTGCGGGCGTTCATCTGGATCAGCAGCGAGTCGTCCATGTCGATCAGGGTTTTGAGCAGCGGATGATCATCGCGCTGTTGCAATGTTCGAGAGGGCGAGGGCGTTGCCTGCTCAAGGCTGGCGCTGCCGAGCAGCTTGATCTCGAGAATGCTTGCCTGGCGCTCGTCGAGGGTCCATTCGCTGAGATCGACGAGGTCGACCGGCACCAGTTTCTCCACCAGATGCAGCAGGTTCGCGGCAAACCGGTCGTCGCCGGTGCTGGCGATCAGCTCGCCTAACTCGCCGTAGAAATGGGGGCTTTCAATGTTGCGGATACTGCTGGTCAGACCCATTTTCTGATCATCCTTGAAGTCAAAACGTGGTGCGGCCACTCATTGGAAACTCGGCGTTCCTGTTCTCCTTGAACATGCCCGAATGCCCGAGTTGTATTTAAGCCATGGAACTGTGCAACGTCTGTAGCGGAATTCGGGGACAAACCTGCCATGAAAATCGCGTGGAGAAATTGACGCTTTCACCAGGAAACTCTTTCGAAGGCTGTTGGGAGGAACCTTGAAAATTAGTTAACTCTCTGAAAAGGAAGGCATTTCAATAGCAGAGACTGACCACCAGTCCCTGCACAATCTGTAGCCGATCTCCTACACACTTTTCAGCTTTCCCTGTCCGCCCGATTGATCAACCAAGGCTCTGCGTCGGGCGTCTGGCGTTGTCCGGGTTTCCGGTGACAGACACCCGTCAGAGCCGGTGCTTGAATACGGAAAAAACCTGTACAGGGCCGTGCGCCCGACACCGTCATGCCAAGACCGGGTTTGACTGCGCGCATCGACACCTCCCATGAGACGGACCTTATGACGCTTATTTCTGCCGCCGCTGCTGTGGCTGTTACTGACCCTGCGCGCCGTCCACAAACGCCGCCGCAGACCTTCGCCCTGAGCAGCGCCCAACGTGATATCTGGCTCGACCAACAGAGCCGTGGCGATTCACCGCTGTACAACATTGGCGGTTACGTCGAACTCCGCGGTCCGCTTGATCCCGCACTGATGCGCCAGGCAATCGAAATGCTGGTGGCCAAGCACGACGCCTTGCGCACGCGCCTATCGCTCGGTCCCGACGGCTTGCCGTTGCAGACATTTCCTCAAAGCGTGCCAGTCGAAGTGCCGCTGCATGATTTTTCCGAGCGGCCGGACCCACACGTTGCCGCGCAGGCCCTGATGCAGCAGCAGATGGAGCAGGTCTACGCGCTGCACGACGGCCCGTTATTCCGATTCTTTCTGCTGCGCCTCGACGAGCGTCATCACCTGTTGGGCACTCAGGCGCATCACCTGATTCTTGATGGCTGGGGGTTCGGCCAGATGCTCCAGTCGCTCGGCGAAATCTACAGTGCGCTGGAGCGCCAGCAGCCGATCGACAGCGTCGCGCCGTCGTATATCGACTTCATTCTCGACGACGCGCGTTACCAAGGTTCGCCGCGTCATGCGCGCGACCGCGCGTACTGGCTGGACAAATTTCACACGCTCCCCGAACCGTTGCTGGCGCCGCGTTATCGCGAGCGCAACGGCACACTCGCGGCGCGCAGCAGCAACCTGGTGCTGGCGTTTCCGACGGCGTTGCACCAACGCATGAAGCAGTTGGGCAGCGCCTGCCAGGCCTCGGCGTTTCATGTGTTGCTGGCCGCGTTGCAGGTGTATTTCTGCCGCAGCGCCCAGCGTGACGAGTGGGTGGTCGGGCTGCCGCTGCTCAACCGCAGCAACGCGCGGTTCAAGTCGACCCTGGGCTTGTTCACCCAAGTCAGCGCGGTGCGATTTCCGGTCGATCAAGGGCTGTCATTCAGCGCGCAGGTGCGCGCGACGAGCGAGGTGCTGAAGCAGGATTTTCGTCATCAGCGCTTTCCCCTCAGCGAGATGAATCGGGCTCTGGGGCTGTTGCGTGAAGATCGCGCGCAGTTGTTCGATGTCTCGGTGTCCTACGAAAGGGAAGACCACGACTATCGCTACGGCGAGGCGCTGGCGCAGTCGGTCAAAGTCTCGAACAACCACGAGCCGATGCCGTTGGCCATCCATTTGCGCTCCAACGCCTGCAACGACCAGACATGGGTGCATTACGTCTACAACGAGGCTTATTTTCAGCGCGCCGAGGTTGAGGCCTTGGCGCAGCGCTTGATCCACATCCTCGAGCAAGGCTTGGAAAATCCGGGCCTGACACTTGCCGATTTTTCCCTGAGCACGCCTGCCGAAACGGCGCTGTTGCAGCAGTGGAATTCGACTGAGCAGGCGTTCGACGATAACACCACACTGCACCAACGCATCGAAGCGCGCGCCGCCGAGCATCCGCACGCCGTGGCTGCGCTGTATCAGGGGCAATCGCTGACCTACGCCGAGTTGAATCAACGGGCGAATTCACTGGCTCATCACTTGCGTGAACTCGGCGTACAGCCGGATGACAGGGTGGCAATTGTCGCCCGGCGAGGCCTGGAAACGCTGATCGGCTTGCTGGCAATCCTCAAGTCCGGCGGCTGTTATGTGCCGATCGATCCCGCGCACCCGGCCGAGCGTCTGCACTATTTATTAAGCGATTGCGCGCCGGTAGCGCTGCTCACTCAGGCAGCCTTGCGCGCGCGTTTACCGGCCCTGGACGTGCCGCTAATCAACCTTGACCACGCCGCTTGGACGCATCACAACGCGCACAACCCGCAGGTCGAAGGCCTCAGCGCCGCGAACCTCGCCTATGTGATCTACACCTCCGGCTCCACCGGCCTGCCCAAAGGCGTGATGGTCGAGCATCGAAGCGTGTCGAATTTGCTCGACTGGCATTGCCGGGCGTTCGACCTGTGCTTGGGGCGCCACACTTCCAGCGTCGCCGGTTTCGGGTTTGATGCGATGGCCTGGGAAGTCTGGCCGGCGCTGTGCGTCGGCGCGACCCTGCACTTGCCGCCGGCGCATGACGGCAACGAAGACATCGACGCGCTGCTCGAGTGGTGGCGCGAGCAGCCGCTGGACGTCAGTTTCTTGCCGACGCCAGTGGCCGAATACGCATTCAGCCAAAACCGTTCGCACCCGACCTTGCGCACGTTGCTGATCGGCGGCGACCGCTTGCGTCAGTTTGCGCGCGCGCAAACCTTCGAGGTGATCAACAACTACGGCCCGACCGAAGCCACAGTCGTCGCCACCTCCGGGCGCGTCGAGGTCGGGCATGACTTGCACATCGGCCAGCCGATTGCCAACGCGACAATCTATTTGCTGGACGAGCAACAGCGCCCGGTGCCGATCGGTGTCGCCGGGGAGTTGTACGTCGGCGGTGCCGGTGTCGCGCGCGGTTACCTCAATCGCCCGGAATTGAGCGCCGAGCGTTTCCTCAGCGACCCGTTCAGCAGCTTTGCGCACGCGCGGATGTACCGTACCGGCGACCTCGCGCGCTGGTCGGCGCAGGGCAACATCGAATACCTGGGGCGCAATGACGATCAGGTAAAAATCCGTGGCATGCGCATCGAACTCGGCGAAATCGAGCGTGCGCTCGGCACTTTCCGGGCGGTGAAAGAAGCCGTGGTGCAATTGCTGGAGGGGCGTTTGGTCGCCTGGTTCACCGAGTTCCGCACACTGGCAATCGAAGATCTGCACGCGCACCTGCAAGCGCATTTGCCGGATTACATGGTGCCGTCGGCGTATGTGCGACTCGACAGCCTGCCGCTGACCGCCAACGGCAAACTCGACCGCAACGCCTTGCCGGCGCCGGATGCGTCGGCGCTGCGCAGCCGTGAATACGTCGCGCCACAAGGTGCGCTGGAAACCACGCTGGCGCAGATCTGGGCCGAAGTGCTCAACGTCGAACGGGTCGGGCGGCATGATCATTTCTTCGAATTGGGCGGCCATTCATTGCTCGCGGTGGTGCTGATCGAGCGCATGCGCCAAGTCAAGCTCAGCGCCGATGTGCGCGTGTTGTTCAGCCAACCGACCCTGGCGGCGCTGGCTGGCGCAATCGGCAGCGGTCGCGAGATCGAGGTGCCGGCCAACCTGATTGCGCCCGGTTGCCAGTCGATCAGCCCGCAGCTGTTGCCATTGCTGACGCTCGATCAGCCAAGCATCGACCGCGTCGTCGCCAGCGTGCCCGGCGGTGTAGGCAATGTGCAGGACATTTACCCGTTGGCGCCGTCGCAGGAGGGCGTGCTTTACCACCACATCACTGCCCAGCAAGGCGACCCGTATCTGCTCAACGCGCAATTGGCGTTCGACAGCATTGAGCGCTTGCAGGCGTTCGCGCAGGCATTGCAAACCGTCATCGACCGTCACGATATCCTGCGCACCGCAGTGCTTTGGGAGGGTTTCAGCCAACCGCTGCAAGTGGTGCGGCGCGCGGCGGTGTTGCCGCTGCAGCAGATCATCCTCGATCCGCGCGACGGCGATGTGCTCGGCCAGTTGCACGCCCGATTTGATGCCCGACACTATCGACTGGATCTCGCCCAGGCGCCGCTGATCCAGCTGATGTACGCGCCGGACCCACGTAATGCGCGGGTGGTGGCGGTGTTGCTGTTCCACCACATCGTCATGGACCACACCGCGCTCGACGTCTTGCGCGCGGAAATCCAAGCGATTTTGCACGGCAACGGCACGTCGCTGGATGCACCGATGCCGTATCGCAATTACGTGGCGCAGGCGCGGTTGGGTGTCGGCGAAGCGGAGCACGAAGCGTTCTTCCGCGAAATGCTCGGTGACGTCGATGAGCCGACGCTGCCGTTCGGTTTGCAGCGTGTGCACGGCGACATCGAAGAAGCCACGCAAACGCTGCCGAAGGCTTTGAGTGTGCGGCTGCGCAGCCAGGCGCGCGTGCTCGGGGTCAGTGCGGCGAGCCTGTTTCACTTGGCGTGGGCGCGGTTGTTGGGCGCCGCGTCGGGCAACGACACAGTGGTGTTTGGCACTGTTCTGCTGGGCCGAATGCACGCTGGCGACGGTGCTGATCGGGCCTTGGGCATGTTCATCAACACCCTGCCGTTGCGTGTCGATGTCGGCGAAACCGGCGTGCGCGACGGGGTCAAAGCCACCCACGCCCGGCTGACGGCGCTGCTCGCCCACGAACACGCTTCACTGGCGCTGGCGCAACGTTGCAGCGGCGTCGCGCCAGCCTTGCCGCTGTTCAGCGCCATGCTCAACTATCGTCACAGCGACAGCACGTTGCAGCAGCAAACCGCGTGGGAAGGGATCGAGATTCTGGCCAGTGACGAGCGGACCAATTTTGCGCTGACTTTGAGTGTCGATGACCTTGGCGAAGATTTCTCGCTGACCGCCCGCACCCCCGCGCAGATCGGCGCGCAGCGCATCGGCGACAGCCTGCGCGTTGCGCTGGAGTCGCTGGTGCACGCGCTGGAGCACACGCCGCAACGGGCGCTGAATCGCTTACCGATCCTCACGCCACAGGAGCGCCAGCACCTGCTGACAGAGCTGAACGCCACCGAGGTCGATTGGCCGCTGGAGCAGACCATTCAGGCAATCTTCGAGGCTCAGGTGTTGCGTACGCCGGATGCCGTGGCGCTGGTGGCCGGCGAGCAATGCCTCACGTATACCGAACTCAACGCGCGCGCCAACCAACTGGCCGCGCACTTGCGCGAGCACGGCGTGGTGCCGGATGCGCGCGTGGCGATCTGCGTCGAGCGCGGGTTGGAATTGGTGATTGGCCTGTGGGCGATCCTTAAGGCTGGCGGCGCTTATGTGCCGCTCGACCCCGGTTATCCGCCGGAGCGCATCGCTTTCATGCTGCGCGATTGCGCGCCGGTGGCGCTGCTGATTCACGGCGCCACTCGGGGGTTGCTGCCGGACATCGGCGTGCCGCTGATCGACTTCGATCACACCACTTGGCAAGGCCAGTCGCCGAGCAATCCGCAGGTGCCGGGCCTCAACGCGTCGCACTTGGCGTACATGATTTACACCTCGGGTTCGACCGGTACGCCGAAGGGCGTGATGCTCGAACATCGCGGTTTGAACAACCTGGTGTTGTGGAGTTCGCAGCTCATCCCGCACAGCCAGAACGGCGCGCTGTTGCAAAAAGCCCCGTTCAGTTTCGACGGTTCGGTGTGGGAGTTCTTCTGGCCGCTGACCGTCGGCATGCGCCTGGTGCTGGCACGTCCGGACGGCCATCGCGAACCGGCCTACCTGGCGCAACAGGTGCATGAACAGCAAATCACTGTGATCAAGTTTGTTCCGGCGATGCTCCAGCAGTTTCTCGAACTGGCCGACATCAGCCTGTGCGGCAGCCTCACCGACGTGGTGTGCGGTGGCGGGGAATTGACCGCCGAACTGGCGCGACAGGTGCAAACACGATTGCCCTCCGTGCGTTTGCACAACGTCTACGGCTCGACGGAAGCCACGGTGGACAGCAGCGCCTGGACCCTCGAACCGGGCGCTGCCATTCCTGAGATTCAGTTGCCGATTGGCCGGGCCATCGCCAATACCCGCCTGTACCTGCTGGACGCGCATGACCTGCCGGTGCCGTTCGGTGTCAGCGGGCACTTGCATATCGGCGGCGTCGGCGTGGCCCGGGGTTACCGGGGATTGGCGCAACTGACGGCCGAGCGATTTATCGCCAGCCCGTTTGTCGCGGGGGATCGGCTTTACCGCACCGGTGATCTGGCGCGTTATCTGCCGGACGGCTCGCTGCAGTTTCTCGGGCGCGACGACTTTCAGGTCAAATTGCGCGGTTTGCGCGTCGAGCTGGGCGAAATCGAGGCACGGCTCGCGTCGCACCCGGCGTTGAAAGAGGTTGCGGTGTTGATGCGCGACGAGCGTCTGGTCGCCTATTACACGCTGACGACTGCCGCGCAGATGCCGGCAATCGAAGAGCTGCGCGGTTATCTGTTGCGCTTGCTGCCGGATTACATGGTGCCGTCGGCGTACGTGGTGCTCGACAGTCTGCCGCTGAGCCCCAACGGCAAACTCGACCGCCGCGCCTTGCCGGCGCCGGGCGTGGACGCGGTGCTGGCCCGCGACTACGAAGCACCGTTGGGGCCGGTGGAAAATGCGTTGGCGGCGATCTGGTCCGAGGTGTTGAAGATCGAGCGGGTAGGGCGCCACGATCACTTTTTCGAGCTCGGCGGGCATTCGCTGCTGGCGGTCAATCTGGTCGCGCGCATGCGTGAAGCGGGCCTGAACGCCGACGCCCGCGCATTGTTCAGCGAGCCGACTTTGGCGGCATTGGCGGCGAAAACCGTCGAACACGTGCAACCGCTCGCCATCCCCGAAACTACCATCCCGACCCTGCAACGCAAACGCCGCCTCTGACCACAATCGCGGCCCTGTGGGAGCGAGGCTTGCCCGCGAAAGCGTCTGTCCAGTCAGCATCATTGTTGAATGGATAGACGCCTTCGCGAGCAAGCTTTGCTCCTACAGGGTTCTCGAGCGTTTACCCGATTGGCGTAACGCCGCAAAACCCCTGTAGGAGCGAGGCTTGCCCGCGAAAGCGGTGGGTCAGTCAACATCAATATCGACTGTACGGACGCCTTCGCGAGCAAGCTCTGCTCCTACAGGTTTTGCGTTGGTCGTGGCTCGGGAATACGCCGTGTTCCGATCTCCCAAACGCACACCGGCGGGGGTTTTGCGTTTGGCGGCATGCGCCTTGTCCCGGCTTCCCGTGTCAGACGCCTTCGCGCGGATGTTTTAGTTTTCAGGCCTGATGGAGCAGTGTCTTTTTACTTTTTGAGCATGACGGCCAAACAGACTTTCAGGTTGTCGCGCGGGCGTGGATGCGTCGCTGGAACCGGGTCTTGCCGTTACTCGTTTTTTGAACCAAGGAGCAGGTTACCCATGCAGTTCAGCGAATTGATGGCCGTTATTTCCACCTACGCGATTCGTCTTCAGCGCGAAGAGGATGATCTGGTCATTCTGGGTGACGATGAAGCGCTGGACGACGCGCTGTGGGACAACCTGCTGCGGCACAAGACGCAACTGCTCGAACTGGTCGCGCGCAACGGTGGCGACTGGTTAAGCCCGGCGTTTCGCATCACCCCGGACATGCTGCCGCTGGTGCAACTCGATCAGCCGAGCATTGACCGGATCGTCGCCGGTGTGCCCGGCGGCGCGGCCAATGTGCAGGATATTTACCCGCTGGCGCCGCTGCAGGAAGGCATGCTCTACCATCATTTGTCGGCGCAACAGGGCGACCCTTACGTATTGCAGGCGCAATTCGCCTTCGACAGCCGCGAGCGTTTCAACGCGTTCGCCGAAGCCGTGCAATGGGTGATCGACCGCCACGACATTCTGCGCACCGCGCTGGTCTGGGAACGCCTCGACCAGCCGTTGCAAGTGGTCTGGCGCCACGCGCAACTGGTCTGCGAAGAAGTGCGGTTGACGCCGGCGCAGGGCGACATCCTCAGCCAATTGCAAAGCCGTTTCGACCCGCGCCACTATCGGCTCGATCTGCGTCAGGCACCGCTGTTGCGGCTGGTGTTTGCAGAAGAGGTTGCAGAAGAGGTTGCTGATGACCCGAGTCAAAAGCGCCTGGTGGCGATGCTGCTGTTCCATCACACGGTGATGGACCACACCGCGCTCGATGTGGTGCGCCGCGAGTTGCGCGCCAGGTTGCTTGAGCAGACCGAGCTGTTGGGCCAACCGGTACCGTTTCGCAATCATCTGGCGCAGGCGTTAATCGGCAGTAGCGAGCAGCAACACGAAGCGTTCTTCCGCGACATGCTTGGCGATATCGACGAGCCGACATTGCCCTTCGGATTGCAGGACGTGCAGGGCGATGGCCGCGGCATCGAACAGTCGCGGGTAGCGGTGGACAGCGCGTTGAGCCTGCGCTTGCGTGCGCAGGCGCGACACCTCGGGGTCAGCGCCGCGAGCCTGATGCACCTCGCGCAGGCCTTGATGCTGAGCAAGGTGTCGGCTGCCGAATCGGTGGTGTTCGGCACCGTGCTGCTCGGGCGGATGGACGCCGGTGCAGGCTCGGATCAGGCACTGGGGATCTTCATCAACACCTTGCCGTTACGCGTCGACATCGACGCGCAAAGTGTCCGCGCGGCGGTGAAAGCCACCCACCTGCGCCTGACCGCATTGCTCGGCCATGAGCACGCATCGCTGGCGCTGGCGCAACGGTGCAGCGGGGTGACCGCACCGACGCCGCTGTTCAGTGCGATCCTCAATTACCGGCATACCGACGCGGTCGATGTCGCGGACGTCATCGACATTGCCCCGGGCGTTCAGGTGCTGGCCTCCGAGGAACGCACCAACTATCCGCTGACGGTCAATGTCGACGATCTCGGCGACGACTTCTCGGTGACGGTGATGGTCGCCTGCTCGATTGGCGCCACGCGGGTCGCGCGTTACCTGCAAACCGCGCTGGAAAGCCTGGTCCAGGCGCTTGAAGAAACCCCCGATATCGCCGTGCAAACCCTGAATATTCTGCCGGCCAGCGAACGTCATCACCTGCTGCACACCCTGAATGCGCCGCAGGGCGAGTACGCCGATGCTTCGCTGATTCATCATCAGGTCGAAACCCAAGCCGCCGTGCGCCCGGACGCGATCGCGGTGATGTATGAACATTGGAACCTGACTTACGGCGCGCTCAATCAGCGCGCCAATCAGGTTGCGCATCAACTGTTGAGCCTCGGCGTGCGCCCGGATGATCGCGTGGCGATTTGCGTCGAGCGCAGTCTGGAAATGCTCATCGGCCTGCTCGGCATCCTCAAGTCCGGCGCCGCTTACGTGCCGATTGACCCGGCCTATCCGCTTGAGCGAATTGCCTACACCCTCAGCGACAGCGCGCCGGTCGCGGTGCTGGTGCAGCCATCCACGCTGGCGTTGGTTGGCCAACTGACGGTGCCGGTCATCGATCTGGAAAGTCGCGAGTTGCGCGACCAGACCAACAGCAACCAGAACAGCAGCAACCCGCACATCCCGGCGCTGACTGCCGCCAATCTCGCCTACGTGATTTACACCTCCGGCTCGACCGGTTTACCCAAAGGCGTGATGGTCGAGCATCGGCAAGTGGCACGGCTGTTTTCGGCAACGCGTTACTGGTTCGACTTCAATCGGCAAGACGTCTGGGCGCTGTTCCATTCCTTTGCGTTCGATTTTTCGGTCTGGGAAATCTGGGGCGCGCTGGCGCACGGCGGGCAATTGCTGGTGGTGCCGCAACTGGTCAGCCGCTCGCCGGACGAGTGCTACGCGTTGCTCTGCGAGGCCGGCGTGAGCATCCTCAACCAGACGCCGAGCGCCTTTCGCCAATTGATCGTCGCCCAGGGCAACAGCCAACAGAAACACTCGCTGCGCCAGGTGATTTTCGGCGGCGAAGCGCTCGACCCCGGCATCCTCAAACCCTGGTATGGCCGGGTCGCCAACGCCGGCACGCAACTGGTCAACATGTACGGCATCACCGAAACCACGGTGCACGTGACGTACCACCCACTGGAAGCGGCGGACAGCCAATTGACCGGCGTCAGCCCGATTGGCCTACGCATTCCCGACCTGCAACTGTACGTGCTCGACGCCCGCCGCGAGCCAGTGCCGGCCGGGGTCATTGGCGAGTTGTACGTCGGCGGCGCCGGGGTCGCGCGCGGTTACCTGAACCGCGCCGAACTCAGCGCCGAACGCTTTATCGCTGACCCGTTCAGCGGCCGCGCCGATGCGCGGCTGTACAAGACCGGCGACCTCGCGCGCTGGAGCGTCGATGGCAGCCTGCATTACCTGGGGCGTAACGACGATCAAGTGAAGATCCGTGGTTTTCGCATCGAACTTGGCGAGATCGAAGCGCGGCTGGTTGCGCATCACGGCGTGCGCGAAGCGCTGGTGGTCGCCCGCGAAGACACGCCCGGCGATGTGCGTCTGGTGGCTTATCTGATTGCCGAACCAAATGCTGCTGCAAACGCCGAGCCGAGCGCCGCCGAATTGCGCGACCACTTGCTGCGCTCATTGGCCGAATACATGGTGCCGGGCGCGTTTGTCCTGCTCGATCATTTCCCCCTGACCACCAACGGCAAACTCGACCGCAAAGCCTTGCCGGCGCCGGACGCCGAGGCCGTTGCCCGTCGCGATTATCAGGCCCCGGAGGGCGAGGTCGAGCGTGCGATTGCCGGGATCTGGCGCGACTTGCTCAACCTCGAACAGGTCGGGCGGCACGACAACTTTTTCGAACTTGGCGGCCATTCGCTGTTGGCGGTGAAGCTGATCGAACGCATGCGGCAGTTGGAATTGGCCGCCGACGTGCGCGTGCTGTTTGGCCAACCGACCCTCGCCGCGCTGGCGGCAGCGGTCGGCGGCCAGCAGCAGGTGCGCGTGCCGGCCAATCGCATTGCCGCCGATTGCCCGCGTATTACCCCGGAGTTGTTGCCACTGGCGACGCTCGACCAAGCGGCGATCGACCAGATCGTCGACAGCGTGCCGGGCGGGGTGGCCAATGTGCAGGATATTTATGCGCTCGCGCCGTTGCAGGCCGGGATTCTTTATCACCATTTGGCCGCGACCGAGGGCGATCCTTACGTGTTGCAGGTGCAGTTTGCGTTTGACGGCCTGAAGCAGATCAAAGCTTTTGTGCGTGCGCTGCAAGCGGCGATCCAGCGCCACGATATTTTGCGCACCAGCGTGCATTGGCAAGGGCTCGACGAAGCGGTGCAAGTGGTCTGGCGCCAGGCTCCGCTGGCCCTGGAACGCGTCGACGCCGACCCGCAGGACGGTGACGTGCTGCAACAGATGCAGGCACGCTTCGACCCGCGGCACTACCGCCTCGATTTCAGTAAAGCCTCGCTGATGCGCTTCGCCTATACGCATGACCCGGACCAGTCTCGCTGGATCGGCATTCTGTTGCTGCATCACCTGGTGCTCGACCACACCGCGCTCGACGTGCTGGTGCAAGAGCTCAGCGCCAGCCTCTGCGGCCAGGCGCTGCCGCCAACCGCTGCGGTGCCCTATCGCAACTATGTGGCGCAGGCACGGTTGGGCCTCAGCGAGGCTGAGCACGAAGCATTTTTCAGCGAAATGCTCGGCGATATCGATGAGCCGACCCTGGCGTTTGCCTTGCAGGACGTCAATGGCGACGGCAGCGGCATTGAGCAAGCGCAGCAAAACCTCGACGCCACGCTGAGCCGGCGGTTGCGCGAGCAGGCGCGCATGTTGGGCGTGAGCGTCGCCAGCGTCGTGCACTTGGCGTGGGCGCAGGTGCTGGGCCAGGTCACAGGTCGAGAAGACGTGGTGTTCGGCACGGTTTTACTCGGCCGGATGCAGGGCGGCGAGGGCGCCGACCGCGCGTTGGGCATGTTCATTAATACCTTGCCGTTGCGCGTGAATGTCGGCGCCAGCGGCGTGCAGGCCGGCGTGCGCGCGACCCATGCGCGGCTCTCGCAATTGCTCGGCCACGAACACGCTTCGTTGTCGCTGGCGCAGCGTTGCAGCGGCGTGCCGGCGTCGTTGCCGTTGTTCAACAGCTTGCTCAACTATCGCCACAGTGCGGCGGGCCAAAGTGAGACGGACGACGCTGTCGGCAGTCCGCTGGGCTGGGAAGGTATCGAGATTCTGCAATCGCAGGAGCGCAGCAATTATCCGTTGGTGCTCAGCGTTGACGACCTCGGCGAGGGCTTTCGCCTGGTGGTGCAAACCCACGCCGAGGTCGGCGCGCAAAGGGTCGGCGACTATATGTATGGCGCCTTGCAGCAACTGGTCAACGCACTGGAACAGGCGCCGGGCGCCGCGCTTAATGGCTTGTCGATTTTGCCGGCGCACGAACGTGAACAGGTCCTGCGCACCTTCAACCACACCGACGCCGACTACCCGAGCGCGCAAACCTTGCACGGAATGTTCGAGGCGCAGGCGCAATTGCGCCCGTATGCGCTGGCGGTGATTCAGGGTTCGCAGCGGCTCAATTATCAGCAACTCAACCAGCGCGCGAATCAGTTGGCGCATCACTTGCTGCAACACGGCGTGCAGCTCGACGACCGCGTGGCGCTTTGCGTGCGGCGCGGGCCAGAGATGCTCGTGGGCCTGCTGGCGATTCTCAAGGCGGGCGGCGGTTACGTGCCGATTGACCCGGCGTATCCGCCGGAACGCATCGCCTATCTGTTGCAGGACAGCGCGCCGGTGGCGGTGCTGGCGCAGAGCGCCACGCGCGGTTTGCTCGGTGATAGCGTCACGATCGATCTCGATAGCCCGATTTGGCAACAACAACCGATCAGCAATCCGCAGGTTGCGCGGCTGTCCCCGGCGCACCTCGCTTACGTGATTTATACCTCCGGCTCGACCGGTTTACCGAAAGGCGTGATGGTCGAACACCGCACCGTGGAAAACCTCGTGCACTGGCATTGCGAGGCGTTTTATCTGGGCCAGGACAGCCAGACCTCAAGCGTCGCCGGGTTTGGTTTTGATGCGATGGCGTGGGAGGTCTGGCCAGCGCTGTGCAGCGGCGCGACTTTACATTTGCCGCCGGCGGATGTCGGCAACGAGAACATCGATGAACTGCTGAGTTGGTGGCAGGCGCAACCGCTGGATGTGAGTTTTCTGCCGACGCCGGTGGCCGAATACGCCTTCAGCCAAAACCTTGAGCATCCGACCTTGCGCACGCTGCTGATTGGCGGCGACCGTTTGCGTCAGTTCGGCAAAACCCA
This sequence comes from Pseudomonas prosekii, assembly GCF_900105155.1. NCBI lineage: Bacteria > Pseudomonadati > Pseudomonadota > Gammaproteobacteria > Pseudomonadales > Pseudomonadaceae > Pseudomonas > Pseudomonas prosekii. The sequence goes on from NZ_LT629762.1 coordinate 5,096,168, forward strand.
GACCTTTGAGGTGATCAACAACTACGGGCCGACCGAAGCCTCGGTCGTCGCGACGTCGGGACGGGTGAACGTCGGCGAGCCGTTGCACATCGGCCAGCCCATCGCCAATGCGCGGGTTTACTTGCTTGATCAACAACAACGTCCGGTGCCGATTGGCGTGGCTGGCGAGTTGTATGTGGCGGGCGCCGGGGTGGCGCGCGGGTATCTGAATCGTGCGCAAATGACCGCCGAACGTTTTCTCCGCGATCCGTTTGTGCATCATTCGCGGATGTATCGCACCGGCGACCTCGCGCGGTGGCTGGCCGACGGCAGCCTCGAATACCTCGGTCGCAATGACGATCAGGTGAAAATCCGTGGCATGCGCATCGAGTTGGGCGAGATCGAAACCGCGCTGGCAACCCACGCCGGGATCAACGAGACCGTGGCGCTGGTGCGCGACGAACGCCTGATCGTCTGGTTCGTCGAGCACACGCCGCTGCTGATCGAGGACCTGCGCGAACATCTGCAAAATCAGTTGCCGGATTACATGGTGCCGTCCGCCTATGTGCGCCTCGATCATTTGCCGCTGACTGCCAACGGCAAACTTGATCGCAAGGCCTTGCCGCAGCCCGACCAGACCGCGTTGCTGAATCGCGAGTACGAAGCGCCGCAAGGCAAGGTTGAAGCGGCGTTGGCGCAAATCTGGGCCGACGTGCTCAAGGTTGAACGTGTTGGCCGGCAAGACAATTTCTTCGAACTCGGCGGCCATTCGCTGCTCGCCGTCAGCCTGATCGAGCGCATGCGCCAGCAAGGCTTGAGCGCCGACGTGCGTGTGCTGTTCAGCCAACCGACATTGGCTGCGCTGGCCGCTGCGATTGGCAGTGGCCGCGAAATCGTGGTCCCGGCCAATCGGATAACCCAGAGTTGCCAGCGCATTACGCCGCAGCTGTTGCCACTGGTAGATCTGGATCAGGACGCAATCGACCAGGTAGTCGCCAGCGTGCCCGGCGGTGCCGGCAACGTGCAGGACATTTACCCGCTCGCGCCGTTGCAGGAAGGCATTCTTTATCACCACCTCAGCGCGACTCACGGCGATCCTTATCTGCTGCAAACGCAACTGGCGTTCGACAGCTTCGAGCGCCTGCAAGCGTTCACCAACGCGCTGCAAAAAGTCATCGACCGCCACGACATTTTGCGTACCGGCGTGGTGTGGCAAGGGTTGCAGCAGCCGCTACAAGTGGTCTGGCGCGAGGCGCTCCTGCCGGTCACAGAAGCCCCGGTCACACAAGCGCCGGTCGATCAGTTGCCCGAACGCCTCGACATCAGCCAGGCGCCGCTGATTCGGATGATTTACACGCGGGAACCGGCGCCGCAACAACGCATAGAAGCGACGCTGCTGTTCCATCATCTGGTGCTGGATCACTTGGCGATGGACGTGGTCGGTCAGGAGATCCAGGCTTTTCTGCTCGACCCGAGCGCGCAACCGGGCGCCGCCGTGCCGTATCGCAACTATGTGGCGCAGGCGCGGTTGGGCGTCAGTCAGGACGAGCACGAAGGGTTTTTCAGCGAAATGCTTGGCGACATCGACGAGCCAACGCTGCCGTTCGGTTTGCACGACGTCAGCGGCGACGGCAGCGATATCGAGGAAGCGCAACTGACGCTGGACGATGCCCTGAGCCAGCGGTTGCGCGAACAGGCGCGGCAACTCGGGGTCAGCGCCGCCAGCGTGCTGCACCTGGCGTGGGCGCAGGTGTTGGGCCAGGTTACCGGGCGCGAAGACGTGGTGTTTGGCACCGTGTTGCTCGGTCGCATGCAGGGCGGCGAGGGCGCCGACCGCGCGCTGGGAATGTTCATCAATACCCTGCCGTTGCACATCAGCGTCGATGCGGTCGGCGTGCAATCGGCGGTCCGTGCGACCCATGCGCGGCTCTCGCAATTGCTCGGTCACGAACATGCATCGCTGTCGCTGGCCCAGCGTTGCAGCGGCGTGCCTTCGTCACTGCCATTGTTCAGCGCACTGCTCAACTATCGGCTGAGCGCGGCGGACGAGGGTGGCCAACGCTTTGTCGGTTGGCCCGGCATCGAGGTGTTCAATGTGCGCGGGCGCAGCAATTACCCGTTGGTGCTGAACGTCAACGATGCCGGTGAAGGCTTTCGACTGGGCGTGCAAACCCTGGCCTCGGTCGGCGCCGGGCGCGTGGCCGAATACGTTTACACCGCGCTTGAACAACTGATCCAGGCGCTGGAGCAGACCCCGCAACGGGCGCTCAACGAGTTGTCGATCCTGCCGGCGCACGAACGCGCGCAAGTGCTGCACACCTTCAATCTCACCGACACGCATTATCCGAGCCCGCAGACCTTGCATGGTTTGTTTGAAGCGCAGGCGCAGTTGCGCCCGTATGCGCTGGCGGTGGTTCAGGGCTCGCAGGAGCTGAACTATCAGCAACTCAACCGCCGCGCCAACCAGTTGGCCCATCATCTGGTCCAGCATGGGGTCAAACCGGATGACCGCGTGGCGCTCTGCGTGCGGCGCGGGCCGGACATGCTTGTGGGGCTGTTGGCGATTCTCAAGGCTGGCGGCGGTTACGTGCCGATTGATCCGGCGTACCCGCCGGAGCGCATCGCTTATCTGTTGCAGGACAGCGCTCCCGTCGCGGTGTTGGCGCAAAGTGCAACCCGCGCTTTACTCGGTGACATCCCACTGATCGACCTCGACGGGGCGACCTGGCAACAACAGTCCATCGCCGATCCGCTGATCGCCGGTTTGAGCCCGGCGCACCTTGCGTATGTGATCTACACCTCGGGTTCGACCGGGTTGCCGAAAGGCGTGATGGTCGAGCATCACACCGTGGAAAACCTCGTGCACTGGCACTGCGAAGCGTTTGATCTGGGCCAGGACAGCCAGACCTCAAGCGTCGCCGGTTTCGGTTTTGATGCGATGGCGTGGGAGGTTTGGCCAGCGCTGTGCAGCGGCGCCACCTTGCATTTGCCGCCGGCGGATGTCGGCAACGAGAACATCGATGAGCTGTTGAATTGGTGGCAAGTGCAGCCGCTGGACGTGAGTTTCCTGCCGACGCCGGTGGCCGAATATGCGTTTAGCCAACACCTCGAACACCCGACCTTGCGCACGCTGCTGATTGGCGGCGACCGTTTGCGTCAGTTCACCCGCCAGCAGACCTTTGCGGTGATCAACAACTACGGTCCGACTGAGGCGTCAGTAGTCGCGACCTCGGGACGAATGAACGTCGGCGAGCCGCTGCATATCGGCCAGCCAATCGCCAATGCGCGGATTTACTTGCTCGATGAACAGCAACGGCCAGTGCCGATTGGCGTCGCCGGCGAGTTGTACGTGGCCGGCGCGGGTGTCGCGCGGGGTTATCTGCATCGTGCGCAAATGACTGCCGAACGTTTTCTTCAGGATCCTTTTGTCGAGCATTCGCGGATGTACCGCACCGGCGATCTCGCGCGGTGGCTGGCCGACGGCAGCCTCGAATACCTCGGTCGCAACGATGATCAGGTAAAGATCCGCGGCATGCGCATCGAGCTCGGCGAGATCGAAGCGGCGTTGTCCAGTCACGCCGGGATCAAAGAGGCGGTGGCGCTGGTGCGCGACGAACGCCTGAGCGTCTGGTTCGTCGAACACACGCCACTGCTGATCGAAGACTTGCGCGACCATTTGCAGGGGCAGTTACCGGAGTACATGGTGCCTTCAGCGTATGTGCGCCTCGACCACCTGCCGCTGACCGCCAACGGCAAACTCGACCGCAAGGCCTTGCCCGAGCCCGACCAATCCGCGCTGCTGAATCGCGAGTACGAGGCGCCGCAAGGCCAGGTCGAAGAGGCGTTGGCGCAAATCTGGGCCGACGTGCTCAAGGTTGAACGTGTCGGCCGGCAAGACAATTTCTTCGAACTCGGTGGCCATTCGCTGCTCGCCGTCAGCCTGATCGAACGCATGCGCCAGCAAGGCTTGAGCGCCGACGTGCGTGTGCTGTTCAGCCAACCGACACTGGCTGCGCTGGCCGCTGCGATTGGCAGTGGCCGCGAAATCGTTGTCCCGGCCAATCGGATAACCGCGGGTTGCCAGCACATCACCCCAGACCTGTTGCCGCTGGTCGAGCTCGATCAAGCCACCATCGACCAAGTGCTCGCCAACGTGCCCGGCGGCGGCGCCAACGTGCAGGACATTTACCCGCTCGCGCCGTTGCAGGAAGGCATTCTTTACCACCACATCACCGCCGAGCAGGGCGACCCGTACCTGCTGCAATCGGCGCTGGCATTCGACAGCCTCGAGCGCCTGCAAGCGTTCGCCCACGCGCTGCAAAAAGTCATCGACCGTCACGACATCCTGCGCACGGCGGTGGTTTGGCAAGGGTTGAGCCAGCCACTGCAAGTGGTCTGGCGTCAGGCGCAATTGTTGCTATTGGAAGCCCCGGCCGATCAACTGCCCGAGCGCCTCGACCTGACCCAGGCACCGCTGATTCGCATGTTCTACACGCGCGACCCGCTGCAGCAAAATCGAGTGGAGGCGACGTTGCTGTTCCACCACATCGCCCTCGACCACACCGCGCTGGACGTGGTTCGTGGCGAAATTCACGCCTTGTTGTTCGGTGGCGGGCAACTGCCCGGCGCCGCGATGCCTTATCGCAATTACGTGGCCCAGGCGCGGCGCGGCGTCAGCGAGGAGGAACACGAAGGCTTCTTCCGCGACATGCTCGGCGACATTGACGAGCCGACGCTGCCGTTCGGTTTGCACAATGTGCAAGGGCATGGCGCCGCTAGCGAGCAGGCGCGCCAGCCATTGCCGGTAGAGTTGAGCCAGCGTCTGCGCGTGCAAACCCGGCTGCTTGGGGTCAGCGCCGCCAGCCTGTTCCATCTCGCCTGGGCACAGGTACTGGGCGCCACTTCGGGCAAGGACGCGGTGGTCTTCGGCACGGTGTTGATGGGCCGCATGCAGGGCGGCGAGGGTGCCGACCGGGCCTTGGGTTTGTTCATCAATACCTTGCCTTTGCGCGTGGATCTCGGTGAAAACGCCGTGCGCGATGCGCTCAAAGCGACCCATGTGCGGCTCAGCGCATTGCTCGGCCACGAACATGCATCGCTGGCACTCGCGCAACGTTGCAGCGCGGTGGCGGCGCCATTGCCGCTGTTCAGTGCCATGCTCAATTATCGCCACAGCGACCCGCAGCACACCGCGCAAAACCAGTGGCCTGGCATTCAAACGCTGACCAGCGAAGAACGCACCAACTACCCGCTGACGCTGAATGTCGATGACTTTGGCGAAGGTTTCATGCTCAGCGCGATGACCGTTGCCGAGGTCGGCGCCCAGCGCATCTGCGATTACCTGCACACGGCGCTGGAAGGTCTGGTCGGTGCGCTGGAGCAGACGCCGCAACGCGCCCTCAATCGCTTGCCGATCCTCACTGCGCGGGAGCGTGAACACCTGCTGTTTGAACTGAATGCCAGCGAAGTCGATTACCCGCTGGAGCAAACCATTCATGGCTTGTTCGAAGACCAGGCGCAGCGCACGCCGCAGGCGCTGGCGGTCCTCGCCGGCCCGCAACGGCTGAGCTATCGCGAACTGAATGAGCGCGCCAACCAACTGGCCCATCACTTGCGCGAACACGGCGTCGGGCCGGATTCGCGGGTGGCGATCTGCGTTGAGCGCGGGCTCGACATGGTCGTCGGCCTGCTGGCCATTCTCAAGGCTGGCGGCGGTTATGTGCCGCTCGACCCGAGCTATCCGCTGGAGCGTCTGGCCTACATGCTTGAAGACTGCGCGCCGGTCGCGGTGCTGGTGCAAAGTGGCACGCGTGGTTTGCTCGGTGCCGTTGCAGTGCCGGTGATTGATCTCGATCGTGATCAGTCGCTGTGGCAAGCGCAGCCAATCGCCAATCCGCAGGTTGCGGCGCTGACGCCGCGACACACGGTGTACGTGATTTACACCTCGGGCTCGACCGGTCAACCCAAAGGCGTGATCAACGAACACCGCGCGGTGGTCAACCGTTTGCTGTGGATGCAGGACGCTTACAACCTGACGCCGACCGACGCAGTGCTGCAGAAAACCCCGTTCAGTTTCGACGTGTCGGTGTGGGAATTCTTCTGGCCGCTGATGACCGGCGCGCGACTGGTGATGGCGCGCCCGGAAGGGCACAAGGACCCGGCCTACCTCTGCGAAGTGATTGCCGCCGAGCAGATCACCACGCTGCACTTTGTGCCGTCGATGCTCGACGTGTTCCTCGCCCACGGCGACGTCGCTGCCTGCCACGGGGTGAAAAACGTGATGTGCAGCGGCGAAGCGTTGCCGGGCAGTGTGGTGCGGCGTTTCCAGGCGCAATTACCCGCCACTCAGTTGCACAACCTCTACGGCCCGACCGAAGCTGCGGTTGACGTCACCGCGTGGCATTGCGCCGGGCTTTCAACGCAAGTGCCGGACAACACGCCGATTGGCAAACCGATTGCCAACACGCGCATTTATTTGCTCGACGCGCACCGGCAACCGGTGCCGCTGGGCGTGGTCGGCGAGTTGTACATCGGCGGCGTGCAAGTCGCCCGCGGTTACCTGAACCGCGAGCAACTCAACGCCGAACGCTTTCTCCAGGACCCGTTCAGCGACGATCCCAACGCGCGCATGTACCGCACCGGCGACGTTGCGCGGTATCGCGTCGACGGCAATATCGAGTACCTGGGACGCAACGACGACCAGGTGAAAATCCGTGGTTTGCGCATCGAACTCGGGGAAATCCAGGCGCGCCTGACCCAGTGCAGCGGCGTGCAGGAAGCCGTGGTCCTCGCTCGCGAAGACGTGCCCGGCGATAAACGCCTGGTCGCCTGGTACACCGGCATCGCGCAGGACATCGAAGCGCTGCGCGGCGATTTGCTGCAACACCTGCCGGACTACATGGTGCCGGCACTGTTCGTCCACCTCGACGCCTTGCCCCTGAGCCCCAACGGCAAACTCGACCGCAAAGCCTTGCCGGCCCCGGGCCTGAGCGCAATGCGAGTCCACGAATATCAGGCGCCGCTTGGCGATACCGAAATACTGCTGGCGCGGCTGTGGGCCGAGTTGTTGCACGTCGAACAGGTCGGGCGCGAGGACAATTTCTTCGAACTGGGCGGCCACTCGTTACTGGCCGTGAGCCTGATGGGCCGCTTGCGCCAGGAAGGCCTTGAAGCCGACGTGCGCACGTTGTTCGAACACCCGACGCTGGCGGGCTACGCCGCTGTAACCGAACGAATGGAGATCGTCCTGTGAGCGTGATCGAATTACTCGCGACACTCAAAGCCAAGGATATTCAGCTGTCGCTCAAGGGTGATCAGTTGCTGGTGCAAGGCAACAAACAGGCGCTCAGCGAGCCGGCCATCCTTGCCTCGATGCGCGAGCACAAACCGGCGCTGATCGCGATGATCCGCGCCGGGGACTATTCGCCGAGCCGCGCCGGTTCGGTCGAGGTGCCGGCCAACGCGATCCTCCCCGGCACCACGCGCATCACCCCGTCGATGCTGACCCTGGCAACACTTGATCAAGCCGCCATCGAGCGCATCGTCGCCACCGTGCCCGGCGGCGCGGGCAATGTGCAGGACATTTACCCGTTGGCGCCGTTGCAGGAAGGCATCCTGTTCCACCACGTCAGCGCCGCGCAGGGCGACCCGTACATCATGCAATCGCGGTTCGCCTTCGACAGCCGCGAACGCCTCGACGATTTTGTCCACGCCTTGCAGGGCGTCATCGATCGCCACGATATCTTGCGCACCGGGGTGGTCTGGCAAGGGCTGGAGCGACCGATGCAGGTGGTCTGGCGACAGGCGACGTTGCCGGTCGAAGCGCTGCAGCTCGACCCGGCAAACGGTGAGATCGCCGCTCAGTTGCACCAGCGTTTCGACGGTCGGCGTTACCGGATCGACGTGACCCAGGCGCCGTTGCTGCGGCTGGTGCACGCGTGGGATGCGCCGAGCCAGCGCATCGTTGCGTTGCTGATGTTTCACCACATGGCCCTCGACCACAGCGCGCTGGAAGTGGTGAGCCAGGAAATGCAGGCGTTCCTGCTCGGGCGCAGCGCACGGCTGGGCGACGCTGTGCCCTTTCGCACTTACGTGGCTCACGCGTTGCTCGGGGTCAGTGAACAGGAGCACGAAGCGTTTTTCCGCGAGATGCTCGGCGATATCGATGAGCCAACGTTGCCGTTCGGTTTGCAGGATGTGCAGGGCGACGGCCAGGCCATCGAAGAGGCCCGCCGCGAGGTTGATGCCGAGCTGGGCCGGCGTCTGCGCACGCGGGCGCGACACTTGGGCGTGAGCGCCGCGAGCCTGTTTCACCTGGCGTGGGCGCAGGTGCTGGCGGTGGTGTCCGGCAAGCAGCGGGTGGTGTTCGGCACGGTGCTGATGGGGCGCATGCTTGGTGCCGACGCGACCGACCGCGCGTTGGGAATTTTCATCAATACCTTGCCGTTTCGCGTCGATGTCGGCGGCGAATCGCTGCACGCCGCGGTCAAGGCGACCCATGCGCGCCTGACCACATTGCTGCGCCACGAACATGCGCCGCTGGCCCTGGCCCAACGCTGCAGCGCAGTCGTGGCACCGACGCCGCTGTTCAGCGCACTGCTCAACTATCGGCACAGCGCCTCCAGCGCCGCCAATGCCAGTGCCGAAGCGCTCGCGGCGTGGCGCGGCATCGCGGCGCTGAGCAGCGAAGAGCGGACCAATTACCCGCTGACCTTGAGTGTCGATGACCTCGGCGACCATTTTGCCCTGACCGCACTGACGGCGCCCGGCATCGACGCCGCGCGCATCTGCGGTTACTTGCATCAGGCCCTGGAAAACCTCGTAAGGGCGCTTGAGCAACCGGCTGATCCGGCGAGCACGCGGTTGGCGATTATTCCGCCGAGCGAGCGCCGGCAATTGTTGCTCGGCTTCAACGACACGCACCGCGATTACCCGGATCAACTGACCGTGCACGGCGTGTTTGAAGCGCTGGCACTCGCGCAGCCCGAGGCGATTGCCGTGGTCCACGGCGAGCAAATCCTCAGTTATCGGCAACTGAATATCCGCGCCAATCGCCTGGCTCATCACCTGATCAGCCTTGGGCTCAAACCCGGCGACCACGTCGCGATCCTGCTGGAGCGCTCGGTGGGTTTGCTGGTCAGCCAATTGGCGATCAGCAAGTGCGCGGCGGCCTATGTGCCGCTGGATATTCACGCGCCGGCCGAGCGCCAGCGTTTTATGGTCGAGGACAGTCAGGCGTACTGTGTGCTGAGCCCGGCCAGCGCCACGCTTGATTTTCCCGCTCGGCGCATCGACCCGGAGCAGTTGCCATCCGGCGAAGATTTGCCGACGCACAATCCGCAGATTGCGCAGTCCGCTGAAGCGCTGGCGTACATCATGTACACCTCCGGTTCGACCGGCACGCCAAAAGGCGTATTGGTCCCGCACCGGGCGATTACGCGGCTGGTGCTGAACAACGGTTATGCCGATTTCAATCCGCAGGATCGCGTGGCGTTTGCCTCCAACCCGGCATTCGACGCGAGCACCATGGACGTCTGGGGGCCGCTGCTCAATGGCGGGCAAGTGCTGGTCATCGATCGGCAGACGCTGCTCGATCCCACGCGTTTCGGTGAGGTGTTGAGTCAGTCCGGGGCAACCGTGTTGTTCGTCACCACGGCGTTGTTCAACCAATACGTGCAACTTATTCCCGAAGCGCTCAAGGGTTTGCGAATTTTGCTGTGCGGCGGTGAACGGGCGGACCCGGCGGCGTTTCGGCGTTTGCTCGAATTTGCTCCAGAACTGCGCCTGGTGCACTGCTACGGACCCACGGAAACCACCACTTACGCAACCACTTATGAAGTGCAATCCTTAGCGGCCGATGCCGACAGCGTGCCGATTGGCCGGCCGATTTCCAACACGCAGATTTATCTGCTGGACGCTTTTCAGCAACCCGTGCCAATCGGCGTTGTGGGCGAAATCTGCATCGGCGGGCAGGGCGTGGCCAAGGGATATTTAAATCGCCCGGAGCTGACTGCCGAAAAGTTTGTGCCTGACGTGTTCAGTGGCAATCCCCAGGCCTTGCTATACCGCACCGGCGACCTCGGGCGCTGGAACGCGCAAGGTTTGCTGGAATGCCTTGGGCGTAATGACGATCAGGTGAAAATCCGTGGTTTTCGCATCGAACTGGGCGAGATCGAAGCACGCTTGGCAACCTGTCCCGGGGTCAAAGACGTCGTCGTTCTGGCCCGCGAAGACGTGCCGGGGGACAAGCGTCTGGTGGCTTATTACACCGTGCACGGCGAGGCGTTGAGCGGCGAAAGCCTGCGCGCTCATCTGCAAAATTCGCTGCCGGACTACATGATCCCGTCCGCCTGCGTGCACCTGCCAAAGCTGCCGCTGAACGCCAACGGTAAGGTCGAGCGCAAAGCATTGCCGGCCCCCGATCATGCGGCTCTGCTGACCCGCGAATATCAGGCGCCGCAGGGCGAAATCGAAACCGTGCTGGCGCAGATCTGGGCCGAAGTGCTGCAAGTCGAGCAGGTCGGCCGCGAGGATCATTTTTTCGAACTGGGCGGCCATTCGTTGCTGGCGATGCGCATGGTCTCGCGCGTTCGTCTGCGTTTGGGTGTCGAACTGGCCTTGAATGAACTGTTCGCCAACCCGCAACTGAGCGCGGTCGCGCAGGTGCTGGCCGAAGCCGGGCGCAGCACTTTGCCGGCGATCATGGCTGGCGCGGATGACGAAGGATCGCCTCTGTCGTTTGCGCAGCAGCGCTTGTGGTTTCTCGCGCAAATGGACGGCGGCAACAGCGCCTACAACATTGCGGCGAGCCTCAGGCTGCGCGGGCGGCTCGACGTCGCGGCGCTGCAACGGGCGTTGGCGCGCATCGTCGAGCGGCACGCCACGTTGCGCAGCCGGTTTGTCGAGCATCAGGACCAGCCGCAGGTGTCGATCGACGCCGCTGCGACGTTGCGTCTGCAAATCGAAGACTGGCGTGATCAGGCGCAATCGCCGCAGGCATTACGCGCGCGGATTCAGGCCGAAGCGGCGCAGCCGTTTGATTTGCAGCATGGCCCGTTGATTCGCGGCAGTTTGCTGACCCTCGCCGATGATCACCATGTGTTGCTGGTTTCCCTGCATCACATCGTTGCCGATGGCTGGTCGATGGGCGTGCTGACCGCTGAGTTGATCGCTTTGTATCAGGCATTCAGTCAGGGCGAGGCTGATCCGCTGCCGGCGCTGGCCGTGCAATATGGCGACTTCGCCCGGTGGCAGCGGCGCTGGTTGAGCGGCGAGCTGCTGCAACGCCAGAGCGAATATTGGCAACAAGCCCTGGCCGGCGCCCCGGCCCTGTTGCTGTTGCCGACCGACCGGCCACGCCCGGCGCAGCAGGATTACGCCGGCAGCAGCGTCGACATTCGTCTCGATGAACAACTGACTGCGGCGCTCAAGGCGTTGAGTCAGCGCCACGGCACCACGCTGTATATGACGCTGATGGCGGCGTGGGCCGCGGTGTTGAGTCGTCTGTCCGGGCAGGACGATGTGGTCATCGGTTCGCCGGCGGCCAATCGGCAACGCGCCGAGGTCGAAGGCTTGATCGGCCTGTTCGTCAACACCCTGGCGGTGCGCATCGACACGTCCGGCGAGCTCGACGTCGCGGCGCTGCTGGCCCGGGTCAAGACGCAGACGCTGGCAGCGCAGGCCCATCAGGACTTGCCGTTCGAGCAAGTGGTCGAAGTCACGCGACCCACGCGCAGCCTGGCGTACAGCCCGTTGTTCCAGACTTCGCTGGCGTGGCACAACCTCGAAAACCCGGCGTTGACCCTGGCGGATTTGCGTGTGGAAGGGCTGGCCGAGGCCAGTCATTTTGCCAAGTTCGATGTGTCGCTGAGCCTCGGCGAAGGGCAGGGCAGGATCAGCGGCGTGCTCGAATACGCGACGGCGCTGTTTGATCAATCGACGGCGCAGCGTTTTGCCGGTTATTTCAATCGGGTGTTGCAAGCGATGGTCGCCAATGACCAAGCGCTGCTGGCGCAGGTGGACTTGCTCGATGAGCCCGAGCGCCGGCAGTTGCTGGTGGATTTCAACGCGACCAACCGTGCTTATGCGCAAGCGCAAACGGTCCATTCACTGTTCGAAGCGCAAGTGCTGCTGCGCCCCGAAGCCTTGGCGGCGGTAGACGGAGCGCAGTCGCAGGGCTTTGCCGCGTTGAGCTATGCCGCGTTGAATCAGCGCGCCAACCAACTGGCTCACCACTTGATCAGCCTCGGCGTGGCGCCGGGTGACAGCGTGGCGATAGTGCTGGAGCGCTCGCTGGACTTGCTCGTCAGCCAATTGGCTGTGTGCAAATGCGCGGCGGTGTATGTGCCGCTGGACCTTAATGCCCCGGCCGAACGCCAGGCCTTCATGCTGGGCGACAGCGGCGCCGTGTGCCTGTTGACCCGCAGCGGTCTTGCCAGCAACCTTGCCAGCAGCGGCGCGCTGCAACGGGTTGACCTCGACCGGCTGACGCTGACCGGGTTGCCGACGCATAACCCGCAACTGCCGCAGTCTTCGGAAGCGGTGGCGTACATCATGTACACCTCCGGATCGACCGGCACGCCAAAAGGCGTATTGGTCCCGCACCGGGCGATCACGCGGCTGGTGATCAACAACGGTTACGCCGATTTCAACCCACAGGATCGCGTTGCGTTTGCCTCCAATCCGGCATTCGACGCGAGCACCATGGACGTCTGGGGACCGCTGCTCAATGGCGGACAAGTGCTGGTCATCGACCATCAGACACTGCTTGAACCGGCGCGATTTGGCCAACTGCTGAGTGACGCCGGGGCGACCGTGTTGTTCGTCACCACGGCGTTGTTCAACCAATACGTGCAGCTGATTCCCGAAGCGCTGAAGGGCTTGCGAATTCTGCTGTGCGGCGGCGAACGCGCGGACCCAGCGGCGTTTCGGCGTTTGCTGGCCTTAGCTCCAGAACTGCGTTTGGTGCATTGCTACGGACCCACGGAAACCACCACTTACGCGACCACTTATGAAGTGAAATCGTTAGCGGCCGATGCCGACAGCGTGCCGATTGGCCGGCCGATTTCCAACACGCAGATTTATCTGCTGGACGCTTTTCAGCAACCCGTGCCAATCGGCGTTGTGGGCGAAATCTGCATCGGCGGGCAGGGCGTGGCCAAGGGGTATTTGAATCGCCCGGAGCTGACTGCCGAAAAGTTTGTGCCTGATTTGTTCAGCGCCGATCCCGACGCCTTGCTGTACCGCACCGGCGACCTCGGCCGCTGGAACGCCCAAGGCTTGCTGGAATGCATCGGGCGTAATGACGATCAGGTAAAAATCCGGGGTTTCCGCATCGAATTGGGCGAGATCGAAGCCCGGCTGGCCACCGCTAAAGGCGTCAAGGACGTGGTGGTGCTGGCCCGCGAGGACGCGCCGGGGGACAAGCGCCTCGTCGCGTATTACACCGCCGACGACGCGCTCGACATCGAATATCTGCGCACGCACGTGCAAGGTCAGTTGCCGGACTACATGATCCCGTCCGCCTACGTGCACCTGGCAAACCTGCCCTTGACCGCTAACGGTAAAGTCGATCGCAAAGCGTTACCCGCGCCGCAGCCAAGCGCAATGCTCAGCCGCGACTATGCGCCGCCCATTACGCCGTTGGAGCAGAACCTTGCGAGCGTGTGGGCCGACGTGCTGACCCTGCAACGGGTCGGTCGCCACGACAACTTCTTCGAACTGGGCGGCCACTCGTTGTTGGCCGTGCGCTTGGTCAACCTGATGCAAAAGTCCGGTTTGCCGGTGACCTTGGCCGAGCTTTTCCAGCACGCCAGCATCGAATCGATGGCCACTCACTTGAGCCAGCGCTCAGGTACGGCTGCCGACGATGAGCATCTGATAAAAGTGCGCACTGGCGGCAGTCAGCCGCCGTTGTTTCTGGTGCATGAGTTCAGCGGTCAGGACCTGTATTTCCCGGCGCTGGGTCGGCACATCGCCGAAGGCATTCCGGTGTACGGTTTGCCGGGGCTGGCGCTGGGACAGGAACAGTTGCAAACCATGCACTGTCTGGCGGCGCGGCTGGTGAAAATCATCCGTTCGGTGCAGCCGCACGGGCCTTATCGGCTGGCCGGCTGGTCTTTTGGCGGGGTGTTGGCCTACGAGATTGCCGCGCAGTTGCTTGGGGCTGACGAAACGGTGGACTTCCTCGGTTTGATCGACACTTATGTGCCGCGTCTGGCGGATCAGGGCAAGGCGCGCTGGTCTGACCGCCATGCAGGCAAACGCCAATTGTTGCTGCTGTGCACGCAATACTGGACCGGCCAGGGCGCTGCGGGTGAGGCCGCGCTCGGACCATTGCAGGCCCTTGAGCAATCCCTTGAACAGCTGGATTTCGACGCGTTGCTGCAAACCTGTCGTGAGCAGCAACTGTTGTACCCGCAAATCGCCGCTGCGGCGGACCGCGACGTGCGCCATTACCTGGAACGCGAGGTCGGTCACGGTCATGCCATGGCCCATTACAGCCTGGCGCCGCTGCCGGTGCCGCTGCATCTGTTCGTGGCGCAGGAGCGGCCGCCGGCCTTGGCGCACCTGAGCCAAACCCTCGGTTGGGCCGAGGTGCTGGCGCCCGAACGGCTGCAGTGCATTGGTGTGCCCGGCGATCACCAAAGCATGATGAAAGCACCGCACATCGCCGCGCTGGGGCAAGCCATCAGCGCCGCGATCGAGACCTCGGCAGCGTTGGTCAAAGCACAGCCGTCGTCGCGTCATCAACCGGTATTGCCGTTGCAGAACGGTCAACCGGGGCATGCGCCGATCTTCTGCGTGCCGGGCGCGGGCGACAGCGTCACCGGGTTTATCGGTTTGACCCAGGCGCTCGGGCCGCAGTGGCCGATCATGGGCCTGCAACCCCGCGGGCTGGACGGCGAAGCGGTACCGCACAGCGACGTCGAGAGCGCGGCCGAGCATTACCTCGAAGCGCTGGAACGACATTGCCCAGACGGCCCATTGCACCTGCTCGGCCACTCGTTCGGCGGCTGGGTCGCCTGTGAAATGGCCGCGCGGTTGCAAGCGCAGGGGCGTGAAGTGGCATCGCTGACCTTGATCGACAGCGAATCACCCGGCGGCAACGGCGTGGTCGGCAAGCCGTACACCACCACGGCGGCGTTGCAGCGTTTGATCGAGGCCATGCAACTGGCCAGCGGCCAATCGCTGGGCATCGAACCGGCGCAATTTGCCGACGCGGATGACGTCACCCAGTTGCAGCAGTTGCACGCCGGCATGGTGCGCGTCGGGCTGATTCCGGCGCGTTCGACGGCGCAGTCGATTCACGGCTTGGCGCGCACATTCGCCACGGCGCTGCGCACGGTTTATCAACCGCGCCAGCCCTACACCGGCGCGGTGCGGCTGGTGCTCGCCGACGACCCGACACTGGATGCCGCCGGCAACCAGCGCGAACAAATGGCGATGGTCGAAGGCTGGCGCCAGCACTGTCGCGAGTTGGCGGTATGGCACGGGCCGGGCAACCATTTCACTTTGCTCAAACCCCCGCACGTGTTGCACCTGGCCGCGTGGTGGCGCGATGGCCTGGCGCTGCCAAGCACCGCGCGGGTGTCTTGATCGGCGCTGGTTGCCGTTCGCTTGAACACAGGCCCGGCCGCTGCCGGTCGGGTCTGCCCTCAACGCTTTTTGTGGTCATTTATGGAAAAGTCGAAGCTACGCAAAATCGGTTTGGCGCTGGGACTGGCTGCGGTGGCCGGGTTGATTTTCTACACCGTGCAGGCGCCGGCCGAGCCGCCGCAATACCTGCTGGCCAGCGTCGAGCGGGCGGACATTGAAAACGCCGTGTTGGCCACCGGTTTGCTCGAAGGCATCAAGCAGGTCGATGTCGGCGCGCAAGTGTCCGGACAAATGAAGTCGCTCAAGGTCAAGCTCGGCGACAAGGTGAAAAAGGGCCAATGGCTGGCGGAAATCGATCCGCTGGTGCTGCAGAACACCTTGCGCCAGGCCCAGGTCGACGAAGAAAACCTGCAAGCGCAACGCCGCGCCACGCTGGCCCAACTCAAGCAGACGCAGGCGGTTTACTCGCGTTATCGCGACTTGCAGGAAGACGCCTCGATCTCCCGACAGGATTTCGAATCCGCCGAATCCGCTTACGACGTGCAGCGCGCCAACCTGTTGTCCCTCGATGCGCAAATCAAGAGCGCGCACATTCAGATCGACACCGCCAAGGTCAATCTCGCCTATACGCGAATCGTCGCGCCGATTGACGGCGACGTGGTCGGCATCGTCACCCAGGAAGGGCAAACGGTGATCGCCCAGCAACTGGCGCCGGTGCTGCTGAAACTGGCGGACCTGGACACCATGACCGTCAAGGCGCAGGTCTCGGAGGCCGACGTGATTCACATCACGCCGGGGCAGGACGTTTATTTCACCATTCTCGGCGAGGACAAACGCTACTACGGCAAACTGCGCGGCACCGAACCGGCGCCGCAAAACTTCCTCGAAACCCAGACTGCCGGCACGCCGAAACAGAACACTGCGGTGTTCTACAACGCGCTGTTCGATGTGCCAAACCCGGACCATCGTTTGCGCATCGCCATGACTGCGCAGGTGCGCATCGTCCTCGATACCGCCACCTCGGTTTTGACCGTGCCGGTCGCGGCGCTGGGGCCGCGCAACAGCGACGGCACATTTCCGGTGCGCGTGCTGGATGCCAAGGGTCAGGCGCAAACGCGCAACGTGCAAACCGGGATCAACAACAACGTCAAAGTTCAGGTCAACCAAGGCCTGGCCGAGGGCGACAAAGTGGTGATTGGCGATCCGCTGCCCGCCGTGGCCGGGAGCTGAACATGAGCCAGCCATTACTCGAACTTCAGGGCATCACCCGCAGTTTCATGGCCGGCGAGCGTGAGTTTCTCGCGCTCAAGGACATCAGCCTGACGATCCATTCCGGGGAAATGGTGGCGATTATCGGCGCTTCCGGTTCCGGCAAATCGACCTTGATGAACATCCTCGGTTGCCTCGATTACGCGACGGCCGGCAGCTACAAAATCAATGGCCTGGAAACCCGCGAACTGGACGATCAGGCGTTGGCCGAGCTGCGCCGCGACTACTTCGGTTTCATCTTTCAGCGTTACCACTTGCTGCCGCACCTGAGCGCGATGCACAACGTCGAGATGCCGGCGATCTATGCCGGCACCGCCGAGGTCAAGCGTCATGGCCGCGCCAGGGACCTGCTGGCGCGGCTGGGTTTGTCCGGGCATCTGACGCATCGGCCGAGCCAGCTCTCGGGCGGGCAACAGCAGCGCGTGAGTATCGCCCGCGCCTTGATGAACGGCGGTGAAGTGATTCTCGCCGACGAGCCGACCGGCGCGCTCGACACCACCAGCGGCAAGGAAGTCATGCGCATCCTGCTGGAGCTGCATGCGGCCGGGCACACGGTGATCCTTGTCACCCACGACCCGAAAGTCGCCGCCAACGCGCAACGGATCATCGAGGTCAGCGATGGCCAGATCCTCAGCGACCGGCGCAACGAACGCGCCGAGCAGCCGTTGTCCGCCGAGCCATCAACCACGCTCAAACCGAACGGCACGCGGCGGCTGGTGGCGAGCCTCGGCTTGTTCAAGGAAGCGTTCAACATGGCGTGGGTGGCGCTGATTTCCCATCGCATGCGCACGCTGCTGACCATGCTCGGGATTGTCATCGGCATCACCTCGGTGGTGTCGATTTCGGCCATCGGCGAAGGCGCCAAGGGCTACGTGCTCAAGGACATTCAGGCGATCGGCAGCAACACCATCGACGTCTATTCCGGCACCAGTTTCGGCGACAGTCGGGCGACCGCGATTGAAACCCTGGTGCCGGCGGACGTGCTCGCGCTGAGCCAGTTGTATTACGTCGACAGCGCCACCCCGGTGGTCGGACGCAACCTGTTGCTGCGCTTTCGCAACATCGACCTGAATGCCCAGGTCAACGGCGTCAGCGATCAATATTTCAAGGTCAAGGGCCTGAAAATGGCGGCCGGCATTGCCTTCAGCGAAAGCGATGCGCGACGCCAGGCGCAAGTGGTGGTGATTGATCACAACACGCGTCTGCGGCTGTTCGGTGCCGGGGTCGATCCGCTGGGGCAGGTGATCCTGATCGGCAATTTGCCGTGCACAGTGATCGGGGTCACTGCCGAGAACAAGAACATCTTCGCCGCGAGCAAATTGCTCAACGTCTGGGTGCCTTACGAAACCGCCGCCGGACGTTTGTTGGGCCAACGTTATCTGGACAGCATCACCGTGCGGATCAAGGACGGCCAGCCGAGCAAAGTGGTGGAAGATCACGTCAACAAGCTGTTGCTGCAGCGCCACGGCAGCAAGGATTTTTTCACCAATAACCTCGACAGCATCATGCAAACGGTGCAGAAAACCAGCCGCTCACTGGCGCTGTTGTTGTCGTTGATCGCGGTGATTTCGTTGCTGGTCGGCGGCATTGGCGTGATGAACATCATGCTGGTGTCGGTGACCGAGCGCACCCGTGAGATCGGCATCCGCATGGCGGTCGGCGCCCGCCAATCGGACATTCGTCAGCAATTTCTGGTGGAAGCGGTGATGGTTTGCCTGATTGGCGGGGTGATCGGCATTTCGCTGTCATACGCCATCGGCTATCTGTTTTCGCTGTTCGTCAAGGAATGGCAAATGGTCTTCTCGATGGGCTCGATCATCACCGCATTTGCCTGCTCGACATTAATCGGCATCGTGTTCGGTTTTGTCCCGGCGCGCAACGCGGCGCGCCTGGACCCGATTGAAGCGCTGGCGCGCGATTGAGCACGAGCAATGCGCTCAGGCCAGCGTGAAGGACGTCTCGGTGGCCGCGCGGTCCTGCGCTGAATACATCCAGCGTTTCAGTGAATGGCGGCCACTGATGCCCATTTTTATCGCGGCGCGCTTGAGGTAGCTTTCGACCGTATTGGCCTTGAGGTTGAACTGCTGCGCCAACTCGGGCGCGGTGCTGCCGGCGAGCAAGCCGATGCACACTTCCAGTTCGCGATTGGACAGGCGCAAACCGGATTGCACCAGGCGCTCGGAAAAACGCTGGCGCAACACGTCGAGGCGCTGGCCTTCGCTGCTTGCGTTCGCGTGTTCGAGGCCGATGGCGGCGTGATGCAGGGCGGCGACGTGTTTTTCCACCATCGGCAGCAGCAGCGGGGCGAAACCTTCGAAAAGCCGTCGATCCTGCGCGGAAAAGTCCACAGCGTGCGGCGATCGATGCACCGAGACCAGATAACGCACATTGCCGTCGCGGCGGCTCATGTGCAATTGCGGCGAAGTCTCGGTGGTGGGCAGGGACGTCAATTGCGCGCCGAGCCAGCAGCCACAGGTTTGCGTCTGCAAATGGCCGTGGGCGTCGACATTGGTTTGCGAAATGTGCGTGGCGTCGATGGCCAGGCGGGTGAGCATCAGCTCGTGGAGCATCTGCGCAAAACCGCGCGTGCCAGTGCTGGCAATGACTCTGCCAATGTGCGGAAACAGAATTTGTGTATTCATCATTTCATCCGTGAGTTTGAGGTGTTGAGGTCCAGGTCCTTTTGCGCGATTTGATGAGGTAAACGGCACAATTGCCGATCACGCCGACGATGCGGCTGCTTCGTATCCTAGTACAGAGCGGCGTAGGAGGTAGTGGCAAAATGATTTTTTTGCACTGATTTGTAGCAGCGTGCTGTTGAGCGGGGGTTGATTGCATCATTTGAGATTGGTGCTGGATGGGCGGCCGTCATCGCGAGCAAGCTCGCTCCCACAGTTGATCTGCGTCGGACACAAATCCCATGTCCCCCGCAAATCCAATGTAGGAGCGAGGCTTGCCCGCGAAAGCGGTGTGTCAGTCGCTATCGATGTTGGATATGCCACCGTCATCGCGAGCAGGCTCACTCCTACATTGGATCTGCGGTGAACACGGTTTTGTGATCGACATGCAACCCTGTAGGAGTGAGCCTGCTCGCGATGCTTTTCAGCTTTTCACACCTTCAACACTTTCCCGCCAATCGCCACGGCCACCAGCAACACGGCCATCAGCCCGAACGCGAAGCTCAGGCTGCTGCCATGAGCGACGAAGCCGATCAGTGCCGGTCCGGCGAGGATCCCGGCGTAGCCGAGTGTGGTAATCGCCGGTACGGCAATGCTTTCCGGCATGACCGTTTGTTTGCCCACGGCGGTGTACAGGACCGGCACAATGTTCGAGCACCCGGCGCCGACCAGCGCATAACCCACCAACGCTGCCTGCCAGCTCGGCGCAAATGTCGCCAGCGCCAGACCTACCGCCGCCGTCAGCCCGCCAAACACCATCACTTTGGTCGCGCCGAGGCGCCGCACAATCGCATCGCCGGTCAGACGCCCGGCGGTCATGGTCAGCGCGAATGCCGCATAACCGAGCCCGGCATACGCCGTGTCGATCCCGCGTTCCGACGCCAGGAACACCGCGCTCCAGTCGAGCACCGCGCCTTCGGTGAGAAAAACGATAAAGCACATCATCCCGATAAACAGCACGATGCCATGCGGCACGGCAAACGCCGGCCCGGAACTTTCGCTGCCATACGGCAACAGATGCGGCGCCGCTTTGAGCAGCGCGACAATCAGCATCACATTCACCACCAGCGTCGCGCCGAGCGGCGAAACGCCGAGGCCGAGGAGGGCGCTGACACCCGCCGCGCCGACGATCCCGCCGAGACTGAACAAGCCATGAAAACCCGACATCATGGTTTTGCCGCTGGCGCGCTCGACAATCACCGCTTGCAGATTCACCGTCGAATCCACCGTGCCCAGCCCGGCACCAAACATGAACAACGCCGCAATCAGCGCCGGAATCGACGACACCGTCGCCAACAATGGCAGCGCCGCACAAATCAACAACACCCCGGCACTGACCACCCGCCGACAGCCAAAACGTGTGGCCAGCAACCCCGCCAGCGGCATCGCAATAATCGACCCGACGCCCAGGCACAACAGCAGCAAACCGAGCGTGCCTTCGTCCAGCCCGGCACGCGCCTTGGCGTAAGGCACCAGCGGCGCCCACGCGGCGATGCCGAAACCGGCGATGAAAAAAGCCACGCGGGTGGACATCTGCTCCAGGCGTCCGGGCACAAATGAGGTGGGGGTGTTGAGGTTGGTCATATCGATCCTTGGCAAAAAACGTCGCGTACCCAAGGGACAGTGACTTACCGGTCAGGTTCGATCAGCGTCCGCAGTGGTTCGCGGTCAGGCAGGGCGACATCGTTGCACAGGGTGGGGGGGATCGCGAGTGCGGTGGCGCGGACGGCTATTTCATCACCCGGTTTTGCCGCTACAGTAAGGCACTTTTCGCGCGGAATTCAGGACCGACCATGACGCCGTTCTATGACGCTCGAGGCAATATCTACGCGGTGATGACGCCAGACGCACTACGCCGCAACGGCATCGAACTGGCGGCAAACGCCCGCGACGCGGCGCAGACCCGCGAGGAGTGGGCGTTGCTGGCCATCGAGGCTTTCTGCAGTTGGGCACCCGGCACTCAGCCACTCGGCGCCAAACAACATCGCTGCGACGGCCTGCTGATCGGGCCGTTCCAGACGTCGCCACCTTTCGATCTGCTCATCGTCAACACTGACGGCACGCTTGCCGAGCGCAGTGGCAATGGCTTGACGATTTTCTCGCAAGCGCTGAGTGAGCAAGGTTTGCTGGGCAATCAGCAGGACTGTGTGCTCAAGGTTCATCACGATAAAACCGACGCTGTCTCACCCGTGGAAACCTCGGTGAAACCCGCCGAGGTCGACGGCGTCCACGGCTTCTGGCTGGACCTCGGCAAACCTGCGTTCGGCCCGCAGGCCGTCGGTGCGCGGGATGTTCAAACGGTGATGTTGAACGCTTGCGAAGTCAGTCATGTGCCGCCGTTATCGGCGCTGAGTCCCGCATGGGCGCACAGCCAGTTTGTGCGGATTGGCAATCCGCATTGCGTGACGCTGGTGGCGGACGTCGATGCCTTGCCGAGCAATCAGCAGATGCGTGAAGCGCCGCTGGCTGAAGGGCTGACGCGGATTGCTTTCGCCATGCCGAGCGGAGGCGGGCAGCCGTGTGCGGCGGGGGTGAATTTGCAATGGGCGGCGCTGGAATCTGCCGGGCAACTGCGCGCGCGGGTGTTTGAGCGAGGGGAAGGGCCGACGGCTTCGTCGGGCACTAGCGCGAGTGCGGTGGCGTGCGCGGCTTGGCGGGTTGGGTGGGTTCAAGCCGGGCCAGTGCAGGTCAAAATGCCCGGCGGGACGGCGCCGGTTTTGCTGGAAGAGCAGGGCGGTGAATTGAGTCGGGTGAGGTTGTTTGGTACGGCGCGGTTGATCGGGTGATTGGGAGATTGATTTCGCGGGCAAGCCTCGCTCCTACAGGGGATTTGTGGTGAACAGATAAATCCGCTGTAGGAGCGAGGCTTGCCCGCGAAGGCGTCCTCCCATTTCAACTCACATTCAAACCTGCTGCGGCCATTCCACGCTCGGCATCTGCCGTTTCATCAAAACCTCACCCCCGCGAATCGAGTACAGCGGCAGACCCTGGCTACGAATCACCTCGTAATCGCTGTCCGCTGACAGGATCAGCAGGTTCGCCGGGCGCCCGCGCTCCAGTCCATAACGGTCGCCCAGCGCCATGGTTTTTGCGCTGTTGTCGGTCACCAGATCCAGCGCGCTTTGCAGGTTGCGGTAACCGAGCATGTGGCAAATGTGCAGGCCCGCTTCAAGCACACGCAGGATGTTGCCGTTGCCCAGTGGATACCACGGATCGACGATCGAATCCTGGCCGAAACATACGTTCATCCCGGCTTCGAGCAACTCGTTGACGCGGGTGACGCCACGGCGTTTCGGGAAGTTGTCGAAGCGGCCTTGCAGGTGAATGCTTTCGGTCGGGCAGGAGACAAAATTGATTCCCGAATGCCCGAGCAAACGGAACAGCTTGGCGCAGTAGGCATTGTCGTAGGAGCCCATCGCCGTGGTGTGGCTGGCGGTGACGCGCGCCCCCATGTCACGGCTGCGTGCTTCTTCGGCCAGCACCTCGAGGAAGCGCGAATGCGGGTCGTCGGTTTCATCGCAATGCACGTCGACCAGGCAACCGGTACGCTCGGCCAGGTCCATCAGGAACTTGATCGAACTGACGCCTTGATCACGGGTGTATTCGAAGTGCGGAATGCCGCCGATCACGTCGGCGCCCATGCGAATCGCTTCTTCCATCAGCTCGCGCCCGTTGCGGTACGACTCGATGCCTTCCTGCGGGAACGCGACGATTTGCAGGTCGATCAGGTGTCGACTTTCTTCGCGCACTTCGAGCATGGCTTTGAGCGCAGTGAGGCTCGAATCAGTGACATCGACGTGCGTACGGACATGCTGGATGCCGTGGGCGGCGAGGGTCTGGATGGTCTTCTTGGCGCGGGTCTTGGTGTCTTCGAGGGTGATCGTCGCTTTGCGCTCGCCCCAGCATTCGATGCCTTCGAACAGCGTGCCGCTCATGTTCCAGCGCGGCTCGCCGGCGGTCAGCGTGGCGTCGAGGTGAATGTGCGGCTCGACGAAGGGCGGCACCACCAGGTTGCCGCCGGCGTCGAGGTCACCGGGGCCGAGGGTCGGGGCTTCGGTCTGGCGGGCGATGTTGCCGATCAGGCCGTTTTCCAGGTGCAATTCATGCAGGCCTTCTTGGTTGCGCAGGCGGGCGTTGATGATGTGCATCAGGCGAATCCTTTTATAGATCTTGTAGTGGTGCGACGGCGGTGCGGACACCCAGCACGCCGGTCAATAACACATACGTTAGCGCGGCAGCGGCAATGCCTACCAGCGGCGCGACCCACGGCGAGCTGAACGCGGCAATGGTGCCGACGGCGTAGGCACTCAGTCCGGACCAGTTGAACGCCGGCAGCCGGGCTTCAGCCAGTCGTGGATATTGACCGCGATAACGGAAGAAAAAGTCCGCCATGATCACTCCGCCGATCGGCGGAATCACCGTGCCGAGCAGAATCAGGTACGGCACCAGCATGTCGTACATGCCCAGCAGCGCCAGCAGCGTGCCGATCACCGCGCCGGCCAGGGTCACGGTTTTGCGCCGCCCGGTGCGCAGCAGATTGCAACCGGCGACGGCGAAGTTGTAGATGGTGTTGTCCTGGGTGCTCCAGATATTGAGCAGCAACATGGCCATCGCAGCCATCGCAAAACCTTGCAGCAACAGCACTTCGACCACGTCCGGTTGCTGGTAGACGATTGCGCCGTAAGCGCCGATCAACACCATCAGGCCGTTGCCGATGAAGAAGCCGATCAGGCTCGCCAGCACCGCCACCCGTGCCGAACGCGAGAAGCGTGTCCAGTTTGTCGCTTGCGTCGCGCCGCTGACGAAGGTGCCGAACACCAGCGTGATGGCGGTCGACCAGTCAAGTGTTCCCGTCGGTATCACCGCGAGCAAACCGTCGAAGCCGCCGACCTTCACCGTGGCAACCCACATCGACAGCATCAGCAGCAACATCATCGCCGGCACCGCGATGTAGGAGAGGATTTCCAGTCCGCGATAACCGACATACGCGGTGGCGCAAAACACCATGCCGAACAGCACCATCAGCCCAAGTACCGTGCCTTCGCTCAGCTCGAAATATTTGCCGAGCACCACCGCAGCGGTGGCGGTGCCCCAGGCGTACCAGCCGATCTGGGTGAAGCCGAGGATCAAATCGCTGAGCTTGCTGCCGACTTCGCCAAAGCAGAAACGCCCCATCAGCACTGAGTTGAGGCCGCTTTTGAAGGCGATGTAACCGAGCGCCGCCGCGTAGATGCCGAGCAGCAGATTGCCGACAACGATCACCGCCATCATCTCGGCAAAACTGAACGCCACGCCGAGCTTGCCGCCGGCAAACATGGTCGCGGTGAAGAAGGTGAAACCCAGCAGCACCATGGCCGTGGAGGCAAGGCCCTTGCGGGCATGCATCGGTACTTCGCTGAGCGGGTAATCGTTGCCGGGATCGTTCTGCGCCATGGGGCATTCCTTGCTGGGATGAGGGACGCGAGAAGGGTTGCAGTGGTCGTGCCAAGGCTGGAGTGATGGGGTTATTTATAGCCCAGGCGCGGGGATTGCCTGGCGTTGCGGGCGAAAGCGGTGCGCAGTGTTGAAACCGCAACACCGTAATGAGGCAAACCCATCACCTGTAGCGAGGGTGACTAAGGATTGCGCGACAACGGCAAAAACCGCAGCAGCGCCGCGACGATCGCTTCCGGCGCATCTTCTTGCAGCAGGTGCCCGGCATTGGCAATGGCGTGGAAGTGCGATCCCGGGA
Source organism: Pseudomonas prosekii (assembly GCF_900105155.1). NCBI lineage: Bacteria > Pseudomonadati > Pseudomonadota > Gammaproteobacteria > Pseudomonadales > Pseudomonadaceae > Pseudomonas > Pseudomonas prosekii. Next base: position 5,121,422 of record NZ_LT629762.1, read on the forward strand.
TCAACCGGTGCAACGCGCGCCCGCGCTCGATCGGGATCCACTGATCATCTTCGCCCCAGAGAATCTGTACCGGGCAGCGAATGCTCGGGTACAGCGGTTCGGCTTCCTGCGTATAGCGCTCGTCCATTTGTGCGATCTGCCGGTAGAACGCCGCTTGGCCCGAGTCGCCGAGCCATGGCTGCACGTAGGGCGCCAGTTCCTCGTCAGGGATGTCGCGTTGGATCGCGCCACGAATATAGGCCGGCACAATTGCGCGCTGGATGTAATCCGGCAGGCCGCTGAACGCCGCTTGATGCTGGCGCACATGCTTCACGAACGGCGAACCCCAGGGCGTCAGCGCCACCGGATCGATCAGCGTCAGGCTGCGGTAGTTTTTGCCGTTGAGCAAATGCGTGCGCAGCGCGGTGGCGCCGCCGAAATCGTGAGCGACCACGTCGGGTTGCTGCAGGCCCCAGTGGTCGAGCAGTTGCGCCAGCAGTTCGTTCTGCACGCCGAGGGACACGTCGCCGCTGATTTTCTCGGACTGCCCGTAACCCAGCAGATCGAAGTAATACACCCGATGCGTGGCGATAAAGTGCGGCGCGATGCGGTGCCACACATAGGAAGAAAACGGCGTGCCATGCACAAACACCAACGGCGGCCCGTCACCGCGCATGGCGTAGCGAACGCAATGTCCGTTGAAACGATAAGTCTGAGCCAGCGGCCAGTCAGTCATGAGGATGTCCTCTTGGCATGTTCGAGCGCGAAAGCATAGGACGAAAAGTGCGGGTTTGCCGTTGGGGCTCGGTATGCCCAACACGCTCCCACAATGGATCTCGGGTGGTCATGGGGTTTATGCCAACACGCAGCCCTGTAGGAGCGAGGCTTGCCCGCGAAAGCGCTGGGTCAGTCGACGATGATGTTGTCTGGCACGGCCTCTTCGCGGGCAAGCCTCGCTCCTACAATGGATCTCGGGTGGGCACGGGGTTTGTGGCCGTTACAGCGACTTGCTCATGTGCACGCGACGCAAACCGTTTTCTTCGACGCGATGGGTTTCCACGAAACCGCGGCGGGCGTACAGCGCGAGGTTTTCGCTCATCGCTTCGTTGGTGTACAGGCGGATCGACGAATATCCCGCCTCCAGCGCATGACGTTCGGCGAAGTCCAGCAACTGCCGGCCGAGGCCTTGGCCCTTGAGCGCCGGGCTCACGGCAACATTGTCCAGCAGCAAATAGTTTTCCGTGTCGATCAACACCACAAAACCGCTGAGGTGCTTCTCATCGGCAAGCACATGCACGCGCCTGGCCAGCACCTGGCTGGCGTAGTCATCGAGCATCGGCGCGGGTTTGCGGCCGATACGTTCGATGTAAGGCGAGTAAGCCGCCTCGACGATGGCCTCGATCTGCGCGATGTCCTCAAGCGTAGCGGGACGAATTAGCTGCGACATGACACGGACTCCTTTGGAGCCAAGGATGGGGCCCGACTGTACCGGTCGTGAGCGCGAAACGACAGGCATAAAAAAACCACCGTCGCCAGTGGTTCTTCTCGAACAGCGGTTTCACTCGCCGTGATAAATGCAGCCGCTGGTGCAGGTTTCATGAATGCGGATGGCGCTGAGTTCCGGCAGCAACGGCTTCAATTCATTCCAGATCCACTTGGCCAACACTTCGCTGGTCGGGTTTTCCAGGCCAGGAATATCGTTCAGGTAATTGTGGTCCAGGCGCTCGTACAGCGGCTTGAAGATCGCCTTGATTTCCGAGAAGTCACGGATCCAGCCAGTGTGCGGATCGAGGTCGCCGCTCAGGTGAATCGCGACTTTGAACGAGTGACCGTGCAAGCGGCCGCACTTGTGGCCGTCCGGCACGTGGGGCAAGCGGTGGGCGGACTCGAAGGTAAACTCTTTGAAAATTTCCAAAATGATTCCAGCTCTGTCAGGTGGCGATCGCCGCGGCGATTTGGGCAGGCGGCGAGTTTAACAGCTTGTCCTGACTAAAGGGTCAGCAAGCGCTCGCCAAGTCGACCGCTGGCGGCCAGTTCGAGAAACTCGTCGCCCATGCGCCGGCTCTCGTCCATCGCCGCGCGCCAGTATTTCTGCCGGTTCGGCGCATCGCCCATGAAGCGCTTGAAGTCGTTGCGGTCCGGCAGTTTGCCGAACGGCAGGCGCGCCAGGTATTCCTTCGACGGCGCCAGCAGCAGCACATCCTGCAAGCGCGTGGTACAGGCGCGGCGCCACGGCAGGGTCTTGTCGAACCAGCCGGGAATCACTCGATCGGTGAAATGCGGATAGAGCACGATGCCGTCGCCGCTGTAGGGCAGGTCGAGGTGATAGTCGAGCAGACCGCCGTCGCGGAAGGTCCCGGCGCCGGCCCCCGGCAGGTCGCGCACGCCCTCCATGACCATCGGGATCGAGCCCGACGCCAGCAGCGCCTGACGCAAGTTGCCGGCATTCAGGGCGACGAAGCGCGACGGAAAATCGTTCAGCGCATTCACCGGTGGCGCCAGGCGTGGGTCGTGAATGATCAGGCGCTCGAAGTGCCGCGCCAGCCGTGCCCGCCCGCGCAGGTTGTCGGCAATCACCGACGACAAGCCCAGCCCCAGCCGGCCGCGATGATCATGCGCGAGCAAACCGTGGCTTCTGACCACCATGATGTTCAGTCGGTAATGCGCGTTGTCGAGGATCGTCGCATCGCGGCCATCGAGCAGTTCATCGAGCATGCGCCGCGAGCTCTGGCTGATCTGCGCCATGGTCACGCCTTTGTCGAAATTCTGCTCGGTGTACAGATGGCCGAGGCGCCGAATGCCCGCGGCCGCATCCGGCAGGCATGCGCTGGCGAAGCGCCAGGAACCCACCGACGCGCCGATCAGCGAGCGCTCGCGCGGCGCCGCCGGCAGCCACTCCCCAAACAGCGCCAGGTCCAGACCCTGAATGCCCAACGCCTTGGGCCCGCCCGCCGCACCGGGGAGGGTGCCGACGTCGGCGGCGTTCAGGCCGTTCTCGCGAATACGCGCAAAGGCTCGCGGGCCGGCCTTGAGCGTCAGGGAAGGGAACTTGATGTGGATGGCGGTCATACCGGTCTCGATGTTTGGCGAACGGGGAATTATAGACAGGTCAACGACGAACTGTAGAAGCCAGGCTTGCCGGCGAAGGCGATTTTGAGGACGCCTTCGCCGGCGAGGGGCATAGGACACGCCCGAGCAATGATGGCAATTCAGTTTCAGTTAAGTTCGCCCCGCTATGGTGCACTCCTTGCGCAACACCATAATAAACACGGAGACACCCATGAAAACCCTGACTGCCCTGACCCTCGCTGCCATCATCGGCATGACCGCTGGCATCGCCCAGGCCCGAGACCTCGGCCCCGACGAAGCCCTCAGACTGCGCGACGCTGGTACCATTGTGTCTTTCGAGAAGCTCAACGCCACCGCACTGACCAAACATCCCGGTTCGACCATCACCGAAACCGAGCTGGAAGAAGAGTACGGCAAGTACATCTATCAGGTGGAAATGCGCGACCCGCAGGGCGTTGAGTGGGACCTGGAATTGGACGCTGTCAGCGGGCAGGTTCTCAAGGATCATCAGGATACGTAATGAAGCTGTTTTCATTTTCACGCACGGCGTTGGTGCTGCTGACGTTTTGCTCGGTGGTCGTGGCGCGCGACCTGGACCAGGACGAAGCCTTGCGCTTGCGCCAGCAGGGCGTGATCCTGCCGCTCGAGCAATTGCTGCAGCAAGCGCTGGACCGTTATCCGGGCTCGAAACTGCTCGAAGCCGAGCTGGAAGAAAAGCACGACGTGTACATTTATGAAGTCGAGTTGCTGACCACCGAAGGCGTAGTCCGCGAGCTGGACATCAAGGCTGCCACTGGCGAACTACTGAAAGACAAGGAAGATTGATCGATGCGCTTGCTTCTGGTGGAAGATCACGTGGCCCTGGCCGACGAATTGATGGCCGGCCTCAACCGCCAGGGTTACGCCGTGGACTGGCTGGCTGATGGCCGCGACGCGGTGTATCAGGGCAGCAGCGAGCCTTACGACCTGATCATCCTCGACCTCGGCTTGCCCGGTGTGCCGGGCCTCGACGTGTTGACGCAGTGGCGCGCCGGCGGGTTGGCGACGCCGGTGCTGATCCTCACCGCGCGCGGTTCGTGGGCCGAGCGTATCGAAGGCCTCAAGGCTGGCGCCGATGATTACCTGACCAAACCGTTTCATCCCGAAGAGTTGCACCTGCGCGTCCAGGCCTTGTTGCGCCGCTCCCACGGCCAGGCCAATCAGCCAACGCTGAAGGCTGCCGGATTGCACCTGGACGAGGGCCGCCAGTGCGTGACCCGCGACGGCGCCGACATCCAACTCACCGCCGCCGAGTTTCGCCTGCTGCGCTACTTCATGCTGCATCCCGAACAAATCCTCTCGAAAAGCCACCTCGCCGAACACCTGTACGATGGCGAAACCGAGCGCGATTCCAACGTGCTCGAAGTCCACGTCAACCACTTGCGGCGCAAGCTCGGGCGCAGCGTGATCGAAACCCGTCGCGGCCAGGGTTACCTGTTCGGCGGGCAAGCGCAGTGAGATCAATCCAGCGCCGCTTGAGCCTGGGGCTGATCAGCGTGATGGTGATCGTCGGCCTGGTGCTGGCGCAAACCAGTTTGTGGTTGTTTGAAATGGGTTTGCAGCGCTACCTCGAGGCCGGTCTGCGCAACGACAGTGAAAACCTGCTGTCGGCGCTGGTGCGCGGGCCGCAAGGGTTGCAGCTGGATGAGCGGCACTTGTCGCCGGCCTATCAGCGACCGTTTTCCGGGCATTACTTCCGCATCGATTTTGCCGACAGTCACTGGCGCTCCCGCTCATTGTGGGACCAGGAACTGCCGCGCCTGGACCACGCCGGGTTGCACAGCAATCTGCAACTGGGTCCCGAAGGCCAGCAATTGCTGGTGCTGCGCTCGGACTATCGACGGCTCGGCCAGTCGATCTCGATCAGCGTCGCGCAAGATTACACGCCGGTGCGCGAGAGTTTCCTGCGCATGCAACAGGTCGGTTTGGGGTTGGGGCTGGCCGGGTTGCTGCTGATTCTGCTGCTGCAACGGATCACCGTGCGCCGCGCTCTGCGGCCGCTGGAAAAAGCCCGCGAACAGATCGCCCAATTGCAGCAAGGCCAGCGCTCGCAACTCGACGATCAAGTGCCGGTGGAACTCGAGCCGCTGGTGGCGCAGATCAACCATTTGCTCGCCCACACCGAAGACAGCCTCAAGCGTTCGCGCAATGCGCTGGGCAATCTTGGCCATGCCTTGAAAACCCCGTTGGCGGTGTTGCTCAGCCTGGCGTCGAGCGAAAAACTTGATGCGCACCCGGAGTTGCGCAAGGTCATCCAGCAGCAGTTGGAGCAGGTGCAGCAGCGGCTCAATCGTGAACTGAATCGTGCACGTTTGTCCGGCGATGCGTTGCCGGGCGTGTTGTTCGATTGTGATGCCGAGCTGCCGGGATTACTGGCGACACTGAACATGATCCACGGTGAACACCTCGACCTGAGCTACCGTGCGCCGGCCGGTTTGCTCTTGCCGTGGGATCGCGAGGACTTGCTCGAATTGCTCGGCAACCTGCTGGACAACGCCTGCAAATGGGCGGACGCCGAAGTTCGTCTGAGCGTGGTTGAAAGTGCGCAACAGTTTGAAGTGAGCGTCGAGGATGACGGCCCGGGCATTCCTGAAGACCAGCGGACTCAGGTGTTCAGTCGCGGCACACGGCTGGACGAGCAAACCGACGGCCATGGCCTGGGCCTGGGCATCGTGCGCGACATCGTCGACACCTGGGGCGGGCGGATGCTGTTGCTGGAAAGCGAGTGGGGCGGGCTGAAAGTCGTGATCGAATTGCCCAAGCGTTGATCGCGACCGCTCTGCTGACAACCCCGTGGCGACTGTGGTGAGGCAGCTTTTGTGGCGAGGGGGCTTGCCCCCGTTGGGTCGCGGAGCGGCCCCAAAAAAAGCGGGCCTGCTGCGCAGTCCAACGGGGGCAAGCCCCCTCGCCACAGGGCCCTCCCGCCACAGGTTGAATGTCAGCCAATGACTACGTGTGGTGAATCTCGCGATCCTTGGTTTCCGGCATGAAGAAAATCCCCAGCACCGCCGTCATCACCGCGATCACAATCGGGTACCACAACCCGTAGTAGATATCCCCCGTGGCCGCGACCATCGCGAACGCCACCGTCGGCAGGAACCCACCAAACCAGCCATTGCCGATGTGATACGGCAGCGACATCGAGGTGTAGCGAATCCGCGCCGGAAACAGTTCCACCAACCATGCGGCAATCGGCCCGTAAACCATGGTCACGTAGATCACCAGAATCGTCAGCAGCAGTAACACCATCGGGTAATTGGTTTTCGCCGGGTCAGCTTTTTCCGGATAACCGGCCTCTTTCAGCGCACCGCTCAGGGTCGCAGTGAAGGCGTCGTTGCGGGTTTTGAAGTCTGCGGCGGCGAGGCTGCTGCCTTCGAAGCTCGGGATCATCCGGTCGCCAATCCGTACCTGGGCAACGGTGCCGGGCTCGGCGGTTTCATTTTTGTAAGGGATCGCGCGTTTCGCCAGCAGGGTTTTCGCCAGGTCGCAGGAACTGGTGAATTTGGCTTTGCCCACTGGGTCGAACTGGAACGAGCACTGCTCGGGGTCCGCGATCACCGTCACCGGATTTTTCTCCTGCGCAATGAACACGTCCGGATTGCCGTACTGGGTCAGCGCGTGGAAGATCGGGAAGTACGTCAGCGCCGCGAGAATACAGCCGGCCATGATGATGCCCTTGCGGCCGATGCGGTCCGACAGACTGCCGAAAATCACAAAGAACGGCGTGCCGATCAGCAGCGAACCGGCGATCAACAGGTTGGCGGTCTGCGGGTCGATCTTCAGCGTCTGCAACAGGAAGAACAGCGCGTAGAACTGCCCGGTGTACCACACGACCGCTTGACCGGCGGTGCCGCCGAGCAACGCCATGATGACGATTTTGAGGTTGTCCCAACGGGCGAAAGATTCGGTCAGCGGCGCCTTCGAGGCTTTGCCTTCGGCCTTCATTTTCAGGAACACCGGCGACTCGCTGAGTTGCAGGCGGATGTACACCGAGACGATCAGCAGCAGGATCGACAGCAGGAACGGAATCCGCCAGCCCCAAGCCTCGAACGCTTCGGTGCCCAGCACGGTGCGGCAGGCGAGGATCACCAGCAGCGACAGAAACAGCCCCAGCGTTGCGGTGGTTTGAATCCACGAAGTGAAAAAGCCGCGGCGTCCTTTCGGTGCATGTTCGGCGACGTAAGTCGCCGCGCCGCCGTATTCACCGCCCAGCGCCAGGCCTTGCAGCAGGCGCAGAGTGATCAGGATGATCGGCGCCGCGACGCCAATGGTCGCGTAACCGGGGAGGAACCCGACGATGGCGGTCGAGATGCCCATGATCACAATGGTGATGAGGAAGGTGTGCTTGCGCCCGATCATGTCGCCGAGGCGGCCAAACACAATCGCCCCGAACGGCCGCACCGCGAAACCGGCGGCGAAGGCGAGCAGGGCAAAGATGAACGAGGTGGTTTCGTTGACGCCGGCAAAGAAGTGCTTGGCGATGATCGCCGCGAGGGAGCCGTATAAATAGAAGTCGTACCATTCGAACACGGTGCCCAGCGAGGAGGCGAAGATCACCTTGCGTTCCTCTTTGGTGATCCCGTGATTGGGCGCGCTGCCCGTGGTGGTGTTGTCAATTGCGGCCATGGGTCTTCTCCGTCTTGCTCTTGTTGTAGGCCGGAGCACCTCACACCCTTATTGCCGCACCCAGGCCCTGGGGCTGATGACATTGGATTGCGCGAAGCAGGGAAGCGGACAAACCGCGCATTGCTGCGAAGTTTCCTAAAGCATAATCAGCTTCGCGCAAATATCCACTCGGCCACTTCAAACAGCAGAATTGACAGGAAAACCTGGGGGATGGGAACGATCATTGGGGGGAAACCTGTGGGAGCCGAGCTTGCTCGCGATGGCGGTTCATCAGCCGGCAATGATGCTGAATGTACCGCCATCGCGAGCAAGCTCGGCTCCCACAGGTTATCTGTCGCTGGGGTTCCGAGGCCTGGCACAAATCCCTTGTGGGAGTGAGCCTGCTCGCGATGGCGGTTTATCAGCCAGCAATGATGCTGAATGTACCGCCGCCATCGCGAGCAAGCTCGGCTCCCACAGGTTATCTGTTGCTGGGATTCCGAGGCCTGGCACCAATTCCCTGTGGGAGGGGAGGTTTGAATCAGACCCGGAACTGGTCCATGAGGCTCTGCTGCTGGTTGGCCAGGGTGTTCAGCGATTGACTCACTCGCGCCGATTCATTGGCCTGGCCGGACAGCGATTCGGTGACGTCGCGGATGGTTGCGACGTTGTTGTTGATCTCCTCGGCCACCGCGCTTTGTTCCTCGGCGGCGCTGGCGATTTGCAGGTTCATGTCGGTAATCACCGTCACCGCATCGCCGATCTGGCGCAGCGCGGTCACGGCTTGGCCGACTTGCTCGACGCTGCTCTGCGCCTGGCGATGGCTGTTGTTCATCGAACCGACCACTTCCTGCGTGCCGTTCTGCAACTGCTCAATCACCAGTCGCGTTTCCTCGACCGACTCCTGCGTGCGCCGCGCCAGGTTGCGCACTTCATCGGCCACCACGGCAAAACCACGTCCGGCCTCACCGGCGCGCGCCGCTTCGATGGCCGCGTTGAGCGCCAGCAGGTTGGTCTGCTCGGCGATGGCGCGAATCACTTCCAGCACCGAACCGATCTTCTCGCTGTTCGCCGCCAGCCCTTCGACTTGCACCATCGCCGCGCTCATGTCGGCGGCGAGGTGGTCGATGCTCGCGGTGGTGCGGTCGATCACGGTCAGGCCCTGACGCGTTGCTTCGTCTGCATCCCGCGCGGCATGCGCCGCTTGCGCAGCGCTACGGGCGACGTCCTGGGCGGTGGCGCTCATTTCGTGGGACGCGGTGGCGACCTGATCGACCTGACGGTATTGCTGCTCCATGCCGGCGCTGGTCTGGGTGGCGATGGCGGAAGACTGGTCGGCGGTGCTGCGCGCGTCCTGCACCGAGCGTTTCACCTCGGCAATGATCGGTTGCAGCTTGTCGAGGAAACGGTTGAACCAACCGGCCAACTGACCGAGTTCGTCCTTTTTGTCGTAGGCCAGCCGGCGGGTCAAATCACCTTCGCCGCTGGCGATGTCTTCAAGCATGTGCGCCACGCCGAGGATCGGCCGGGTCACGCTGCGCGCCATCAGCCACACCAGCAGCAAACCGATCAATGCCGCGAGAACGCCGAGGCCGAGTTCCATCAGGGTGCCCGCGCGGTTGCTTTCATCGAGCTGTTTTTTCAGCGCTTCGGCCGGGCCGACCAAGACTTTTTCCGGCACGTCGAGCAACACGCCCCACGACTTGCCATCCGGAATCGGCTGGAACGGCGCCAGCACTTTCAGTTGTCCGTTGTTGTGCAGGCTTTCGGTGTTGCTGCTGGCGGCGAGTCGGCGGATCAGCTCGGCGCCGTTGACGTTGTCGACGGCGTCCAGGCGTTGGCTGAGCTTGCTGGCGTCGGCGCTGTAACCGGCGAGCAGGCCGACCGGGCTGAGGATGCTGACGTGGGTCTGGCCGTCGTAGAGCTTTTTGCTCGCGCCGACGCTGATCGCTTGCAGGCTGTTGAGGTTGATGTCGACCGACAGCGAGGCGATGACTTTGCCGTCGACCATCAGCGGAAACACGATGCTGGTCATCAGCACATTCTGGCCGTCGATGACGTAGAAATACGGCTCGATCACGCACGGCTTGAGCGTGGTGCGCGGGCAGGTGAACCAGGCGTTGGCGGCCTGACCGCTGGGGCCGGTGCTGATGTCCGCCATGTCGCTTTCGGGCAGCGACATTGAGGTCAGTTTGCCGGCGGTCGGTTGCGACCAGTACAAGGCAAAACGCCCCTTGTCGTTGCTGCCCAGCTCGGCCTGGCCGGCGAACAATTCATCCTTGCCGTCCAGCGCATTGGCTTCAAACACCAGCGACAAACCGAGCAGTTCCGGGTTGGCTTGCAGCGCGGCTTTGACTTGACGGGTCAGGTCTTCGCGCAAGTCGAAGGCGTCGAGAAAACGCTTCTCGGCCTGCTCGCGCAAAAACAGCACCTGGCGCGAGAAGCCGTGGCCGTATTGATAGGCGTCCATGAACTGCTGACGAATGTTCAGCGCCTGGTTTTCACCCTGGGATTCGATCCGCGCCTGGGCCGATTCGGTGAGCATCTGCATGCTCGACGCCTTCACCAGCGCAGAGCTGTGCTCCATGCGATACAACGAAAGACCCACCAGAAGCGTCACGATACCCGCCAGGCAAAGCCCGGCCAGCAGGGTGATCTTCCATTGGATGGAGAGCTGTCTGAGCGACATGAAAAGGCGTCCTTATTCGATATTTATCTGAGACTTTGCACTGTAACGGCCACGATTCGGCTTTCTTAAGGACAAATCCAATCTGTAGGAGCGAGGCTTGCCCGCGAAGGTGGCGGCACATTCAGCATTCATGTTGACTGACACACCGTCTTCGCGGGCAAGCCTCGCTCCTACAGAGCGCGGTCAGGTGATCGCAAGCTGTTACACATTTCCGGGCCATGTGCGCTTTGACACCGACGCCACTCTGCGGCACAGTGCGCGCCCTCTAATAAAACCCATTCCTTTATTCCGCTGGCGGCGCTTTGCGAACTGCCGGGCGGTCTCATTCCGCATGCCCAGAGGTAACGATGATTAATGCTGTAATTGCCGCGGTCGGCGTCATGCTGGTGCTCAGCCTGTCCCGCGTGCATGTGGTGATCGCGCTGATCGTCGGCGCGCTGGTGGGTGGCCTGACCGGTGGCCTGGGCATCGACGCCACGCTCAAAGCCTTCAACAGCGGGCTCGGCAATGGCGCCACAGTCGCTTTGTCCTACGCCTTGCTCGGCGCTTTCGCCGTGGCGATTGCCAAATCCGGCCTCGCCCACGCGCTGGCCGACAAAGCCCTGCTGATGGTTGACCGCCAACACGCCAGCGGTGGCCGCCAGGTCAAATGGCTGCTGATTGGCCTGTTGTGGGTGGTGGCGATCGCTTCGCAGAACATCCTGCCGATACATATCGCGTTTATTCCGTTGCTGGTGCCGCCGCTTTTATACGTGCTGACCAAACTGCAACTGGACCGACGCTTGATCGCCTGCGTCATGACCTTCGGCCTGATCACCCCGTACATGGTCTTTCCGGTCGGTTTCGGCAACATCTTCCTCAACCAGATTCTGCTGGCCAACGTCAGCAAGAGCGGGGTCGATATCAGCCACATCAACGTCATGCACGCCATGGCGATTCCGGCGATGGGCATGGTTTTCGGCTTGCTGGTGGCGGTGTTTTTCAGCTACCGGAAAAAACGCGTCTACGACCTGGCGAAGATCGAGCAAGTCGAGCAGGTCAGCGTTGCCTACAACCCGATGACCCTGGGCATTGCCGGGCTGGCGATTGCCGCGGCGTTCATCATTCAGTTGCTGCTGGATTCGATGATCATCGGCGCGTTGGCCGGGTTTCTGATTTTCTCGGTGTCGGGGATTGTGAAATGGCGTGAGACCGACGACCTGTTCACCGAAGGCATGAAAATGATGGCGATGATCGGTTTCATCATGATCGCCGCGTCCGGTTTTGCCGAAGTGCTCAAGGCCACCGGGCAGGTGCGCACGCTGGTCGAAAGCGCGGCGGCGTGGATCGATCACAGCAAAGCCATCGGCGCGCTGCTGATGTTGCTGGTCGGCCTGATGGTGACGATTGGCATCGGTTCGTCGTTCTCCACGGTGCCGATTCTCGCGGCGATTTTTGTGCCGTTATGCGTGCAACTGGGCTTCAGCCCGATGGCGATTGTGTGCATCGTCGGCACGGCCGGTGCCTTGGGCGACACTGGTTCGCCGGCCTCGGATTCGACCCTCGGGCCGACGTCGGGCCTGAACATCGATGGCCAGCACCATCACATCTGGGACACCGTGGTCCCGACGTTCCTGCACTACAATCTGCCGCTGCTGGCGTTCGGCTGGGTGGCGGCGATGGTCCTGTAACCCCGCGCGATCCTGCTTTTGTGGCGAGGGGGCTTGCCCCCGTTCGACTGCGCAGCCGTTGTAAAACCTGCCAATGCGGTTTTCCTGAAGATAGGGCGGGGGCGCTGCGCGACCCAACGGGGGCAAGCCCCCTCGCCACAGAGCCTCGCCCCAGCAGGGGCTGCGGTGGATGACGATTCAACTTTTGATCCGGCCGGCCGTTAACGCCTTTAACCTCGCCTATAAAATCAAAAAGAGTGAACCGTCATGCGCATGAGCCTGAAGGCTAAAGTCCTGTCCCTTGCCGTTCTCCCGGTGCTGCTTTTTGCCTTGATCATCAGCCTGACCACGCTGTTCATCCTTCAGGATCAGGCGCGCAAAGAGGTCGAGGACACCCGGCAAAACCTGCTCAATGACGCCAAAGCCACGCTGCAAAGCTACGTCGCCGTGGCCATGACCACGATCAAACCGCTCTACGACGCGGCCGCCCCCGGCGATGACGCGGCGCGCGCGCAAGCGATCAAATTGCTCTCGAGCATCACCTACGGCAAGGACGGCTACTTCTTCGGCTACGACTCCAACACCGTGCGCCTGTTCAAGGCCAACAGCCCCGAAGGCGTCGGCCAGAGCTTCAAGGACAACCGCGACCCGAACGGCGTCTACGTCAACCGCGACCTGGTGAAAGTCGCCAAGGACGGCACCCACTATCTGCAATACAGCTCGCCACTGCCGGGCAATACGCAAGTGCTGGTGCCCAAACTCGGCTACACCGACTACCTGGCGAAGTGGGACATGGCGGTCGGCACCTCGGTCAACCTTGACGGCATCGAAGCGCAAGTCGCGCTGGTCGAAACCAAGATTGCCGAGCGCATGGAAGGCGTGGTGCTGAGCATCATCGGCATCGCTGTGGTGGTGTTGCTGGTGATTGCCGCGGTCGGCATGCTCCTGGCCAACACCATTTTGCGTCCGCTGAACCTGATGAAAGCCAACCTCGACGACATCGCGGCCGGCGAGGGCGACCTGACCCGGCGCCTGACCATCACCAGCGATGACGAACTCGGGCAACTGGCCGGCTCGTTCAACCGCTTCGTCGACAAGATTCACGGACTGGTGCGCCAGATCACTGAAATGACCTCGCAACTGACCGGGCTGGTGAATCAGGTTTCCGATCAGGCGCAGCGCTCGGATCAAGCGATGGAACGTCAGCGCCACGAAACCGATCAGGTCGCCACGGCGATCAACCAGATGTCCGCCGCCGCGCAGGAAGTGGCGAAAAGTGCACAAAACGCTGCGGTCGCCGCCCAGCAAACCGACGCCGAAGGCCAGGCCGCCAAGCGCGTGGTGGCCGGCAGCATCGTCAAAATCCATGCCTTGGTCGATGACATCCGCAGCAGCGGCGTGTCGCTCGACAGCCTGCAAAAAGACGTGTCATCGATCGTCAGCGTGCTTGGGGTGATCCGCTCGATTGCCGAGCAAACCAACCTGCTGGCGCTCAACGCGGCTATCGAAGCCGCGCGCGCCGGTGAGGCTGGACGCGGTTTTGCAGTGGTCGCGGACGAAGTACGAGCACTGGCTAGCCGCACGCAAATCAGCACTCAGGAAATTCAGGGGATGATCGACCGCTTGCAGGCCGGCACCCAATCGGCGGTGGAAGCGATGCGCCGTTCCAGCGAGGCCGGCGACGGCACCTCGGCGCAGGCCAACGAAGCGGGCGCGTCGCTGGACGCGATGGCGCAACTGATCGGCACCATCAACTCAATGAACGCCCAGATCGCCAGCGCCGCCGAAGAACAAACCGCGGTGGCCGAAGAGATCAACCGCAGCGTGCATCAAATTGCCGTGGCGGTAGACAGCGTGGCGGACGAAACCCAACTCGGCGCGCAGACCTCGCGCAGCCTGGCGGATTTGGGCCAACGCCTCGGTAAATTGGTCGGCCAGTTCCGCATCTGATATCAACAAAACCTGTAGGAGCAAAGCTTGCTCGCGATGGCGTCCTCGAAATCGCCATCGCGGGCAAGCCAGGCTCCTACAGGGCGGCGGGCAGTCTCAAATCCGCCACGAAGGTCACGACCATCGACCGTGGGAGCAAAGCTTGCTCGCGATGGCGTCCTCGAAATCGCCATCGCAGGCAAGCCATGCTCCCACAAACGCGATTTGCATTGCTGTTACGGTCTGTCCCAGTACGGCACTGCACCAAAACAGTCGACAAAATAATCAATCACGGTCCTGACCTTCACCGACAACCGCCGACTGCCTGGCCACAGGACGGCGATCTGCTGCGGTTCGAGGCTGTTGGACACTTGATATTCCCCGAGCACCGGCACCAATGTGCCGGCGCGCACCGCTTCGCCGATCAGCCATGACGGAAACATCACCAGCCCCAGGCCTTGTTCGGCGGCTTGGGTGAGGGTGTCGGCGTGATTGCCGGTGAGCGGGCCTTTGACCGAGTACGGCGTCCAGTCCTGTTGCTCGCGGCGGAAGAACCAGCGCTGCTGGCCGGTCACGCCTTTGTAAGCCAGGCATTGATGCTGGGCGAGGTCGGCGGGGTGTTGCGGGATGCCGTGGCGTTGCAGGTACGCCGGGCTGGCGGCGACCTGGAAGCGATGCGGCGCGAGGATGCGCGCCTGCATGCTTGAGTCGTGCAGCGTGCCGATGCGGAACAGCAGGTCGGCGCCTTCCTGCAGCGGGTCGACGTAGCTGTCGGTTTGCTGGATATCCAGTTGCAGCTTCGGGTAGCGCTCGCACAGTTGCCCGAGCCACGGCGTCAGATGCCGCTGGCCAAACACCACCGGCGCGTTGATGCGCACCAGTCCGCTGGGTTCGCTTTGCTGTTCTTGCAGGGCCTGTTCGGCTTCTTCGAGTTGCGCCAGCACCAGCCGCGCGTGATGCCCGAGCATGCGTCCGGCCTCCGTCGGCGTGACGGCGCGGGTGTGGCGGTAGAGCAATTGTTGGCTGAGGGCCTGTTCCATGAGCTGGATTTGCCGCGAGATCGAGGAGGGCGCCAAGCCTTCGCGGCGGGCGACTTCGGAGAAACTGCCGTGGTCGAGCACGGCGACAAATAGCCGAAGTGCCTTGAATCCGAGTTCGTTGAGCCCGTGCATGGAGGATCCTGCTGTGCGAGTTGCGCAAAAGTGTTGTCCGGATGCTCCCATTTATCGCAAAGGATCGCCAGCCGATAATGCGCGCCACTTTGCAGATCCGCAGAATTGCTCTTGTGGCGAGTGAGCTGTTGCGGCAAATCGGCTGTTGTGGCCAGCGAGCTTGTTTGCCACTGCTCATCAGCAAGCCGGCTTTTGAGGATCTGCGCTTTCACTGACTGGCAGGATTTCTTATGCAATCTTCTTCAATCGATACTGCGGCGGCCCCAGCGGCCCCAGCGGCACCCGCGACCAAACCGGGGCTGCGGCTGTTGCTGTTGCCGCTGGTGATTCTGGCCGGCATGGGCCTTTCCGTGGAGGCCGGTTTGCTCGGGCCGCTCGGGGTTCAGGTCGGGCATTTGTGGGCGACCTTGAGCATCTTCGGCGTTGGCTCGGCGATTCTGTTTTTGC
Organism: Pseudomonas prosekii; assembly: GCF_900105155.1. NCBI lineage: Bacteria > Pseudomonadati > Pseudomonadota > Gammaproteobacteria > Pseudomonadales > Pseudomonadaceae > Pseudomonas > Pseudomonas prosekii. Next base: position 5,137,000 of record NZ_LT629762.1, read on the forward strand.
TGTTGCTGTTCAGCGGCAAACAGCAAGGCCCGGCGCTCAGCGAGTTGCCGCGCTGGCAGTTGATCGGCGGAATTCTCGGGCCGATCTACGTGGTAGTGCTGACCTTGGCCACGCCGCACATCGGCGTCGCCATGACCATGATCGCGATCCTCTCCGGACAGGTCGGCAAAAGCGTGCTGATCGACCATTTCGGCTGGTTCGGCGCCACGCGCAAAAAGGTCAACGGTGAACGCTGGCTGGCGTTGCTGCTGATTGTCGCGGCACTTGTTCTGATCGCTCGGGGTTAATGATGAATCTGATTATTTTGTTGGCAGTGGTCGTGGCTGCCGGTGCGGTGCTGAGCATCCAGGCAGCGATCAACGGCCGTCTCGGCGAGAGTGTCGGTGTGTTGCGCAGCAGTTTGCTGACCTTCGCGGTCGGCGCCGTGGTCACCAGTTTGTTGATCCTGTTTTTCGAACCGGCGCACGCCGTGAGCCTGCTGGACGTGCCGAAATGGCAACTCAGCGGCGCGTTGTTCGGCGTGATCTACATGATCGTCATGGTCGGCGCCGTGCCGCGAGTCGGCACAGCTGTGGCGACCGTGGCGGTGATCCTCGGCCAGTTGGGCATGGGCATGTTGATCGACAATTTCGGCTGGCTCGGCAACCCGGCAATCGAATTGTCCGGCAGCCGCATCGTCGCGATGGTCTGCCTGGCGCTGGCGCTGGTGTTCATGTATCGCAGCAGCACCCGAGCCCAGGCCTGAGCGCCTGACTTGAGCTAGTGATTGGCGACTGCTGCGCAGCCGAACGCAGCCTCGCTGCCTCGGCAGTTGCTGCATGAGCTTCTACACTGGGGATACGGTGCACATTCGTTGCACCGGACGACCATCACAATGGAGTCCGCCCCATGACCGACAGTGAAAGTACCTGCGACTGCCCCAAATGCTCGTGCAAGTTAGGCGAGCATCCCATCGCGCGGCACGGCAAGCATTACTGCTGCGAAGCCTGCGCCAAGCATCATGAACACGGTGAAGCGTGTTCGAGCAAAGGCTGCAAGTGCTCGCAAAAGTGATCGTCAGATACAGCCTTCAGGCAAACGCCAGATGCAAAAAGTGGAGCCGTCCGGGCTCCACTTTTTGTATCTGACGTCCTTGTCTCCCTGAGTGTCTTTTACTTCGCCGGTCGCCAAGAGACGTTCTCGACGCCGAATTTCTCCGCCAGCGGCTTACTGGTCTTTTGCACTTTTTCGCGGCCGAACCTGGGGATTCGCCCAACCCCGGCGTCGCAGCTTGCCCAATGCCACGCCTCGGCGTTATCCATCTTGTCCAGACGAATAATGAAAGACTTGGGAACGCCATGAAGGGTGTATTCAATGACGAAGAGTTTTGCGTTGTTCATAAAGCCCGTATTCCTCCCTGTAGTAATAGAGGGATCGTTGGCGGCGCTGAAAATTCAGTCTGATTGTCAGACGGTGACATCGCTGGCGACACGCCGGGCGCGCCGTTACCATGGCGATTCCCGCCAACCCCAATGAACGTTGCCCATGGCCCTCGCCGCACCGCCCGATTTGAGTGACACCGATGTGCCGGTGCAACCGCTGGCGCGCACCTATCCGCGCGGCTTGTTCATCGAGCCGCACGCGCATGTGTGGGGTCAGTTGTTATACGCCATGAGCGGCGTGATGTGGGTCGAAACCCCGCACGAAGCGCTGGTGGTGCCGCCGCAACGCGCGGTGTGGCTGCCGCCCGGCGTACCGCATGGGATTCGCGTGGTGTCGGACCTGCAGATGCGCAATATCTACCTGCGCCCGGCGCTGGCGGCGACGCTGGATGATCGGGTGCAGGTGATCGAAGTCGGCGGGTTGCTGCGTGAATTGATTGTCGGGTTGGTGGAGCAGGGCGATCAATCTGCGCAGCCAGCAGCAGACGCGCCGCAATATTACGAAGCGCTGGTGAGTCTGGCGTTGCTGGAGCTGCAGCGTGCCAAGCGTTCGATGCTGAAGATTCCCTTGCCGGACGATTCTGACAGGCGCTTGCTCAATCTGTGTCAGGCGGTCATGGCGGCGCCGTCGCTGGATATCTCGTTTGAACAACATGCGGAAAATACCGGGGCCAGCGTGCGCACGCTGGCGCGGTTGTTCAAGGAGGGCCTGGGCATGGGCTTCGCCGAATGGCGGCGCCAGGTGCAATTGGCGACGGCGGTGGCGGAGTTGATTCAGGGCGTGGCGGTCAGCACGATTGCCCGCGAACTGGGCTATTCGCCGAGCAGCTTCAGCGACATGTTCCGCCGCGAACTGGGCGTGGCGCCGTCGCAGTTCATGACCAATCGCTGACCCCCTGCAGGAGTGAGCCTGCTCGCGATAGCGGTTTTAATTTCGACAGAGATGTTGATTGATCGACCGCAATCGCGAGCAGGCTCACTCCTACATGGGTTGTGGCGTGGCAGGATTTTGGCCGATAGCCAGAAGCCCTTGGCCGATTGCTTTCGCGACCCTTCTTTAGACTTTGCGCATTCCCCCAATCAATGCCACGGAGTCTGTCATGAACTACCTCATCTCGCTGGCCATCGGCCTCGGCGTTGGCCTGCTGTATGGCGCGCTGAATTTCCGCTCGCCGGCGCCTCCGGCGATTGCGCTGGTGGGATTGCTGGGTATGTTGGCCGGCGAGCAGTTGTGGCCCTTGGGCCGGCAGTGGGTCGCCGGTTGGATCTCCTGAACATCCTTCGCTCAATCAATGGAAGCTCGCGATGAAAGCTCTGCAATTCGACAACACCGGCGACCTCTCGGCCTTGCGCTACGTCGAGGTGCCCACCCCGGTGCCTGGCGCCGATGAAGTGCTGGTGCAAATCAAGGCTGCCGGTCTCAACCCCAGCGATGTAAAAAACGTGCTCGGGCGTTTCCCTTACACCACGCTGCCGCGCATTCCTGGTCGGGATTTCGCCGGGGTGGTGGTGGAAGGGCCGCAGGCGTTGATCGGTCAGGACGTCTGGGGCACCGGGCGGGAGCTGGGGTTTTTCGCTGACGGTTCGCATGCGCAATTCGTCAAGTTGCCGGCCAACGGCGTGGCGCTGAAACCGACGCACCTGAGTTTCGCCCAGGCCGCCAGCCTCGGCGTGCCCTACACCACGGCGTGGGATGCGCTGGAACGCAGTCTGGTGACGGCGGGCACGCGTTTGTTGGTGATCGGCGGCGGGGCGGTCGGCACTGCGGCGCTGGCATTGGCCAAGGTGCGGGGCGCGCAGGTGTTGGCGGCGGCGCGGCGGGTCGAGCAGGTCGAGGCGTTGCAGGCTCAGGGTTACCAGACGTTGCAACTGGACAAATCTGAAGACCTTGGCGCGCAGGTCAATGCGGTTTTTGCCGGCGGAGCCGAGGTGATTTTCGACACCACCGGTTTCTGGTTGCCAGCCTCAGTCGCGGCGCTGGCAGTGTTCGGGCGCATCGCGATCATTGCGGCGCCGGTAGACGGTCACGTGCAATTGCCAGCGCTGGCGTTGTATCGCAAGGGCGGTTCGGTGGTCGGGATCAATTCGCTGTTGTATGGGCTAGCGGAATGCGCGGCGATGCTGGACCAGTTCGGCAAGTTCTTTGATCAGGGTTTGCTGCCATTGCCGCAAGGGCTGGTGGAATCACCATTGGCCGAGGGCGTGGCGCGGTATGCCGAAGTGAACGCGGGCGGGGGTGACAAAGTGATATTGCTGCCCTGACTGAAAGGTGGGTTGACTGATCTGGCCCAATCGCGAGCAAGCTCGCTCCCACAGGGGGTCTTCGGTGGACACAGATTTTGTGTTCAACACAGATCAATTGTAGGAGCGAGGCTTGCCCGCGAAAGCGGAGTGTCAGGCGCGGGGATGTTGGATGCGCTGGCCCCAATCGCGAGCAAGCTCGCTCCCACAGGGGTTCTTCGGTGGACACAGATTTTGTGTTCAACATCGATCACCCTGTGGGAGCGAGCTTGCTCGCGATGGCGTCCTGAAGTCGGACTCAGGCCTCAGGCCTCAGGCACACCTTTCTCCCACGCCGACCAGTTTTTCAAAATGTCCTGCACCAGCGGATTCCCCGCCCGGTAGAGGTTTTCCAGCGCCGGTACGAAGCCGCCCTGGTCGGCGTATTTCAGCAGATTGTCCACTTCGCTTTGCCCCGGCGCCGGGCGGTCGAAGTCGGAACCGGCGCGCACCACGGCCAGCCGCTGCACGTCCACCAGCCCTTCACGACTGGCGCGCAGCAGCGCTTCGTACGTCGAGTTGTCTTCCTGCTGCGTCGTGCAGTATTCCCCTTTGTTGTCCGTCAGCAACTGGGTCCACACCTCGGCGCGTTCACTCAAACGTGTGCCGGAGAACCAGGTATTGCCCGCCAACGTGTCGCATTTAGTCACCACCGGCGGCTGATTGGCCGGGGCTGCCGGGTATTTCAAACGCCATGCCGCCGACTCTTTGCTCTCGCTCAATTCAACCTTGTGCGACAGCGCAAATGCCTTGGCCTGCAGCTTCGGGTTGAGCTCGAACACTTCAGTCTTGTAGTCCAGCGGCGGCTTCTGGTTCGGGCCTTGGGTGTTGATGCCGATGTAACCGGTCGGCCAGTCTTTCGGCGCGTCACGCGAATCGATCTCCCATTGCGTGCCGAATTCCACCAGGTAATGCGCCCATGCGGCGGTGCCGATGGTCCCGTGCTTCGGGCTGATCCCGGCAATCCCGGCGATCAGGAAATAGCTTTTGCGCAGATCGAATTTCGGCGACAGCGCCAGCGCCAAGGTCGATGCAGCGGCGTTGGTCTGGCCCATGCCGGTCACCATCAAACACACCTGCTGCGTATTGCAGCGAATGTTCGGGTACTCGGCGGACAGTCCCGGCACGCGTACCTCTTGCGTGAGCTGCAGGCGATCAATCCAGTTCTGCGCTTCGGGGGCGAACATCGCGATCAGCATCACTTTCGGCTGAATCGGTGCTTCAGCGGCCCACGCGGTTGAACTGAGAAAAGCGCCGCAAGCCAAGCCAACGGACAGAGAAAGACGCGTCATTGCTTTCATAAAACCTCCTTAGAATTGATAACCGATACCGGCGTAATAACCCCAGCCATCCGAGCGCGCGCGGAAATCGCCGTCGCCGAAATTCAGTTCGCTGCCATCCTCCCAGTTACCGCCGTTGTGGAAGTAACGGCCGACCAGGGTGAATCGCAGGTGCGTGAACGAGTACAGCAAGACGTTGGTGGCGACGGTGGCGTTGGCGGTTCGCGCCGGATTGTCCTTATGCAAGTCCGAGCCGAAATCGAAATTGGTGAAGCCGATGTAAGTCAGCGATGCGCCGTTGCTGAAGCTGCTGATCGGCACGATGTATTTCAGCTGGGCTCGGTAGCCGTCCCAGGAATACTCGTTGCTCGCCCCGTAACTTTCCCACTGATAACGACCGTAAAGGTTCGCCGACAGATTGACCCGCGAGTGCGTGTCGATGTCCGTGCCCAAACCGCTGTACAGCGTGTTGCTGCGGTTGCGCGTGTTGCTGCCGTGGTCGTAGATCCAGTCGAACGCCACGTACCATTCCTTGAACGGCCCGATGGCCAGGCTGCGGCCGGCGAGGTAGTCGATGGAGATGCGCGGTTCGTGTTCCATGAACAGCGGCGAACCGTGGTCCCACGCGCCTTTGTCATTGCTGTTGCCGATGTCGAAAATCTTCGGAATGTCGATGTAGCCGTACAACTCGAACGGCCCCTTGCGCCCGAAGTATTCGTACTCCAGGTAGACATCGTCGGTGGGTTGCGGGCCGAAACTGATGTCCTTGCTGCCGATCACCGTCAGGTCCTGGTTGAACCAGTCCGACAGGTACGCGCCTTTTTTCGGCGGGCTGGCTTCGACACTCAGCGCTTCGCCCTGGGCGGATTCATCGGGGAGGGCGGGCTGCGCCAAAACGGTGCTGCTGAGTAGTCCTGTAACGCTGGCCAGTAGCAAGGAAACAGCGACAGTGCGCGAGCAAGTCACGCGGCTGGACGTGTGGTGCATTAAAAGTCCCTTTTCGTGCGAATCGAAGACCCGTGTTCTCGGGCTTGCGCGGTTATGTAGCGAAAACGCCGTGATCGGCGACCCGCAAACGTTTGCACAACTCATACCAATTATTTCAATTGCATGAAAAATCTCGGGAATCGGGGGTTTTGTTGTCGCTTCGGTCAAGCCAGAAAACTCGACTTAAAACACGCTGTTTCTCTGTGGGGGCGAGCGTGCTCGCGATGGCGGTGGGTCAGGGAATTACAGCGCTGAATTGGACGATCGCCATCGCGAGCAAGCTCGCTGCCACAGGGGATAAACGCCGCTTCATCACCAAAGTATTAATGCTAATTAACCCGCGCCAGACGCTGTCCCTTCGCCGGGCGTCTACTACCGTGGTTGAAGATTTGAACGGTTTACAACGCCGTCGCAGTCTTGATTTGCGTGTCGTCACTCACGGAAAACAACGCCGCTGTCACACGCCCTTCAAGGAAGAATGGTTAACCACGTAAAAGGAATTGCCCGTGGACTTGAGATCCGTCATCGCCCCGATTTCGCGCGTTTCCCCACTTTTTCTTGCCGTACGCCTGAGCATTGTTGGCGTGTTTGTCGGGGTTGTCAGCCCGCAAGCGATGGCCGCGTGTACGCCCGCCAGCCCGACGGCGGGTGCGACGGTGACCTGTAGCGGCGTGCCGTCGTTGCCGCTGTTTCTCAACACCTTCTCCAGCGCGGTGAATGACCTCACCGTCAACGTCAATGCCGGCGCGCAACTCAACGCCACCCTGGGCGGGCAGGCGTTGACCCTCACGGGCAACAACATCACGTTGAATAACGCCGGGACCATTGACCCTTCGTTACTCGGCGCACTCAGCGTGTTAAGCACGGGCGCGGTCATCGGCAATACCGGCGCTTCGGTGGTCAACATCAGCAACGCCGCCACCGGGATCATTCGCGGTACCGGCGCCTTGCTGGGCGTCAACCTGGCCAGTCTCAACGGCATGGCGCTGAACCTCAGTAACGGCGTTGGCGGCAGCACCAACATCGTCAACAACGGCAGCCTCGGCTCGGTCTCCCTGGCGGGCCTGACGCTGTTTCCCGCCGACACCCCGATCGTCGCGGTCACTGGTGGTTCTCAAGTCAACGTGATCAACGCCGGCACAGTCACTGGGCGCATGGCGTTCGAAACCTCGGCCAGCGGCAATACCTTCATCAACTCCGGCACCATCAGTGGCGGCGTGTCGATGGGGGCGGGCAGCACCAACACCTTCACCGCGATTACCGGTTCAACCATTTCCGCTGGCGGCGGCATCGGCCTGGCATTGGGCGGGCTGCTCGGCGTCAACCTGACCTTCGCACCGACCGGGCAGATTGACGGCGGCGCTGGCGGGGTCAACACGTTGACCCTGCAGAACCCGATTGGCCTCGGCGGCGGCACCACTGGGGCCGGCACGGTGTCCAGCGACAACTACGTCAACTTCAACAACCTGACGGTCAACAGCGGCACCTGGACGCTGCAAGGTCCGGTGGTCACCGGCAGCACCACGCTCAATGGCGGTATCGCCCAATTCAACAACAGCGCGGCGTTCGGCAGCGGCGTACTGACGGCCAATGGCGGCGGGTTGCAGGCGAGCACTGGCGGCTTGACCCTGAGCAACCTGATCAACCTCGGCGCCAGCGGTTTGCAACTGATGGGCAGCAACGCCATCACGCTCGGCAACGTGATCAGCGGCAGCGGCGGCCTGACCAAGACTGGCAGCGGCCAACTGATCCTCAATGGCGCCAACACCTATTTGGGCAGCACCACCCTCAACGGCGGCTCGGTGCAACTGGGTAATGATCAGGCGTTCAGCACTGGCACGGTAACCGTCGGCGGTTCGACCGTACTGCAAGCGCCCGGCGCTGTCACGCTGAACAATGCCTTGGTGCTCAACAGCGCGCTCGGCACTTCCGGCGTCGGCAGCCTGACCCTCGCGGGTGCGATCAGCGGCGCTGGCGGCATTTCGAAAAACGGCAGCGGCACCCTGGCGCTGACCGGCAACAACGCCAGTTATACCGGTAGCACCGACCTTAACGCCGGCACTCTCAGCCTCGCCAACAACAACGCGCTCGGCAGCGGTGCGTTGAACGTTAACGCGGCGGCCAACCTCGACACCACCACCGGTGTAGCGCTGAACAATGCCATCGCGCTGAACGGTAATCTGACCCTCGCCGGGAGCAACGCGCTGACCCTCAATGGGCTGATTTCCGGCACCAGCGGCCTGATCAAAAACGGCGCGTCGACCCTGACGCTGACCGGCAACAACACCTATCAAGGCCCGACCGCACTGAATGCCGGCGCGCTGATTCTGGCGTCCAACACCGCGTTGGGCAGCGGCGCGTTGAACACGGCGGCGGGGACGTCGATCGATGCCAGCATCGCGGTCACGCTGGCCAACGCAGTCAACCTCGGCGCCGACCTGACCGTCGGCGGCACCCAGGCGTTGAACCTGACGGGCGTGGTCAGCGGCGCTGGCGGGCTGATCAAAAATGGCAGCGCCGCATTGGCGCTGGGCGGCAACAATAGCTATGTCGGCGACACCGCGCTCAACGCCGGCTCGCTGATTCTCGGCTCCAACAGCGCGTTGGGCAGCGGCACGTTGAACGCCGCCGCCGGCACCACGCTGGATGCCAGCACCGCCGTTGCGCTGACTAACGCGGTCAACACCGCCGGCAACCTGACCGTCGGCGGCACCTCTAATCTGACCCTCGGCGGGGTGGTCGGCGGCAGCGGCGGGCTGAGCAAAAACGGCGCGGCCAACCTCACACTTAACGGCGCCAACACTTTCCTCGGCGGCACCACGCTCAACGCCGGCAGCCTTACCGTCGGCAACGCCAATGCCTTGGGCAGCGGCGCACTGACCGTGGCCGCCTCTTCGACACTCGACGCCAATACTGGCGTGGCCATCACCAACAACATCATCGCCAACGCCGCACTGAGCGTCGGCGGCAGCAATGCCTTGAGCCTTGGCGGCGTGCTCAGCGGCAGCGGTAACTTGATCAAGAACGGCGCGGCGAATCTGGCGCTGAATGGCGTCAACACTTTCCAGGGCGGCACCACGCTGAATGCCGGCAGTATCACCGTCGGCAACGCCGCTGCATTGAGCACCGGCGCGCTGAACGTCGACGGCGCGAGCACCTTGACCGGCAGTTCGGCGCTGACCCTGAACAACGCAATCAACCTCAATGCCAACCTGACCACTGGCGGCGCCAACGCGCTGACCCTCGGCGGGGTGATTGGCGGCGGCAATGGCCTGATCAAGACCGGCGCTTCGAGCCTGACGCTGACCGGCGCCAATACCTACACCGGCACTACCGCGCTGAATGCCGGGTCGCTGATTGTCGGTTCCAACACGGCGCTGGGCAGCGGCTCGTTGAACGTCTCCGCCGGCACCACGCTCGATGCCAGCACCGCAGCGACGTTGGCCAACGGCGTGAACCTCGCCGGCAACCTGACCGTCGCCGGCAGCAACGCGCTGACCCTCAACGGCACCGTCGCCGGGATTGGCGGGCTGATCAAAAGTGGCGCGGCTGACTTGACGCTCAACCACGCCAATAACTACCTCGGCAACACGGCGCTGAACAGCGGCAAACTGATCGTCGGCGCCAGCGGTGCCTTGGGCTCGGGCGCGTTGAACGCGGCGGGCAATACCACACTGGACAGCAACACGGCGGTCAGCCTGACCAATGCGCTCAACCTCGCCGGTGCGTTGAATGTCGGCGGCAGCGCCGACCTGACCCTGGCGGGCACCGTCAACGGCGCCGGCAGCCTGGTGAAAAACGGCGCGGCGAATCTGATCCTCAACGGTTCCAACAACTTCCTCGGCGGCACCACGCTGAACGCCGGCACCGTGACCGTCGGCAGCAACTCGGCACTGGGGCTGGGCAACCTCACTGTTGGCGGCGCAGCGACCCTCAACAGCATTGCGCCGGTCAGCCTCGGCAACAACGTCGTGTTGAATGCCGGCCTGAGCGTCGGCGGCACACAAGCGCTGACCTTGGCCGGCGTGGTCAGCGGCAGCGGCCAATTGATCAAGAATGACGCCGCCAACCTGACTCTTAATGGCATCAACACGTTCCAGGGCGGCACCACGCTCAACGCCGGCAGCCTGACGTTGGGCAGTGGCGCCGCGCTTGGCACAGGAGGATTGATCGTCGGCGGCACCTCCACGCTGGATAACAGCGCGGCGTTCACCTTGGCCAACGCGCTGACCCTGAATGCTGACCTGAACGTGGCGGGCAATAACGACCTCAACCTCAGCGGCGTTATCGATGGCGCCGCCGCGCTGAACAAAAACGGCTTGGCCGACCTGACCCTCAGCGGCAACAACAGCTTCACCGGCGCGCTGAACATTCTGTCCGGCAGCGTCACCGCCATCAGCACCGGCGCTTTGGGCAACACCTCCGGGGCCAATGTCAGCGCCGGTGCCAGCCTCAATCTGGGCGCGGATGTCAGCCTCGCCGGCCTCAGCGGCAGCGGTGATGTCGCCATCGGCGCGGGCAGCACGTTGTCGGTCGGCGGCATCAACACCACCAGCACGTTCGACGGTGGTTTGTCCGGCACTGGCGGGCTGACCAAAGTCGGCAGCGGCATCCTCAACCTGACCGGGATCAACGGCATTACGGGCGACACATTGGTCAGCGGCGGCACCCTCGACCTCAGCGGGTCGCTGGGCAGCAGCAACGTCAACGTCGGCAGTGGCGGCACGTTGACCGGCACCGGCTCGTTGCTGGGCACGTTGAACGTGAACAGCGGCGGCCATCTGGCGCTGAGCAGCGGCAACCAGTTGTCCGCGTCTTCGCTGGTGCTGGGCGCCGGCTCGAACATGGACGTAGCGCTCGGCACGCCTTCCACCAGTTCGCTGCTGAACATCGGCGGCAACCTGACCCTCGACGGTTCGCTCAACGTCACCGACGCTGGCGGTTTTGGCGTCGGCGTGTATCGCCTGATCAACTACACCGGCAGCCTCGTCGACCTCGGTCTGGACGTCGGCGCGATTCCCGTCGGTTACAGCCTCGCCGATCTGGCGGTGCAAACCAGCGTCGGCAATCAGATCAACTTGCTGGTCTCGGCACCGAACGTGGCGATCCGTTTCTGGGATGGCAGCCAGTCGATTGCCAACGGCAGCGTCGATGGCGGCACTGGCACGTGGACGGCCGGCGGCACCAACTGGACCTCGGTCAACGGTTTGGTCAATCAGACCTGGGCCAGCGACTTCGCGATTTTCCAAGGCGCGGCGGGCACGGTGACGGTCGACGGTACGCAGACCTTCAACGGCATGCAGTTCGTCACCGATGGCTACAACGTGATCGGCGGTGCGGCGGGGCAACTCACCGCCGTCAATGGCAGCGGCGGCAACACGGCGATCCGCGTTGATCCGGGCGTGACCGCCACCCTCGGCGTCAACATCAATGGCGCCGGCACCCTGGCCAAACTCGACACTGGCACGCTGGTGCTCAACGGCGCCAACGGCTACGCCGGCGGCACGTTGCTCAATGGCGGCACACTGGTGGTGGGCAGCAACAGCGCGCTGGGCAGCGGCACTTTGACCGCCGCGTCGGGCGTGACTCTGGACAGCAACGCGGCAGTGACCCTCGGCAACGCCGTCGATCTGGCCGGCAATCTCAGCGTCGCGGGCAGCAACGCGTTGACCCTCAACGGCGCAATCAGTGGTGTTGGCGGTTTGATCAAAACCGGCGCGGCCAACCTGACCCTCGGCGGCAATAACAGCTTCCTCGGCCCGGTCGCACTGAACGCCGGCGCACTGGTGCTGGCCTCGAACACGGCGCTCGGCAACGGCGTATTGAACGCCGCCAACGGCACCACGCTGGACGCCGCTGCGCCAATCTCCGTCAACAACGCGGTGAACCTCGCCGGCAACCTTGGCATCGGCGGCAGCGCTGATCTGACCCTCACCGGCAACCTCAACGGCGCTGGCAGCCTGACCAAGAACGGCGCGGCCAACCTGACTTTGAATGGCAGCAATGGCTTCCTCGGTGGCGTCAACCTCAACGCCGGGACCTTGACCGCCGGCAATGCGGCGGCGCTGGGACTGGGCAATCTGACCGTCGCGGGCGCTTCGACGCTGGATAACAGCACGGCGTTGAGCCTGGGCAATAATGTGCTGCTGAACGCCAATCTCGCGGTCGCCGGCAGCAATGATCTGACCCTCGGCGGGGTAATCAGCGGCGCTGGAGGCTTGAGCAAAAATGGCGCGGCGAACCTGACCCTCAACGGCGTCAACAGCCTGTCGGGCGGCACCACGCTGAACGCCGGCACCCTGACTCTAGGCAACGCAGCGGCGCTGGGCACGGGCGCACTGACCGTCGCCGGCGCTTCGACGCTCGACAACAGCGCGGCGCTGGTGCTGGCCAACAACCTTAACGTCAATGCTGCGCTGGACATCACCGGCAGCAACAACCTGACGCTGGCCGGGGTCGTCGCGGGCGCAGGCACGTTGATCAAAAACGGCGCAGCCGACCTGACCCTCAGCGGCAACAACACCTTCACCGGCACCTTCGATGTGGCAAACGGCAGCCTGACCACCCTCAGCACCACGGCACTGGGTAACAACGCCGCGGTCAATCTGGGCGCGGGCACTAACCTCAACCTCGGCGCGTCCGGCAGCATTGCCAGCCTGAGCGGCAGCGGCACCGCGCAAATCGGCGCGGGCAATACGCTGAGCATTGGCGGCAACAACGCCAACGCCACGTTCGACGGTGTACTCGATGGCAGCGGTTTGCTGGCGAAACTCGGCAGCGGCACGCTCAACCTGACCGGCGCCAACAGCCTGACCGGCGACACCAGCATCGACGCCGGCACCTTGAACGTCAGCGGTTCGCTGGCGAGTACCAACGTCGCCGTCAATAGCGGCGCGACCCTGACTGGCAGCGGTGCGCTCGCAGGCGCGGTGAATGTTTCCGACGGCGGTCACCTTGCACTGGCGACCGGCAGCACGCTGTCGGTGGGTGCGTTGGCGTTGAGCGGCAATTCCAACCTCGATGTCGGCCTCGGTGTGCCCGTGGTCGGTGGCGGTAACGCGCTGCTGAATGTCGGCGGCAACTTGACCCTCGACGGTGCCTTGAACGTCAGCGACATCGGCGGTTTTGGCAGTGGCGTGTATCGGCTGATCGACTACGTCGGCGGCTTGACCGACAACGGTCTGCAGGTCGGCAACGTGCCGGGCAGTGTGCTGCCGGGTGATCTGCAAGTGCAGACTGCGCTGGCCAATCAGGTGAACTTGCTGGTAACCGCACCGAACGTCACCGTGCAATTCTGGGACGGCGCGCAACTGCTCGGCAACGGCGCGGTCGATGGCGGCAGCGGCACGTGGGGCAGCGGCACCAGCAACTGGACCAACGTCAACGGCACCGCCAATCAGGCGTGGGCCAACAGCTTTGCGGTGTTCCAGGGCACGGCGGGTGATGTCACCCTCAACGGAGCGCAAGCGATCACCGGCATGCAGTTCGCCAGCAACGGCTACCGCTTGTTGAATGGCACGGCCGGCGAACTGACGCTGGTCAACGGCAGCCTCGGCAACTCGACGTTCCGCGTCGATCCGAACGCTACCGCGACCGTCGACGTAGCGATCAATGGCGCCGGCACTTTGGGCAAATACGACGCCGGCACTTTGGTGCTCAACGGCGCCAACGGCTACACCGGCGGCACCGCGCTGAACGGCGGCACGCTGGTGGTGGGCAATAACGCGGCGCTCGGCAGCGGAGCATTGACCGCCGCGGACGGCACCACGCTGGACAGCAACACTGCCGTCAACCTGGCCAACGCAGTGCTGTTGAACGGTGGATTGAATGTTGGCGGTTCCAACGCCTTGACCCTCAACGCCGTGGTCAGCGGCAGCGGCAGATTGAGCAAAAACGGCTTGGCGCGGCTGACGTTGAACGGCAGCAACACCTACGCCGGCGGCACTCAATTGAATGCCGGCACGCTGGTGCTCGGCAACAACAGCGCAATCGGCACTGGCGCACTGGACGTTGCTGGCACCGCGCAACTCGACAGCACGGCCGCGCTGCAACTGGCCAACGACATCAACCTCGACGGCCAGCTGAGCCTGGCGGGCACGCAGGACACCGCGCTCAGTGGCGACATCGCCGGCACCGGCAGCCTGGTGAAAAACGGCAGCGGCGCCTTGTTGCTCAGCGGGTCCAACACCTACAGCGGCGGCACCACGCTGAACGGCGGCAGCACCAGTGGCACCACCGCCAGCCTGCAAGGCGCGATCGTCAACAACGCCGCGCTGACCTTCGAGCAAACCAGCGACGGCACCTACACCGGCAACCTCACTGGCGCCGGCACGCTGAACAAAACCGGGACCGGCGAATTGTTGCTGACCGGCACCAACAGCTTTACCGGCGACACCAACGTGCAGGCCGGTTCGCTGATGGTCGACGGCACGCTGAACAGCGCCAAGGTCACCGTCGCCAGCGGCGCCACTCTCGGTGGCAGCGGGCAACTCGGCGGCGCCGTGCAACTGGCCAGCGACGCAACATTGGTCGGTGGCGGCAACGTTGCGCCGCTGTCATTCGGCACGCTGGCGTTGGCCTCGGGCACGGTGCTCGACTTCACCCTCGGCGCGGCGACGGCTTCGACCAATGTGGTGAATGTCGCCGGTAACCTGACCCTCGACGGCACGCTGAACATCACTGATGCCGGCGGCTTTGGCACGGGCGTCTATCAACTGTTCCGCTACGGCGGTGCCCTGACCAACAATGGTTTGATCTACGGCAGCTTGCCCGGCGCGGTATTGCCGGCGAGCCTGACCTTGCAAACGGCGTTGGCCAATCAGGTCAATCTGCTGGTGGAAAGTGCGCCGGGCCAGGTGCAGTTCTGGAACGGCGACAAAACCAATGCTGACGGCACGATTGGCGGCGGCAGCGGCACCTGGGGTTCGGACACCAACTGGACCAACGCCAACGGCACCGTCAGCGAGGGTTCGAACAATCAGTTCGCAGTCTTTGGCGGGCAGGGCGGCACTGTCACCGTGGTCGGCAATCAGGGCTTTACCGGGTTGCAAGTGCTCGACAACGGTTATCGCCTGGTCGCAGGCGCGGACGGCAGTTTGAGCCCGATCAATGCGCTCGATGGCAGTCTGGCGGCCGTGCGCGTCAACAGTGGCGTGACCACGGAAATCGCCGCGCCGCTGGTGGGCACTGGCGGTATCGAGAAACTCGATTCCGGCACGTTGGTGCTCAGCGGCGCCAACACCTATAGCGGCGGCACCATTGTCAGCGGCGGCACGCTGGTCGGTAATACTGCCAGCCTGCAGGGTCGCTTCCTGATCAATGCGCGGATGCTGTTCGCCCAGCTCAGCAGCGGCCGGTTCAACGGCGTGCTCAGCGGCACCGGCAACGTGGTCAAGCAGGGCGCAGGTTTGTTGTTGCTGACCGGTGATCAGCCGTTCAGCGGCACAGTCGATGTCGAGCAAGGCACGTTGCAAGTCGGCGACAGCAGCACGCCAAGCACCCTCGGTGGCCAGGTCAATGTCGCCAATGGCGCGGCGTTGAGCGGCAATGGCAGCGTCGGTTCGATCAACAACAACGGGCTGGTGGTCTCCGGTGCCAATGCCAGGGTGCTGCGCGTCGCCGGCAACCTGACCAACGCGCCAACCGGCGTGCTGGCGCTGACCGTCACTTCGCCAACCGTCACGCCTTTGGCGGTCGGTGGCGCGGCAACCCTCGGCGGCGGTCTGGTGGTGAACAATCTGCTGCCCTATACCGGCGATGCGTCCTATGCGCTGATCACGGCGGGCGGCGGCGTCAACGGCACGTTCAGCGCCACCGATCTGCCGGAGCAGGCGTTCCTCGACACTTCGCTGGTGTACAACGCCAACGAGGTGGCACTGAGCGTCAGCCGCAATCAAAACTCGTTCGCCGCGGTCGCTGCTACCAGCAACCAACGCGCAGCCGCTTCGGCGCTGAGCAGTAACGGTGTGGCGGGCGCAGCGTTGCAAAACGAGATCGTCAACCTGAGCACGGCCGGTGCCCGTGCGGCATTCGACAGTCTGTCCGGGGAGATTCACGCGAGCACCGCCAGCGCGATTCTCGAAGATTCGCGCTACATCCGCGACGCGGTCAACGACCGCATGCGCCAGCCGTCCTGCAGTGGGCCGGATGATCCGCGCCGCGCGTTGGCGCCCAGCGAAAATCGCCTGACCAGTGGCGGCTGCCACGGCGAAATGGTCGGCTGGATGCGCGCACTTGGCGCCTGGGGCGAGATGGACGGGGGCAATGGCGCCGCCAGTCTTGATCGCAACCTCAGCGGTTTCATGCTCGGCACCGACAAGCAGATCGACGCTCAGTGGCGTGCCGGGATGGCCGCCGGTTACACCCGCAGCGACCTCGACGCGCACGACCGTCGCTCCGACGCCACGGTCGAAAGCTACCACTTGGCGGCGTACCTCAACTCGCAGTTCGATGCCTTGGCGGTGCGTTTGGGCGCGGCTTACAGCTGGCACGACATCGAGACCAAACGCGACGTCAACGTCGGCGCCTACAACGATCGGTTGAAAGGTGATTACGACGCGCGCAGCGCCCAGGTGTTCGGCGAAGTCGGTTACACCGTCGAAGCGGCCGGCATTGCTCTGGAACCGTTTGCCGGCCTGTCCTACGTCAATTACGACAGCGACACGGTGCGTGAGAAGGGCGGCGTCGGGCGCCTGAAAGCGGATTCCAATCAGGACATCACCTTCTCGACCCTGGGCTTGCGCGCCGGCAAAGTCATCACTCTGGCCAACGGCGGGCAATTCACCCCGCGCGCGGCCATCGGCTGGCGCCACGCGTTCGGCGACACCAAACCGGATGCCGACCTGAGCTTCATCGACGGCGGCGCTTCGTTCACCACCCAAGGCGTACCGATCGCCAAGGACAGCGCGCTGCTGGAGGCGGGCGTGGACTTCCAGATCAGCCCGGCCGGCAAACTCGGTCTGGGCTACTCGGGGCAGGTCTCGGGTAAAAACGAGGACCACGCGATGACCATCAGCTTCAGCCTCGGCTTCTGATCGCGGGAGAAGTGTTTTAGCCGCCCGCAAGGGCGGTTTTTTTTGTGCGATCAGTTGAGGCGGTGTGTTGATCGCTCCAACGCGGAGCGCAGGAACGATCATATTTCTTGCGTGAGCCTGCTCGCGATGCGGCCCGAAACGTCGAGATCAATCCGGTCTGCTAGAATCGCCGGCAATTGACCCCACAAGGTGCACCCATGAGCGAGCCGATTCGTCTGACCCAATACAGCCACGGCGCAGGATGCGGTTGCAAGATTTCCCCGCAGGTCCTGGAAGTGATCCTGGCCGGCAGCGGCGCGCAAAACCTCGACCCGAACCTCTGGGTCGGCAACGCCTCGCGCGACGATGCGGCGGTCTACGCCATCGACGACGAACGCGGCGTAGTCTCCACCACTGACTTCTTCATGCCGATCGTCGACGACCCGTTCGACTTCGGCCGCATCGCCGCCACCAACGCGATCAGCGACATCTATGCGATGGGCGGCGATCCCTTGATGGCGATCGCGATCCTCGGCTGGCCGGTCAATGTGCTGGCCCCGGAAATCGCCCGCGAAGTGATTCGCGGCGGTCGCTCGATCTGCGATGAAGCCGGGATTCCGCTGGCCGGCGGCCATTCCATCGACGCCCCGGAGCCGATCTTCGGCCTCGCCGTCACCGGCCTCGTGCAAAAACGCCACATGAAACGCAACGACACCGCCACCGTCGGCTGCCAGTTGTACCTCACCAAACCGCTGGGCATCGGCATCCTCACCACCGCCGAGAAGAAGGGCAAATTGCGCAACGCCGACATCGGCCTTGCTCGCGACTGGATGTGCACGCTGAACAAACCCGGCAGCCGCTTCGGCAAACTGGCCGGCGTCACCGCGATGACCGACGTCACCGGTTTCGGCCTGCTCGGCCATCTGGTGGAAATGGCCGATGGCAGCAACGTTACCGCGCGCATCGAATACCAACGCGTGCCACGTCTGGCCGGCGTGGAGTATTACCTCGAACAGGGCTGCGTGCCCGGCGGCACCTTGCGCAACTTCGACAGCTACGCGAGCAAACTCGGGCGTCTGCAGGAACTGCACAAACGCGTATTGTGCGACCCGCAAACCAGCGGCGGTCTGCTGATCGCGGTCACGCCCGAGGGTAATGCAGAGTTCCTCGCAGTCGCCGCCGAACTCGGCCTCGATCTTCAACCAATCGGCGAATTGGTCGAGCGACAGACCAACGCGGTCGAGGTGTTTTGATGCCCATCGAATACACCGATTACCGCGACATCTTTCTCAACGACCGACCGATGATGGACGCGCGCGCGCCGGTCGAGTTTCTCAAGGGCTCGTTCCCCGGCGTGGTCAACTTGCCGCTGATGAACGACCACGAACGCCAACGCATCGGCACTTGCTACAAACAGCACGGCCAGGAAGCGGCGATCACCCTCGGCCATCAATTGGTCTCGGGCGACATCAAGGCTGAACGTATCCAGGCCTGGGCTGATTTTGCCCGAGCGCATCCTGACGGTTATTTGTATTGTTTTCGCGGCGGCTTGCGCTCGCAGACCGTCCAGCACTGGCTCAAGGACGAGGCGGGCATTGACTATCCGCGGATCGGCGGTGGTTACAAAGCCATGCGCACGTTCTTGCTGGAGACGGTTGATCAGGCGATTGCGCAATGCGATTTTGTCCTGCTCGGCGGCATGACTGGCACCGGCAAGACCGAAGTGCTGGTGCAACTGAACAACGGCCTCGATCTGGAGGGTTACGCCAATCATCGCGGCTCCAGTTTCGGCAAACGCGCCACCGGCCAACCCTCGAATATCGACTTTGAAAACCGCCTGGCGGTGGACGTGCTGAAGAAGCGCGCCCAAGGCATCGAGCAATTTGTGCTGGAAGACGAGAGCCGCGCGGTGGGCAGTTGCGCGTTGCCGCTGCCGCTGTACCAAGGCATGCAGCAGTTCCCGATGGTCTGGCTCGAAGACAGCCTTGAAGGACGTGTCGAGCGGATCTTGCAAGATTACGTGGTCGACCTGTGCGCCGAATTCATCGAGGTGCATGGCGAAGAAGGCTTCGCGCTGTTTTCCGAGCGCTTGCTGGAAAGTCTCAACAACGTGCAAAAACGCCTCGGCGGCGAACGCCATCGGCGCATGTTGCTGCTGATGGAAGAGGCGTTGATCGAACAGGCGCGCAGCGGTGCAGTGGATCTGCATAGGGCGTGGATCGAGGGTTTGCTCAGCGAATATTACGACCCGATGTATGCCTTTCAGCGTGAGAAAAAAGGCACGCGGATCGAGTTCGCCGGGGAGCGCGGGGCGGTGATTGAGTACTTGCGCGAGCGGAATAGTCGGCGGGTTTGATGTTGTCCGGGCTGACGCTTTCGCGGGCAAGCCTCGCTCCTACAGTGGTCGCATACAACCTGTAGGAGCGAGGCTCGCCCGCGAAGAGGCCCGATAAGCCGCTCAATCCCTTAAAGCAACGCCGCCCCAATCAGCCCGCACACCACACCAATCGCCATCGTCATCAGCGCCACGCTGACCAACACCCGCGTATCGAAATCCTTGCGCAGCATCAGCAGCGACGGCAGGCTGATGCTCGGCAGCGTCATCAGCAGCGCAACCGCCGGCGCAGTGCCCATGCCCAGGGTCATCATGGTTTGCACGATCGGGATTTCCGCAGCAGTCGGGATCACGAACAGCGTGCCGATGATCGCCAGCGGCACCAGCCACAACAGGCTGTCGGCCATCGCGCCGTCAATGTGCGGGAACACCCAGACGCGCACCGCGCCGAGCACCAGCACCGCCAGGATGTAGATCGGAATGGTGCTCCAGAACAGTTGCCAGATCGTCCGGCCCCAGCGCGTCAGGAAGGGTTGCGAATCGACTTCGCGAGCCTCGGCGACCGCTTCGACAGCGGCTTCAGGCAAGACTTCCGGGCCGGAAATCCGCTGCGCCACCCACGACACTCCGAACACCAGCACGATGCCCGCCACCAGGCGCAACGCGGTGAAACCCCAGCCGAGCACGAAACCCATGAACACCAGCGTCGCCGGGTTGAGCACCGGGTTGCCGATCCAGAACGCCAGCGCGGCACCGACCGAGACATTCTGCCGGCGCATGCTGGCGGCCACCGGGGCGGCGCAGCACGAGCACATCATGCCGGGCAGGGCGAACAGGCCGCCGCGCAGGGTCGAGGCAAAACCGGCGCGGCCGAACAGGCGCAGCAGCCAGTCTCGTGGAATCAATACTTGCAACAGGGAACCGAGAATTACCGCGAGCACCGCGGCTTTCCAGATCGCGAGGAAATACACCTTGGCATACGCCAGCGCAGCGGCCAGTGGGTCGGCCAATTGATCGTTGATGATCGAGGCGCCGATGCTGTGACTGTCAGCGGCGACGAAGGCCTTGACGTAGTACGGCGACCATTTGACGTAATACAGGCCGACGCAGGCGACCAGCAGGAACAGGGCGGGTTTCCACCAGAATGACCAGCCCCGGGCGGGGGTGGCGGCGGTTGAGAGCGACATGGTGAGGTTCCGGGCAAGAAGAAGTTGCGCTCATGATAGCCCAGCCTCTTCTCACACGGGGTCGCGGCAACGCGTGGGACGTCGCCGACCGGTTATGTAGGACAGGCCTGCGAACCGTTATCCAGCCCTTGTTTGTAAGTGTGGCTCTGCAGGCTGGCCTTGCCGTTGTGCCAGGTCAGGGTCAGCACGTACAGCGAATCGAAGTCGCTCGATTCCCAGTCATCGGTGATGTTCTGCTTCTTGCCGACCGCGTCGCCAGCGACCTTGTTGATCAGCTCGGGCAGGTAGCCGTGGGACCACGCGGTGTAGATGATCGAGTTGTGATACTTGTCTTCGAGCAATTCGTCGGCCAGATCACTGGTGTCATTGGCCGAGTATTCGATGTTCACCGGCAAACCGAGCTTGATCGCGCTGGGGCTGATGGTCATCAGGGGACGAATGTAGCTGTAGGAATTGTCCAACTCGCCTTCCTCGACATTGCGCGTCGGGTTGGCAGCAAACACATAGTCAGCCTTGCCGAATTTCTCTGGCAGCAACGTCGACAGGTTGATCGCACGGTTCAGCCCCTGGCAATTGAGCTGACCGAGGCCGCCATCGGGTTTTTCGGCGTGGCGCAGGAACACCAGGGTCTGGGTGCCGTCGGCCGGTTGGGCGCGGCTCTCGCTCGACTCCAGTGACAGGAACAGCGCACTTGCCGCGAGCACGGTCGGCAGGACGACATAAGCGCGATGCTTGAAACGTTGGGCGAATTTCAGAAGATTGATCATTGAATAAAGGGTTCTTCAGCGTATTCGATTAAGGCTGACAAACCTTTACACCGGGGGCGTCCAGCCTCGAGTGTTTTCCCTGTCGTGGTGCGGTCCGTTTCCATAATGGGCAGTGCTCAGAGTCTCTGATGCCAATTTGGTTCGATTGCCGCGAGTGCGCAGCACTTTAACGGCAACCTTTGATGCTGTGGGTGAAGGATATTGACAGGATGTTGCGGAATTATTTATGAACAGATGGATGAGCTGAAAATGCTGCTGCCGAACCAGTCGATCGTCCCTTATGATCGGCGTTCCAATGTCTGTGTAGATGACCCCATGACCGATCTCTCGGCGTTCCCAATCAGTGCAAAATGGCCGGCCCAGTACCCCGACTGGGTTCAACTCTATTCCTTGCCGACTCCTAACGGCGTCAAGGTCTCGATCATGCTCGAAGAAATCGGCCTGCCGTACGAGCCGCATCGGGTGAGTTTCGAGAGCAATGATCAGCTGTCGCCGGAGTTCATGTCGCTGAACCCGAACAACAAGATCCCGGCGATCATCGACCCCCACGGGCCCGGTGATCAGCCAATGCCGTTGTTTGAGTCCGGGGCGATTCTGATCTACCTCGCCGACAAAAGTGGCCAGTTACTCGCGCAGGAGTCGGCGGCGCGTTACGAGACTCTTCAGTGGTTGATGTTTCAGATGGGCGGTATCGGGCCGATGTTCGGCCAGGTGGGTTTCTTCAATAAATTCGGCGGCAAGGATTACGAGGACAAACGGCCGCGTGATCGTTACGTCGAGGAAAGCAAACGCCTGCTCAAGGTCCTCGATAAACACCTGGACGGGCGCGACTGGATCATGGGCGAGCGCTACACGATTGCCGACATCGCGACGTTTCCATGGATTCGTAACCTGATCGGCTTTTATGAGGCTGGCGATCTGGTCGGCATCAGCAACTTCCCGAATATCCTCCGCGTGCTGCAGCGCTTCCTCGCGCGGCCGGCGGTGATCCGGGGTCTGGAAATTCCCAAGTAACGTTGTTCAGGATCAAGGATGGCCATGCGCTCTTATTCGTTCAAACAAGTCGATGTGTTCAGTCGCACGCCGCTCAAGGGCAATCCGTTAGCGGTGGTGTTCAACGCTGACGGGCTCAGTGATGAGCGCATGGCGGCGTTCGCGAGCTGGACCAATCTCAGCGAAACCACGTTTGTGCTGGAGCCCCGCGACCCGCGCGCCGATTACCGGGTGCGGATTTTCACCACGCTGTCCGAGCTGCCGTTTGCCGGGCATCCGACGTTGGGCACTTGTCATGCGTGGCTGGAGGCGGGCGGCGTGCCGCAGGGTGACGAGGTCATTCAGGAATGCGGCGTCGGGCTGGTACGGATTCGCCGACAGGGCGCGCAGTTGGCGTTTCTCGCGCCGCCGCTGTTGCGCACCGGGCCGGTCGAGGCTGATGTGCTGGAGCGCGTTCGACGCGGGCTCGGGTTGCCGGCAGCGGCGATCGTTCGCGCGCAATGGGTGGATAACGGTGCGGGCTGGTTGGCGGTGATGGTCGAAGATCGCCAGCAGGTGCTGGATTTGCAACCGGATCATTCGCAGATGCTTGGCCTGGCGGTGGGGGTGATCGCGCCGTGGAACGCCGAGCGTGACGGCAATAACGCGCAGTTCGAAGTTCGCGCGTTTATCTCCGGCGACGGCATGCCCGAAGACCCGGCCACCGGCAGCCTCAACGCTGGCATCGCGCAATGGTTGCTGGGCGCAGGGCTGGCGCCTGAATCGTATGTGGTCAGCCAGGGCCTGAGCATGGGCCGCGCCGGGCGCATTCAAGTGGAACGGATCGGCGATGAAATCTGGATCGGCGGCGCGGCAGTGACCTGCATCGACGGCACATTGACGCTGTAACCGCCTACCGCCGCCAAACTTGTGGGAGTGAGCCTGCTCGCGATAGCGGTCGCTCAGTCACGATAAATGTCGCCTGACATGACCCCATCGCGAGCAAGCTCGCTCCCACATTTGAACTCGGGTGGCCGCAGATTTTATGGTTGCCATCACCCCCTGTAGGAGCGAGCCTGCTCGCGATAGCGGTCGCTCAGTCACTATTAATGTCGCCTGACACGGCGCCATCGCGAGCAGGCTCGCTCCTACAGGGATTTATGTTCCTTCATGGCAAATGGATGCGCCCGACGGCAATTATTGCCGGAGCGGTAACGGTTTTTTTCCAGCCTGATGTTTGTGCCCGGCGCCTGACAGGGCATAAGCTTCGCGCCCTGATACTTTTGTCTTATCGCCGTTTTCCCAGGAATGCCCATGTCCAGCCAGTTCCCCGAAGCACGTCCACGCCGTCTGCGCCGCAATGCGAGCCTGCGCAGCCTGTTCCAGGAAACCGAATTCAGCCTGAATGACCTGGTGCTGCCGATTTTCGTCGAGGAAGAAATCGACGACTTCGTACCGATCAAAAGCATGCCCGGCGTAATGCGCATTCCCGAGTCGAAACTGGCGGGCGAGATCGAGCGTTACGCCAATGCCGGGATCAAATCGGTGATGACCTTCGGCGTCTCCCACCATCTGGACAGCACCGGCAGCGACACCTGGAACGGCAACGGTCTGGTGTCGCGCATGGCGCGGATCGCCAAGGATGCGGTGCCGGAAATGATCGTCATGTCCGACACCTGCTTCTGCGAATACACCGATCACGGCCACTGCGGCGTGGTGCACAACCATGAAGTCGACAACGACCAGACGCTGGTCAATCTGGGCAAACAAGCGGTGGCGGCGGCACGTGCTGGCGCTGATGTGATCGCCCCGTCGGCAGCGATGGATGGCCAGGTTCTGGCGATTCGCCGCGCGCTGGATGAAGCCGGTTTCACCCAAACGGCGATCATGGCGTATTCGACCAAATTCGCCTCGGCGCTGTATGGCCCGTTCCGCGAGGCCGGCGGCAGCGCGTTGAAAGGTGATCGCAAAAGCTACCAGATGAACCCGATGAACCGCCGCGAAGCGGTGCGCGAATCGCTGCTGGACGAACAGGAAGGCGCCGACGCGCTGATGGTCAAACCGGCCGGCGCGTACCTGGACATCATCCGCGACATCCGCGAAGTGTCGCGTTTGCCACTGTCGGCGTACCAGGTCAGCGGCGAGTACGCGATGATCAAATTCGCGGCCCAGGCCGGCGCAATTGACGAAGACCGCGTGGTCCGCGAAAGCCTCGGCGCCATCAAACGCGCCGGCGCCGACCTGATCTTCACCTACTTCGCCATGGACCTGGCCCTGGCCGGGATCTGACCAGCCCCACGCCCACAACGGTTTTGCGTTGGTCTGGGATTTTGTAGACACATCCAATCCCCCTGTAGGAGTGAGCCTGCTCGCGATGGCGGTAGTTCAGCCAACACAGATGCAAGCTGACCCACCGCATTCGCGAGCAAGCTCAGCTCCCACAGGGGATTTTGCGTTTGTCCGAGATTTTGTAGACACATCCAGTCCCCCTGTGGGAGCGAGCTTGCTCGCGATAGCGATGTGTCAGCCAACACAGATGCAAGCTGACCCACCGCATTCGCGAGCAAGCTCAGCTCGTACAGGGGATTTTTCGTTGGTCCGAGATTTTGTAGACACATCCAGTCCCCCTGTGGGAGCGAGCTTGCTCGCGATAGCGATGTGTCAGCCAACACAGATGCAAGCTGACCCACCGCATTCGCGAGCAAGCTCAGCTCCTACAGATTTTTGTGTTGGTCCGAGATTTTGTAGACACATCCAATCCCCTGTGGGAGCGAGCTTGCTCGCGATAGCGATGTGTCAGCCAAACCGATGCAAGCTGACCCACCGCATTCGCGAGCAAGCTCAGCTCCTACAGGGGATTTTTTGGGCCTTCGGCTTATTCGGTGGATAAAAAAAGCCCCGCAGCCATTCAGCTGCTGTGCCTTGTTTCAAGCGGCGCAAATCAGAAGTCGATGGTGCCGGACAACTTCGCCACGCGCGGTTCGCCTTGGGTCAGGTAACCAGCCTGGGCCGATTCCCAGTATTTCTCATTGGCCAGGTTTTCGACGTTCAAGCGCAACGTCACGTCTTTCTGGTCAACCTTGAAGCCATAACGCGCGCCGGCGTCAAAGCGATTCCAGGTCGGCAGGCTGAGGTTGTTCGCCGCGTCGGCGTACTGGCCGCCGGTACGCAACATCCGCGCGTTCAGCGCTACGCCCTGCAGGCCCGGCACGTCCCAATCCACGCCCGCGTTGAACTGAAAGGTCGGCACGCCGATCGCGCGGTTGCCGTCGTTGGCGCCGTTCTGGGTGTTTTTCAGTTCAGTGTCCATCAGCGTCAAGCCGCTGATCAGGCGCAAGCCGTCAATCGGTTCGCCGAAGACGTTGAGCTCGACGCCCTTGTTGACCTGCTCGCCTTCACGCACATATTCCGCCGTGGTCGCGCTGGTAGCGATCGAGTAACCGTCGCTCGGCTGCTCGATACGGTACACGCCGAGGCTGGCGCCGTAGGTGCCCATGTCAATTTTGACCCCGGCTTCAACCTGCTTCGAACGGGCCGGCGCATAGACTTCGTTGCCGTTGGTCACGATCAAGTTGCCGGAAGTGGTCGGCGAGGTCGGACCTTCTGCCAAACCTTCGATGCGGTTGGCGTAGAACGACACGTGGTCCCACGGCTTGAACACGATGCCGTAGACCGGCGTGGTGATCGATTCGTCATAGGCCGAAGTGCGGCTGCCGGAGCCGTAAGGCGCATAACCGTAACCCTGGACCACCAACTGCTGGCGGCGCAGACCGACGGTCAGCAACAGGCGATCGTCGAAGAAACCGAGGGTGTCGGATACGGCGGCGCTGCGGTTGAACGACTTGCCGACGATGCCCGGATCGTTGAGGTCGCCGCCCGAGAAATTGCCGACCGGCGCCGGTGTGTTCACCGGGTGATAGATGTTGTTGGAGTAGCGCGTCAGGTCGAAATCGTAAGCGCTGCGCTGTTCGGTCCAGATCCCGGCGAGGCCGAAATTCAGTTTGTGGGTGACCGGGCCGGTGGCGAATCGGCCATTGAGGCCGGCCATGACGCTGGTGTTGTCTTCGTCATGCGGGATGAACGAACCGGTGGTGGTCGAAGCGCCGCTGTTGCCGACCAGCGTGGTCGAATTGTAGAGCCCGGTTTCGCGAGTGTGCTTGGCGCCGCCAGCGGCGTAGGCGGTCCAGTTGTCGTTGAGATCGTACTCGGCGCGGAGCATGCCGAACGTGTCTTCGATCTCGGTGAAACCCCATTTCGGCGCGTAGTTGGTGTCCGCCGATGGCGCGTCCGGGATGTGCGTGGTGTTGCCGAGGTTGACCGTGTTGCGCCCGCCGTTGACGCGCTGTTTCTGGTAGGCGAAATCGCCGGAAATGCGCAGCGCGTCGCCGCGATAATCGAGGCCGACCGAGAACAGTTTCGAGCGCTGATTCTCGTGGTCGATGCCGGTGTCGCCTTCACGCTGGGCGAGGTTGACCCGCGCGCCGAAACGGTTGTCTTCACCGAAACGCTGACTGAGGTCGAGGTGCTGGCCGCGGCGACCTTCGTCGTTGATGTCGGTGGTGAAGCGACGCAGCGGCACGTCACCGGCACGCTTGGGTTGCAAGTTGACGCCGCCGCCGATGCCGGAGCCGGTCGGGGTCACGCCGTTAATGAAGGCGTTCGGGCCTTTGAACACTTCCACGCGCTCCAGAGCGTCAGTGGAAATGATCTGGCGCGGCAGGACGCCGTACAGGCCGTTGTAGGAAATATCGTCGCCGGTCAACGGCAAGCCGCGGATCATGAAGATCTGTGCCTGGTTGGAGAAACCGGACGCCTGGCGCACCGAAGAATCGTTGAGCAGCACGTCGGCGACGTCTTCAGCCTGTTGGTCCTGGATCAACTGTTCGGTGTAGGAAGCCATGCTGAACGGCACGTCCATCATGTCCTGATTGCCCAACACGCCCAATTGGCCGCCGCGCGCGACCTGACCGCCGGCATACACCGGGGGCAGGGCGGCTGCGGCAGTCGGGGCCTGGGCGTTGACGTTTACGTCGTCCAGCACCAAGGCTTTGCTGTCATCTTCGGCGGTGGCGGCTTGCACGCAAACAGGCAGAGCGGAAACAGAGAGGGCGCAAAACAGGGCAAGCAACGTCGGGCGAAATGGAACGCCGGAGCGGGTTGGAGTGAGCATTGTGTCGATCCTGGCGGCGCGCCGCTGGTATGGAAATTGACGGCGCGGGGAACTCCTTGCGCAAATACGACTCCAGGCGCGAATGATAGGTTTTCTCAGTCACATCCTGCAATCAGTTTGTCATCACACCACTTGCAACCCAAATCCTGTAGCAGCTGCCGAGCCCCAGCGAGGCTGCGTCCGGCGGGGCTTGGCAGCTGCTACAAGGGGAATGAGGGAGCTCGGGAACAGTGGAAGATGCCCAGAGTCATAGCCTGCGCCACACGATTGATCGTATGGTTGACCTCGGCTGAACGGAATTCTGGAGCACCATGTACGCCCCCCGATTGATCATGAGCATCGCCGCACTGCTGGTTTTGGCCGGTTGCAGCACGCGGCAAACCGACGAAGCGCCGGCGCGCAAACCTGCTGAGGTGAAGGCGCAGATTGTGCGGCTATTGCCGGCGAAAACCGTCGACCGTGAAGGCTGGGCGACGGATATCTATGCCGCTTTCGCCGCGCAGGAGATTTCGCCGACCACGCAAAACCTCTGCTCGGTGCTGGCGGTGACCGAGCAGGAATCGACCTTTCAGGTTGATCCGAGCGTGCCGGGCCTGGGCAAAATCGCCCGTGACGAAATCAACCGGCGCGCGGCCAAAGTGCATATCCCCAACCTGCTGGTGAACGGCGCGCTGCAGGTCAGTTCGCCGAACGGCAAGAGTTACAGCAGCCGTCTGAATGCGGCGCGCAGCGAAAAAGAACTCAGCGCGATCTTCGATGACTTCATCGGCATGGTGCCGATGGGCCGCACTTTGTTTGGCGGCTTCAACCCGGTGCACACCGGTGGGCCGATGCAGGTCAGCATCGAATTCGCCGAGCAGCAGGCGCGCAATTATCCGTACCCGGTCGAGGGTTCGATCCGCCACGAAGTGTTCAGCCGTCGCGGCGGCATGTACTTCGGCATCGCCCATTTGCTCGGTTATCCGGTGAGCTATACCGAACCGCTGTACCGCTTTGCCGACTTCAACGCCGGGTGGTACGCCAGCCGTAACGCGGCGTTCCAAAATGCCTTGAGCCGTGCCTCGGGCATTCCGCTGGCGCTGGACGGCGATCTGATCCGCTACGGCTCGATCATGCCTGGCACCACGGAACTGGCGGTGCGCGCCCTCGGCAAACAACTGGGCATGCGCAACCCGACAATTCGCGATCAGTTGGAGAAGGGCAACAGCCTCGAATTCGAGGAAACCAAGCTGTATCAGCGGGTTTTCGCCCTGGCCGAACAGGCTGAAGGCCGCGCGTTGCCGCGAGCGGTGTTGCCGGGGATCGTGCTGCAGAGCCCGAAAATCACCCGCAAACTGACCACGGCGTGGTTCGCCAAACGCGTCGATGAGCGTTACCGGCGCTGCATGGCCAAGGGCGGTTGAGCGTTTTATCTGAGGCTGATCCGCCGAGGATCGCTGTGGGAGCCGAGCTTGCTCGCGATGGGGCCATGTCAGTCAACACTGAGTTGAACGACAGACCGCGATCGCGAGCAAGCTCGGCTCCCACAGGAGGCTTCCTCAGGAGGTTTCCATATAGAACGGTGTCAGCCACAACGCTGCTGAATCCCTGTTCGCTTCAGATCACTTTCACCGCGCGGCCGATGAACTGAATCGGCCCGGTCGGCTTGCCAATCGGCGAGCCATTGGCGCCCTCAAGCGTCAACTCGAACAATTGGTTGGGTTGCAGCGGCGGCAGCTTGTCCAGCGGCACCGACAGCGTTTGCCCAGGTTTCACCAAGCCCAGCGATACTGGGCCCTGCCAGTCATCACCTTTGGTCCAGAACTCCAGGGCCTTGTCGCTAGGAACTTCGAACACGCCCAACGGAATCAGCTGGATTTCTCGCGGATTGCTCGCCTGAATCACCCAGCCCGGCGCCTTGTCTTGCGGGCCGACCAGCACCACCAGATAGGTCGGTTTGACCGTCGCCTGAGTCAGCAATAACGCGCCGAGCAGCAGACTGGCGGCCAACCCGGCACCGGCGAGGCCGCGCCACAGCGGCAATAAATTCCACCACGACGCTCCCCGAGGTGCAGAGCTCGGCGCTGGCCGGCGCAGTTCGTTGACGCTGCGCTCGATCCGTCGCCACAGGTGCGGCGAGGGTGTTTGTGGCTCGGCCAGATCAGTCAAACCGAGCAAACGCCGCTCCCACGCATCCACCGCAGTCTGCAACGCCGGCTCATGGCGCAGGCGTTGTTGGACCTCGTGGCGCTGCTGCGCCGGCAGTGTGCCGAGCACATATTCGCTGGCCAGTTCGTCGAGTTCTTCCGGGGTTTCGTTCGTCATCCCATGCACTCCCGCAAGGCTGTGAGGCTGCGCTTGATCCAGGCTTTGACCGTGCCCAGCGGCGTGCCGAGTCTGGCCGAGATTTGCGCGTGGGAATAACCGTCGACGTAAGCGTGCAGGATGCAGCTGCGGCGTTCGGGGTCGAGTTGTTCCAGGCAGCGGTGGATGCGTCCGGCCGGGTCGAGCGATTCGGGCGATTCAGTTGAATCGTGGAACGGCGGTTCGAAGTCATCCATCAGCGGCGTTTCGCGGCGATGGTTGCGAATCACATTCAGCGCCAGATGCCGGGTCACGCTGAACATCCAGCCGCGCGCCGAACCACGAGCCGAGTCGAAACCGGCGGCACCGGACCAGATCTTGATAAACGCATCGTGGACGATGTCCTCGGCCAGCGCCGTGTCACCGACCAGCCGTTTGGCGACGCCGAGCAAGCGCGGGCTCTCCTGCAAATACAACGCGTGCAGGGCCTGACGCTCGCCACGCCCGCAAGCAGCCAAATGGGCTTCGTAATCAAAAGAAAGTTCAGGCAAGGACACTGTGCGCAACCGCTGAAGTCGGGATGGTCCATGCAATCTAGCAAACAATCCCGACATGGGTAGGTGCGACGCCCGAACAAACGGTCGGGCGTGGCTGAGCTGTGCCCGGCTTAGCTGGCGGTCCAGAAGATGTAGTCCGCCTGATACTTCACCACTTCCTGCTTGCCCTTGTTGGCCGCCGCGCATTCGCTGGTCGGCGCCACGCCACCCTTGAGGGCCACGCGCTGAATGTAGCTGACGCCAGTCATCGCGCCTTTGCCTTCGGCGGGATTGGCTTTGACCAGTTGATAGGGCAGGTTGCCCGGACTCGACGGCGCGACGGCCAATTGCGTGCCGGTGACTTTGGAACCGTCCTTGGCCTGCCAGGTGGCTGGCGGGCCGAAATAGGTGCCGACCTGTTTGCCGCTGCTGTCATTGAGCACGGCTTTGGGGCCGACGAAAAACCATTCGGTCTGGCCGGCCGCGTTGGCCTTGTCCCGGCATTCGTAAGTGATCTCGCCCACCCCGGTGGTTTGCATGGCGACCTTGTGCCCGGCGGGGACTTTGACACTGTCCGGCAAGTCGCTTTGCGCATTGGCGAAAGGTACGGCGGCGAACAGACCGGCAAGGCACAGCAGCTGTTTGGCGTTCATCATTTTTCTCTCCGTAAGGGGTAACCCGCTCGGCAGCATCAGGTGCTGCTACAGGTACTACCCACGACGAAGCACTTTGGATGCAGCGCGCCAAAAATAAATTTTCAGGCCAGATTCCCGCTCCCCGGCATTCACGGTGTCCCTGATACACCGCGTGTTCACCCGGCGACGGCTGCGCCGCCGGACGCGGCCTCGCTGGGCTCGACCGCTGCTACAGGGGGATTGGGGTGTTGCGGGCTTGGGCGCGACGCCTTTCGGTGTAGCAGCTGCCGAGCTCCGCGAGGCTGCGTTCGGCGGCGCAGCCGTCGTAGACCCGGCATTCACGATTGCCCTGAAACGCCGCGTGTTCACTTGGCGACGGCTACGCCGCCGAACGCGGCCTCGCGGGGCTCGACCGCTGCTACAGGGGATTGGGGTGTGGCGGGTTTGGGCGCGACGCCTTTCGATGTAGCAGCTGCCGAGCTCCGCGAGGCTGCGTTCGGCGGCGCAGCCGTCGTAGACCCGGCATTCGCGATTGCCCTGAAGCGCCGCGTGTTCACTTGGCGACGGCTGCGCCGCCGAACGCGGCCTCGCTGGGCTCGACCGCTGCTACAGGGGGATTGGGGTGTTGCGGGCTTGGGCGCGACGCCTTTCGGTGTAGCAGCTGCCGAGCTCCGCGAGGCTGCGTTCGGCGGCGCAGCCGTCGTAGACCCGGCATTCACGGTTTCCCTGATACACCGCGTGTTCACTTGGCGACGGCTGCGCCGCCGAACGCGGCCTCGCTGGGCTCGACCGCTGCTACAGGGGATTGGGGTGTGGCGGGTTTGGGCGCGACGCCTTTCGATGTAGCAGCTGCCGAGCTCCGCGAGGCTGCGTTCGGCGGCGCAGCCGTCGTAGACCCGGCATTCACGGTTTCCCTGATGCGCCGCGTGTTCACTTGGCGACGGCTGCGCCGCCGAACGCGGCCTCGCGGAGCTCGACCGCTGCTACAGGGGGATTGGGGGGTGGCGGGCTCAGGTGCGGCGACGGACAAATTTGCGCCACAGCCAGACCCACAACATCAACAACGGGAACGCCAGAATCAAGAATGGCAGCACGTAACTGCCTTTCTCCAGCGCATCCACGGCGCCGTCGGCCAGGTTGTCGAGCAGATTGCTGAACGCCCGGCTCAGGTTCGACGCGCGATTGCTGGCCGCGGTTGGCTCGAATGACAGGGTGATGCGATTGGTGTCCAGGCGTCGCTGATGGCCGGCGGCGACTTGCGCCAAGGCTTGCAGATCGTTTTCGATGCTCGCCTGTTCCTTGCTCAGCACCACCAGGTCGCTGACGCTGATGTCGCGGCGGCTCGCCAGTTCATCAAGGCGCTGTTGTTGGGCCTTGAGCCGTTCCTGCTGGCGGCGGGTGTTGTCCACCGCGTCGGCGAGGTCTTCGGCGGTGGTGATGCGCTGGCCCAGTTCGCCACCCTCGGCAGCCATCGCGACCAACGGCTCGATGCCGGCAGGGACGATGCGCAAGGTGATCTCGGCGCGGCCGGCGCCTTGCTCGATGCGCAACACATTGCAGGCGCCGAACTTCGCGGTTTCACAGGCTGCGCGACTGGCCTGCAGGCGCGGGACGATTTGCGCTTCCGGCAGTTTCAATTGCACATCGTGCTCATAAGCGAGCATTGCGCCGCCGCGTCCCTGTTCACCGGCTAGACTGGCCGATGACGAACGTTCGCTGGGCCCGCAGCCGCTCAGGGCCAGGCTGGCCAGCAGGAACCAATAGAGACGGGGCTTTGAGGCGAGTTTGCCGGCCGGGTGGCGCATGTTCTTTCCTTGAAATGTGCGGCGGGACGGCAACGGTGCGTCCCGGGTTGGCGCATCTTACCTGCATCATTCGGCTAAATGGCAGGGAACATGCTCGGCTGGCCAGCCGTCTACCGACTGACTGTTTGCTCGCGGGAGGGCGCGAAATGTATCAGCTTTACGGACACCAGAATTCCGGCGCGGCGGCGATCGAAGCAGCCCTCGAACTCTGCGAGATTGCTTATCGTTTTATCGACGTTGACGGGTCGGCGGAGTCGGCGCACGCGCTGGCGAAACTCAACCCGCTGAAACAGATCCCCACCCTGGAACTGCCCGACGGCAGCATCCTCACCGAGAGCGCGGCGATCCTGATTCACCTCGGCCTGACGTTTCCGTCCTCGGGGCTGCTGCCGGATGACCCGGCGGAACGTGATCAGGCGATTCGCGGTTTGGTCTACATCGTCAGCAATTGCTACGCGGCGATTGGCATCATCGATTACCCGGAGCGCTGGCTGGTCGCGGCCGATGACGCCTCGCGCGAGAACCTGATTGCCGGCGCACGCCAGCGCCTGCACTGGAGTTGGGAGGTGTTTGCCGACCAGTTTTCCGCCGAGCTATACCTGGACGACGAAACGCCCGGCGCGCTGGATGTGCTGGCGGCCGTGGTGTCGCGCTGGGCCGGCAGCCGCGAGCACTTGCGCACTGCGCGGCCGGGGTTTTATGCCTGGCTGACCCGCATCGACAAACACCCGACCCTGGCGCCGGTGTTTGAGCGGCATTGGCCGGCTTGAGCCAATGGCTTTCGACCCACACAGAAAACCCTTTAGGAGCGAGGCTTGCCCGCGAATAGGCCGTGTCAGTCGGAACAAATGTTTGCTGACACACCGCTTTCGCGGGCAAGCCTCGCTCCTACAGGGGGGATGTATCAGGTCTGCGATCGAGTACGATCACTCGCCGCGAATGTACTGTTCCAGTTGCTTGATCAATTCCGCCTGTTCGGCAATTGCCTCCTTCACCAGGTCGCCGATCGACAGCAGCCCGATCAGCTGGCCGTTCTCGACCACCGGCAAGTGCCGCAGGCGCTTCTCCGACATGATGCCCATGCAGGTTTCGACGGTTTGGTGAGTGTCCACGGTAATCACCGGCGAAACCATGATTTCGCTGACCGGCGTACCGACCGAAGAACGCCCCTTGAGCACCAGTTTGCGCGCGTAGTCACGCTCGCTGATGATGCCTACGACCTCACCATTGGCGACTACCGGCAGCGCACCCACGTTCTTCGCGGCCATCACCATTAGCGCTTCCAGCACCATCTGATGTGGCGCGATGGTGTGCACTTGCTGATTTTGCTGGGCCTTTAACTTGAGCAGTTGGGCGACGGTTTTCATGGTGGTTTCTCTAGGTGTTGTCGTTGTCCTTGAAGAATCGTAGACGCAAGCGCTGAGGGCAAGGCAGAAAACGGCAGATAACACGCAAAAAACGCCATTTGGCGTTTTTTCTTTGAGAATTCTGTCGCGGATGAAGCGGCGTCACCGTGGGCAATGACGGGTAGAATCCTCACTCGAATCAAACCTTGAGGTTACAGCGGTGGATTTACAGCAGGGCTTCGTCCTGACCCGGCATTGGCGCGACACCCCGGCCGGCACGGAAGTCGAGTTCTGGCTGGCGACCGATGCCGGGCCTCGGCGCATTCGTTTGCCACATCAACCGTCCGTAGCTTTTATCCCGGCCGTGCAGCGCGAGCAGGCTGAAACCGTGCTGCACGGCGAAAAAAACGTCGAATTGCGGCCGCTGGCGCTGATCGATTTCGAACATCGGCCGGTGCTCGGGCTGTATTGCCAGCAGCACAATCAGTTGATGCGCCTCGAAACCACGCTGCGCAAGGCCGGCGTCGAGATGTTCGAAGGCGATGTGCGCCCGCCCGAGCGTTACATGATGGAGCGCTTCATCACCGCGCCGGTGCTGTTCGGCGGCACGCCGGGTGACGACGGTCTGCTGCTCGACGCGCAAATGAAACCGGCGCCGGGTTATCGGCCGAACCTGCGACTGGTCTCGCTCGACATCGAAACCACCGCCCGTGGCGAGCTCTATTCGATTGGCCTCGAAGGCTGCGGCGAGCGTCAGGTGTACATGCTCGGCCCGCCGAATGGCGATGCCAGCGCCGTGGATTTCCAGCTCGAATACTGCGACAGCCGCACCACGCTGCTGAAAAAACTCAACGAATGGTTTGCCCGCCACGACCCCGACGCGATCATCGGCTGGAACGTCGTGCAGTTCGATTTGCGTGTCCTTCACGAACACGCCAGACGCCTCGGGGTGCCGCTGAAACTGGGGCGTGGCGGCGAAGAAATGCAGTGGCGCGAGCACGGCAGTCGCAATCATTTTTTCGCCTCGGCGGCCGGGCGGCTGATCATCGACGGCATCGAATCGCTGCGCTCGGCGACCTGGAGTTTTCCCTCGTTCAGCCTCGAAAACGTCGCGCAAACCCTGCTCGGCGAAGGCAAGGCAATCAGCACGCCGTACCAGCGCATGGACGAAATCAACCGCATGTTCGCCGAGGACAAACCGGCGCTCGCGACTTACAACCTCAAGGACTGCGAACTGGTCACGCGGATCTTCGCCAAGACCGAACTGCTGACGTTCCTCCTCGAACGCGCCAGCGTCACCGGTTTGCCGGCCGATCGCAGCGGTGGCTCGGTGGCGGCGTTCACCCATTTGTACATGCCGCTGATGCACCGTCAGGGCTTTGTTGCGCCGAACCTTGGCGGCAAACCACCGGAGGCAAGCCCCGGCGGTTTTGTCATGGATTCGCAACCGGGTTTGTACGAGTCGGTGTTGGTGCTCGATTACAAAAGTCTTTATCCGTCGATCATTCGCACGTTCCTGATCGACCCGGTCGGGCTGATCGACGGCCTCAAACATCCAAAGGACAGCGAGTCGGTGCCGGGCTTTCGTGGCGCGCGTTTTTCCCGCACCCGGCATTGCCTGCCGGCGATCGTCGCGCGAGTGGCCGAGGGCCGCGAAACCGCCAAGCGCGAGCACAATGCGCCGCTGTCCCAAGCGCTGAAAATCATCATGAACGCGTTCTACGGCGTGCTCGGTTCCAGCGGTTGCCGGTTTTTCGATACGCGATTGGCGTCGTCGATCACCTTGCGCGGCCACGAAATCATGCTGCGCACCCGGCAGTTGATCGAAGCCCAGGGCCACGCGGTGATCTACGGCGACACCGACTCAACTTTCGTCTGGCTGCGCCGCGCGCACGGTCAGGAAGAAGCGGCGCAGATCGGCCGCGCGCTGGTCGACCACGTCAACCAGTGGTGGCGCGAGCATGTGCAAGAGGAATATGGGCTCGAAAGCGCCTTGGAATTGCAGTTCGAAACGCACTACAAACGCTTTTTGATGCCGACCATTCGCGGTGCCGAGGAGGGCAGCAAAAAACGCTACGCCGGGCTGGTCACTCGCGCCGACGGCACTGATGAAATGATCTACAAGGGCCTGGAAACCGTGCGCACCGATTGGTCGCTGCTGGCCCGGCAGTTTCAGCAGGAGCTGTATTCGCTGATTTTTTATCGCAAGCCTTATCAGGATTACGTGCGCGACTACGTGCGCAAAACCCTGGCGGGTGAATTCGATGATCGGCTGATATATCGCAAGCGCCTGCGCCGGACCCTCGACGACTACGAACGCAACGTCCCGCCACACGTGCGCGCCGCGCGCATGGCTGATGCCTACAACGAGCAGCAGGGCCGGCCGCTGCAATATCAGAATGGCGGCTGGATCAGCTACGTGATCACGGTTGCCGGGCCGGAACCGCTGGAAATCCGCAGCGCGCCGATTGATTACGACCACTACGTAACCCGCCAACTGCAACCGGTCGCCGACGCGATTTTGCCCTTTGTCGATGACGACTTTTCAACCCTGATTGGTGGGCAACTGGGCCTGTTTTAGGTCCAGCAGCGACAGCGTCCAGTCGTCCTGAATGCCGTGAAAATAACGCTCCAGCGCCTGATGAAATACGCTGCCCTCGGGCGCGACCTGCGCGAACAGGGTCATGCACGAATGAAATTTCAAGTCGTCGGGATGGCCGAAAATATCGGCCACCGAGCGTTGTTTGACGTTGAGCACTAATTGCGTGCAGGCGCGCAAACGTGGACCCAGCAGCGGGTGATTGAGGTAGGCAGTCGCCTCTTCGGCGCCGCTGATGGCGAAGTGGCGCGACATCTCGCTGCCGCCCAGGCCGGCGATCTGCGGGAAGATGAACCACATCCAGTGGCTACGTTTTTTGCCGTTGCGCAATTCTTCCTCGACCCGCACGAACACCGGGTCCTGCGCGTGGACGAAGCGCGGCAAATTGAACGAGTCGAGCTGATCAGTGCTTCTCATATGGAAGCCCTCTTCATGTGGAAACGCTCTTCATGTGGAAACGCTCTTCATGTGGAAACGCTCTGCACGCGATGGCTCAGACCATGGCCAGCCGCTGCTTTCGTTGTGGCGCACGAAATGCTTGGTCCAGCGCCGTCAGGTCCGCAGCGTCCAGCTTCAGTTGTGCCGCTTGCGCGTTGAGCGTCACGTGCTCGGGGCGGACCGCTTTGGGGATGGCGATAACGTTGTCCTGGCGCAGTAACCATGCCAGCGCAACCTGTGCCGGCGACGCTGCGTGACGGGCGGCGACTTGTGCCAGCGCTGGGTTCCCGAGCATATGCCCGCCCTGGCCGATCGGACAGTAGGCCATGACCGGCAAGCGCTGTTGCTGGCTCCACGGCAGCAGGTCGAATTCGATGCCGCGTTCTTCGAGGTTGTACAGCACTTGATTAGTTGCGCAGGCGTTGGCCGGGGAGACTGAGGCCAGTTCGTGCATATCGTCGAGGTCGAAATTGGATACGCCCCAGCGGCCGATCTTGCCTTCTTCGCGCAGGCGTTCGAAGGCCTCGACGGTTTCTTCCAGAGGGTATTGGCCGCGCCAGTGCAGCAGGTACAGGTCGATGTAGTCGGTGTTCATCCGCCGCAGACTGCGCTCGATTGCTTGAGGAATGCCCTTGCGACTGGCGTTGTGCGGGTAGACCTTGCTCACCAGAAACACCTGATCACGGCGGCCGGCGATGGCTTCGCCGACCACTTCCTCGGCGCCGCCCTCGGCGTACATTTCGGCGGTGTCGATCAGCGTCATGCCAAGGTCGATGCCTTGGCGCAGGGCCGCGACTTCGAATTTGTGCGCCGAGCGATCCTCACCCATCCGCCAAGTGCCCTGGCCGATCACAGGAACCGCAACGCCGGCCAGTTCGAGAGTACGCATGCAAAACCTCCTTCGCTAAACACAATCGATACAACAATGGGCAGCAGAAAGACGCATGGGTTCCCGTGGGATGGTGGGGATGCCTGGATTTCGGATTCACCCCGGACCCTGTAGGAGCTGAGCTTGCTCGCGAAAGCGGTGGGTCAGGTGATTACATGTGGGCTGATCCACCGCCATCGCGAGCAAGCTCGCTCCCACAGGGGGATTTGTGGGGTTGTTTGGATTCCGGGTTCACCCCCGGAACCTGTAGGAGCTGAGCTTGCTCGCGAAAGCGGTGGGTCAGGTAATCGAGTGTTGCCTGGTAGATCGCTATCGCGAGCAGGCTCACTCCTACAGGGGATTTGTGGGGTTGTTTGGATTATGGGTTCACCCCCGGACCCTGTAGGAGCTGAGCTTGCTCGCGAAGGCGGTGGGTCAGGTGATTACATGTTGGCTGATCCACCGCTATCGCGAGCAGGCTCACTCCTACAGGGGATTTGTGGGGTTGGTTGGATTATGGAGTCACCCCCGGAACCTGTAGGAGCTGAGCTTGCTCGCGAAGGCGGTGGGTCAGGTAATCGAGTGTTACCTGGTAGACCGCCATCGCGAGCAAGCTCGGCTCCTACAGGGTTTTGTGGCGTGGTTGGGTTTCGGGCGGCTTACTCGGTGGTGAATTTGAACACGGTGTTTTGGCTGTAGGTTTTGCCTGGGTCGAGGCGGGTGCTTGGGAAGTTTGGCTGGTTGGGCGAGTCCGGGTAGTGCTGGGTTTCGAGGGTGAACGCGCCCCAATGCGAATAAACCTTGCCGCCCTTGCCCTTGACGGTGCCGTCGAGGAAGTTGCTGGTGTAGAACTGCACGCCGGGTTCGCTGGTGTAGAGCTGCAGGCGCCGGCCGGATTGCGGATCGCTGACGTCGGCGGCCAGTTTGCTCACGTCGCCCTTGGCGTCCAGCGCCCAGTTGAAATCGAAGCCGCCCTGTTTCGGTTCGGCGAATTTCAGTTGTGGGTGATCAGCCTTGATGTTCTGCCCGATGGCCGTCGGTTTGCTGAAATCCATCGGCGTGCCGGCCACTGGCGCCAGTTCGCCGGTCGGGATCAGCGTGCCATTGATCGGCGTGTAATGGCTCGCGTGCAAGGTCGCCAGTTGCTGCAATACATCGCCATTACCCGCGCCAGCGAGGTTGAAATAGCTGTGATTGGTCAGGTTCAGCACCGTCGGTTTGTCGGTGCTGGCCTTGTACTCGATGCGCAGCTCATTGTTCTCGGTGAGGCTGTAAGTGACCTCGGTTTTCAGGTTGCCGGGAAAACCCATCTCACCGTCTTTCGACAGGTACGTCAGAGTCACGCTCGCCGCATCCTTGCCTTTGCCTGGCTCGGCTTTCCACACGTGTTTGTCGAAACCCTGACTGCCGCCGTGCAGCGAGTTGGGGCCGTCGTTTTTCGGCACCTGATAACGTTTGCCGTCCAGCTCGAACGCACCGCCGGCCAGGCGATTGCCGAAGCGGCCGATGGTCGCGCCGAAGTACGCGGTGCCCGCCTGGTAACCCTGAACATCATCAAAACCGAGGACGATGTCATCGACCTTGCCATTCTTGTCCGGCACTTGCAGCGACTGCAACGTCGCGCCGTAAGTGATCACCGTGGCTTGCATGCCGTGGCTGTTGCGCAGGATGTATTGCTCGACGGGCGTGCCGTCTTTGGTTTTGCCGAAAGCCTTATGCTCGCTGGACAGGCCGGCGGCGTGGGCGGGGAGGGTAGCGATCATCAGGGACAGTCCGAGGGCGG
This sequence comes from Pseudomonas prosekii, assembly GCF_900105155.1. Taxonomy (NCBI): domain Bacteria; kingdom Pseudomonadati; phylum Pseudomonadota; class Gammaproteobacteria; order Pseudomonadales; family Pseudomonadaceae; genus Pseudomonas; species Pseudomonas prosekii. The sequence goes on from NZ_LT629762.1 coordinate 5,176,704, forward strand.
AGAGCAGGTAGCGGGATTGAAGCATGGTTGACCTTCCATTTTTTGTTGTTGTGATAGTAGTCATACTAAATAACGCTGGAAGGACAATTTATAGCTGATAAACCGCGTTATTCAATAAAAAGTCATACTAAATGAGTGAAGCAAAACTGCCGGTGATCGGTAGACCCGCGCCAGCACTGCACTTTTTGCCAATGCGCGGCTCTATGCATGGCCAGGCTGCGGCGACCCCCGCCGCGCAAAGACGTGTCAGCCCAACATCCCATGGTTCGAGTTTTATCCCTCATGACTAGCCCAATGCGCGTTTTGGCCTGCCTGGCGTTGCTGTTCGCCAGTGGTTGCAGCCAGCAGCAGGGCAGCGACATCGTCAGCCAGTTTCGCCAGGGCAAACCTCAGGAATTCCTCCAGACCAGCGTCGATCGCATGGCCACGCTGGCGATGCACGACAACCTCGAAAGCCTCTATTTGCTGATGAGCAAGCTGTACCTGCGCAACCCGCAAGAACTGAAAAAATCCGGTTTCCTCGACGCGCAATCCGCTGAAAAACAAGTGCGCGAAGCCATCGAAATGCAGCAGCCATTACCGACCTTGGGCGGCAAGAAAGACCTGGCGGCATTGAGTTTCGCGATGAGCCCGGAGTTTCTCGGCGATCGAGTCGGCGCGTTCATTTATGCGATCGGCAGCATGCTGGTGACCGCGCACGGCAATCGGCTGGAGTTTTACATGACCGATGCGATCAACCCGGTGTTCGTCAGCAACGCCGCGCGCAACATCGAGAAAGCCACGTGGATTCTCAGCCAGCGGCAAAACAAGAATGGCGAACCGTTGCTGTTTTCCAACGAGATTTCGGAGGAGGGCAGCAACCTCAGTTTTGCCGTGGAATTCGGCAAGATCGTCGCGCGCCTGGATTTGCTGACGCAGATGCTCGATGAGCGCTATCGGCGCATTGGCCTGAATTACGCGCAGAGCCTGTTGTTCCTCAACTTCCTGCCCGTCCAATAACCCGCTGACCGGCCCTGTAGGAGCAAAGCTTGCTCGCGAAGAGGTCATCATCGTCGCCATTGATGATGAAGGTTAGTCCGCCTTCGCGAGCAAGCTCTGCTCCTACAGAGTGATGCGAGCTTGCGGCATAACGATAGACCGTATCGATATAAGTGGTTATAAGAAAAATCGCTATGCTGCGGGCCAGTTTTTTCATGCGATTGCTGCGGGCGTGTTAATGGATTTCGGGAATTTCGGTTTAGTCGTCGCAGGACTGGTGGTGGGTTTTATCGTCGGCATGACCGGCGTCGGCGGTGGCTCGCTGATGACGCCGATCCTGTTGTGGTTTGGCGTCAACCCGGCCACCGCAGTCGGCACCGACCTGTTGTACGCGGCCATTACCAAATCCAGCGGCGTGCTGGTGCACCGCAAAAACAAGAACATCGATTGGGCGATCACCGGTTGGCTGACCCTCGGCAGCGTGCCGGCGGTGGCGATGACGTTGTGGTTTCTCAGCAGCCTGCACACCGCGCCCGACGCGATGAACGCGATCATCAAGCAAGCCCTGGGTTTCGTGCTGTTTGCCACGGCGATGGCGATTTTCTTCAAGAAACGCCTGCTCGCTTTCGCCCATCGACGCGCCGGCGGCAACTACAACCCCAGCGGCACCCGCCTGAATGTGATGACGGTGATCACCGGGCTGATCCTCGGCACCATGGTCGCGCTGACGTCGATTGGTGCCGGCGCCCTCGGCACTGTTGCGCTGTTTATCCTCTATCCGCTGCTGCCCACGCGGCGCCTGGTCGGCACCGAAATCGCCCACGCCGTGCCGCTGACCCTGGTCGCCGGACTCGGCCACGCGAGCATGGGCAACATGGATTGGCAGGTGCTGGGTTTCCTCTTGATCGGCTCGTTGCCCGGCATCTGGCTCGGCAGCCACCTCACCGGGCGAATCTCCGACGAAGTGCTGCGCCCGTGCCTGGCGACGATGCTGCTGCTGATCGGCTACAAACTGGCGTTCTGATCCCGCCGCTATCGAACAGACCCCGCACCTGTAGGAGTGAGCCTGCTCGCGATAGCGCACTAGCCTTCAATCACCGGTTTGACCGATACACCCTCATCGCCAGCAAGCTCATTCCCACAGCAATTTGCGCCACGCACAAACAAACCACTGCTCCCGCCCCATTAGGTGCTACGGTGCCAAGCCACCCTTCATCCATTCGCGGATGACCTGTCGGCATTCCCCCGTGATCCACAAGGATGAGGTGACACGTGCACGCTTTAATCGACGTCATTGAACGTCTCCGTTCCCCAGCCGGACACTGCCACGACGCCCTGTCGTGAACGTCCCGCCGAAGAGTTTGCCGCTGATTCTCAATGAGCTGCGCATCGCTACCACCCAGCAGCATCAGTTGCTGGAGAAACGCATCCCTTTTTTCACCGCCGACCAAGCGCTTTACACCCGATTGATCAAAGCCTATTACGGTTTTTATCGGCCGCTGGAGCATTTGCTGGCCCGGCAGGCAATGAACATTTCCGGCCTGGACTGGCTGATCCGCAGCAAAACCCCATCCCTTGAAGCAGACCTGTTTGCCCTCGGCCTCGGCACAGACGCCGTCGAGGCGATTGCCCCGTGCCGGTTTGCCTTCCAGATCTGCAGCGCCGCCGACGTGCTCGGCGTGTTATACGTGCTCGAAGGCGCGACACTCGGCAGCCAGTCGATGCGCAACGGTCTGTACTCGCGCCTGGGCATCGACGAACACAGCGGCGGGCGGTTTTTCGGGGTATACGGCACCTCGACGCTGGTGATGTGGCGCGGATTTCTCGCGTGCTTGTACGAAGTGCGCGACCCCGCCGAGCGAGCGCGAACGGTGGTCGCGGCCGAGGCGACCTTCAAGGCGTTCGAGCAGTGGCTGGAGCAGTGCGGGGTATTGCAATGATCCGCCGGACGCAGCCTCGCGGTGCTCGGCAGCTGCTGCAGGGGGGCGGTTGGGGGCGCTGGTGAATGTGCGGCGTCGTGCGGTTGCGCAATGTCGGCCCTGACCTAAGCTTTGGCCTAGGCGAAACATTTTTGCGGGCCGTCACCCGGAACGATCGCCGCGATGCGCAATCAGTAGAGCGTGGATATCAAAAGGAGACGCGCATGCTCATCAGGTCATTGACCCTGACAACCTTGCTGGCGCTTGCTGGCCCCTTGCTCGCCGCCGATGGCGATTCCCCGTTGGACATCGATAAGGGCAGGGCCCGGCCGCTGATCGTGATCACGTCCAGCACCATCGACCCGGTCTGGCTCGGTTTGAAAAAATCGCTGGACGATCCGGCCAACAAAGAAGCCCTGGCCCAGCGCAACATCCGGGTCTACAGCGTGCTGAACATGTCCGGCCAACTCGACGGCAAGGACATGGGCCAGCAGGACACCATGGCGCTGATTCGTTCGCTGAAACTGGGTGCCGGCGCGTTGCCGAAAGTCATTCTGGTGGGCAAGGATGGCGAGAAGAAACTCGAAAGCTCGGGGGATGAATCGAAAACCGTCGACCTGAAGAAAATCTTCGAAACCATCGACGCGATGCCGATGGCTGAAAAAGAAGCGGCCGCCGCTGCCGCCGCCACGCCACCAGCAGCAGCAGCCGAACCGGCAGCGGCAAAAGGCACCAAGGGTACCAAACCGACAAAACCGGCCAAGCCTACCAAGCCACCAGAAATGCCGGATGACTGATTAACATCCTCTGCCCCCCCCTGTAGGAGCGAGGCTTGCCCGCGAAAGCGCTGGACCCGCCAGAAAAGATACTGGCTGATCGAACGCTTTCGCGGGCAAGCCTTGCTCCTACAGGGTTTGTGTTGGGCACATCACCCCAGACAACCGCGCAGTTGTGGGAGCAGAGCTTGCTCGCGATGGCGGTCGGTCAGGCGATTTTTGATTACCTGATACACCGCTTTCGCGGGCAAGCCTCGCTCCTACAGGGTTTGGGCTGGGCATATAACCGCAGACAACCGCGCAGTTGTGGGAGCAGAGCTTGCTCGCGATGGCGGTCGGTCAGGCGATTTTTGATGACCTGATACACCGCTTTCGCGGGCAAGCCTTGCTCCTACGGGTTTGGGCTGGGCATATAACCGCAGACAACCGCGCAGTTGTGGGAGCCGAGCTTGCTCGCGATGGCGGTCGGTCAGGCGATTTTTGATTACCTGATACACCGCTTTCGCGGGCAAGCCTCGCTCCTACAGGGTTTGGGTTGGTCGGTCAGGCGAGGCTGTCGACGACGCCGCCGTCTACGCGCAATGCCGCGCCGGTGGTGGCGGAGGCTTGTGGCGAGGCCACGTAGACCACCATGTTCGCCACTTCTTCCATTTCGGCCGCGCGCTGGATGATCGAGGTCGGACGGTTGGCCATGACAAAATCGGCTGCAACTTTTTCCATCGATTCGCCGGACTTCTGCTGTTCATCCTTGAGCATCTCCTGCAGCCCTTCGGACAATGTTGGCCCTGGCAGTACGGCGTTGACGGTCACGCCAGTGCCCGCCATGCGCTTGGCCAGACCCCGTGAAATCGACAGGTTTGAAGTCTTGGTGAAACCGTAATGGATCATGTCCGCCGGGATGTTCAGCGCCGACTCGGACGAGATGAACACCACCCGGCCCCAGGCGTTTTTCGCCATGCCTTCGAGATAGGCGCGCGACAGGCGCACACCGGACATCACGTTGACCTCGAAGAATTTTTCCCAGACCTCATCCTCGGTTTCGAAAAAATCTTGCGGGCCATAAATCCCGACGTTGTTCACCAGAATATCCACGTGCGGCAGGGCGGCGACCATGCTCTTGCAGCCTTCGGCGGTGCCGGCGTCGGCGGCGATCCCGCGCACCTTGGCGTTGGGCAGCAGCTTTTTGAGCTGGCTGACAGCGGCGTCGACAGCGTCCTGCTTGCGCCCATTGATCACCACCTCGGCACCGGATTGCGCCAGGCCTTTGGCAATCGCAAAACCGATGCCTTGGGTTGAGCCGGTGACCAGCGCGGTTTTGCTGGATAGATCGATGTTCATGGCTATCACTCGCTTGAAGGGGAGGTAAGAGGGATGACTGCGCGGGGCTTTGTGGAGTTCAAGGCATTCCGATGATTTGTAAAAAAGTTTGTCAGCGGCGTTGCTTCACGCCAGTCTGGACGTTGAAGATTTTTGCCAAGGCCTGTCGCTCTCATGTCAGAAAAAACCGCCGACCAACACTCGTTCCGGGCCGCTTCGGTATTGGCCCTGTGTTTACCTGGCGATGTCTTGTTGTACCTGCTGTTGCCGATGCAGTCGCAGGCATTCGGCATCACGCTGGCCGAGGCGGGAATTTTGCTGGCGGCGAATCGGCTGGTGCGGATTTTCGGTTATCGCTACGTCATGCAGTTTTACACCCGCCAGGGTGATCGCCCGGCGTTGCTGCTGGCCACGGGCACGGCGGCGTTGTGCGCGTTGGGTTACGCGACGCTGTCGGGTTTTTGGTGGTTGCTGCTGTTGCGCCTCGGTTGGGGGTTGTCGTACGCGGCGCTGAATTTGTCCACGCAAGTGATGGCTACCGCCGAGCCGTTGGGTGCGGCGCGGCGTACCGGGCGTTCGCGCGCGGTGATCGCGGCGGGGCCGATGCTGGCGCTGCCGCTGGGTGCGTTGCTCAGTGTCGAGTACGGCCCGCGAGTGATTTTCTACCTGATGTGCGTGACCTCGCTGCTCGGAATGTGGCTGGCGCTCGGGCTGCCGTCGGCGGCGCATCCGATGGCGGCCTCGACGCGGCGTTTCCAGTGGCCGGACAGTGTCGCGATGTGGTCGTTTATCGAAGGCCTGACGCTCGACGGCTTGTTCATCATCGGCCTGTCGTTATTGGCTGATCACTTGCTGGAAGGCAACGCCGTGGTGGTCGCCGGCACGCTGCTGGCGCTGCGTTATGTCTCGGAATTGTTGCTCAGCCCGTTGGGCGGCGTGGCGGCGCAGCGCTGGGGCGCGACGCGAATGTTGATTGTGTTCTCGCTGATGACCTCGATAGCGCTGATCGGCTTCGGGTTTCACTGGTTGATCGTCGGCGGCGCGCTGGTGCTGATATTGCGCGCGCTGCAATTGCCGTTGGTGGTGACGGTGATCGCCCAGCGTCATCCGGACAGCGGCCGGGTGCGCGCGCTGGCGGGGAACGCGGTGTGGCGCGACATCGGCGCCGGGATCGGGCCGTTGCTGGCGGGTTTTCTGCTGCCGGTGGCGCCGTCGGAATGGGTGTATGGCGGGGCGGCGCTGTGTCTGGCGGTGAGTGCGCTGGCGTGTGTGGAACGGAAAAAATAGTCAGTTTCACAGACCCCTGTGGGAGCGAGCTTGCTCGCGATTACGTCAGCCCGGTCGACATTGATGTCGCCAGATATACCGCAATCGCGAGCAAGCTCGCTCCCACAGGGGAATAGGCGTGGCCGACTTACTCGGTCAATGCTTGCAATATCTGATGCGCCGCTTTGACCCGCTCCGGGATCGGGTAGTTTTTGTTGGCCATGATCACCACGCCAATCTCCCGCGACGGCACATACGCCGCGTAAGCGCCGAAACCACCGGTCGAACCGGTTTTGTTCAACAGCACATCCTTCGGCTCAGCCTGCGGCGGGTTCAACCACTGGACTTTATGCGCCTCCATGGCCATCGGCGTCGAATTGCCCGCGAGCAATTTATCCAAGGTGATCGGGTAGGCATAACGCTCCCAACCCAGGCCCTGAGTCATGTCGCCCACCGTGTAATAACCGGCATGCGTCGCGGCAATCGCGTGCTGCACCGGCGCGTCCAGCGCGGCCGGCTGCATGTTTGCCTGGACAAAAGTCAGCAGGTCCGCCGCGCTGGTTTTCACCCCGTAGGCTTCTGCGTCCAGCGCTCCGGGGCTGACACGCACAGGCTTGTCGGCCTTGTCGTAACCCTGAGCGTAAAGCTCCATCTGATCCTGCGGTACCTGGATAAACGTGTGCTTCAACCCGAGTTTTGGCAGCAGGGTTTTTTCCATTGCCTGCTCAAACGGCACGCCGAGGCTCTGTGCGGCCAGATACCCGGACAAGCCGATGCTCGGGTTGGAATATTGCCGATGAGTGCCGGGCGCATAAAGCGGTTTCCATTGCTGGAAATAGCCGAGCATCTTGTCTGCGCTGTCTGCCGCTTGAGGGAACTGCAACGGCAAACCGCCCGCCGTGTAAGTGGCAAATTGCACGACGCTGATGTTATCCAGCGCGCTGCCCTTTAATGCCGGGAGAACCTGGCTGGCCGTGTCGTTCAGGGACAATTTGCCGGTCGCCTGCGCGTAGGCGAGCAGGGTGGCGGTGAAGGTTTTGCTCAGCGAACCGATTTCGAACAAGGTGTTTTTAGTGACTTTCTCCCCACTTTCTTTCGAGGCGACGCCGTAGTTGAAGTAATGCGCTTTGCCGTCAACCGTCACCGCTACCGCGATCCCCGGCACGCCTTGGCTTTGCATGATCGGGCGGATCGCCGCATCGACCGAGGCTTCGATCTGCTGGTCGGTGCGAGCCTGCGCCAGGCACACGCCTGTGCTGCCCAGTGCTACGCAAGCGGCGAGAATAGTCAGTCTGCTCATCGTGTTTCATCCATGTCGTGTCTGCTGATGGGCACGATTGTAATCGCGCGCCGAGGCTGCGGCGATGGTGGCGTTCAAACGAGGATTGATGCACACACGATCCTGTAGGAGCAGAGCTTGCTCGCGAAAGCTCCGGTTCAGTCGAAATGGTCTTCGACTGACACGACGCCTTCGCGAGCAAGCTTTGCTCCTACAGGGGGGGAGTGGTTCAGCGCACCAGGCACGGTCGCTTGTTATCGAATTTCCAGCCCGGAATCAGAAATTGCATCGCCACGCTGTCGTCGCGCGCGCCGAGGCCCATGCCTTTATACAACTCGTGCGCCTTGACCAGCTGGTCCATGTCCAGCTCGACGCCGAGCCCGGGTTTCTTCGGCACTTGCACGCAGCCGCCGACAATCTGCAGCGGCGCTTTGGTCAAGCGCTGGCCGTCCTGCCAGATCCAGTGCGTGTCGATCGCGGTGATTTCCCCCGGCGCGGCGGCCGCGACATGGGTGAACATCGCCAGCGAAATATCGAAATGATTGTTGGAATGCGAACCCCAGGTCAGGCCCCATTCGTGGCACATCTGCGCGACGCGAACCGAGCCTTGCATGGTCCAGAAATGCGGATCGGCGAGCGGAATATCCACCGATTGCAACTGGATCGCGTGGCCCATTTCCCGCCAGTCGGTGGCGATCATATTGGTCGCGGTTTTCAGCCCTGTGGCGCGGCGAAACTCGGCCATGACTTCACGCCCGGAATAACCGTTTTCCGCGCCGCACGGGTCTTCGGCGTACGCCAGCACGCGGTGCTGATCGCGGCACAAACGGATCGCTTCTTTCAATGACCACGCGCCGTTCGGATCGAGGGTAATTCGCGCATCGGGAAAGCGTTCGGCCAGCGCGGTGACCGCTTCGATTTCCTCGTCGCCGCTGAGCACGCCGCCCTTGAGTTTGAAGTCCTTGAAGCCATAATGCGCGTGCGCGGCTTCGGCCAGGCGCACCACGGCATCGGCGGTCATGGCTTGCTCATGACGGACGCGGAACCAGTCGTTATCGGCCTGCGGCTCACTGCGATAAGCAAGGTCGGTGGCGTGCCGATCACCGACGTAAAACAGGTAACCGAGCATCTTCACTTCATCGCGCTGCTGCCCTTCGCCAAGCAGCGCTGCGACCGGCACGTCGAGGTGCTGGCCGAGCAAGTCGAGCAGGGCGGCTTCGAGGCCGGTGACCGCGTGAATGGTGATGCGCAGGTCGAAGGTCTGCAAACCACGGCCGCCGGCGTCGCGGTCGGCGAAGGTCTGGCGCACTTGATTGAGGATCTTCTGATAAGTGCCGATCGGGCTGCCGACCACCAGCGCACGCGCGTCTTCCAGTGTTTGCCGAATGCGCTCGCCACCCGGCACTTCGCCGACCCCGGTATGCCCGGCGTTGTCGGTGAGAATCACGATGTTGCGGGTGAAAAACGGCCCGTGGGCGCCGCTGAGGTTGAGCAGCATGCCGTCGTGACCGGCCACCGGAACCACTTGCATGCTGGTAATGATCGGCGCTTTTTCGGTGTTTTTTGTGCGGTCTTGGGCGTGATCTTGTGTGTGCATTTTTATTGTCCTTGGATCAGAAATTCAGGCGTGGCTGGACGCGGTTTGGCCGACGGCGACCGAGGCTTTTTTCGGCGTATTGCGGGCGGCAAAAACGATGATCGCGGCGATGATCGAGGTCGCGGCCAAACCGTAGAGGCCGCCCTGGATCGAGCCGGTGTGTTCCTCCAGCAGGCCAAACGTGGTTGGCGCGACGAAGCCGCCGAGGTTGCCCACCGAGTTGATCAGCGCGATCACTCCGGCAGCGATTCGCGCGTCCAGATACGCCTGGGGAATCGGCCAGAACAACGACGACGCCGATTTGAAACCGAGTGCTGCGAAGCAGATCGCAACGAAGGCAAAGATCGGCCCGCCGGTGGTCGACATGAACATCCCGGCAGCCGCGATCAACAGCGCTGCGGCAACCCACGCTTGCTGGTTTTTCCATTTGGCCGACAGGGCGGCGAAGGCGTACATGCCGACAATCGACAGCAACCACGGGATCGAATTGAACAGCCCGACTTGGATGTCGCTGAGGTCGCCCATCTTCTTGATGATGCTCGGCAGCCAGAACGTCGCGGCATAGATAGTCAGTTGAATGAAAAAGTAGATCAGGCAAAACAGAATGATCTGGCGATCCTTGAGCAGTTTGCCCACCGACGGTTTGATCGGCGTCGCGGCTTCGCGGGCCAGTTGTTCGTCGTCGATGGCTTTGACCAGCGCGTCCTGTTCTGCGCGGGTCAGCCATTTGGCGTCGTGGGGTTTGGAGTCGAGCCAGAACCAGACGAACACGCACAAGCCAACCGAGAACATGCCTTCAATGAAGTACATCCACTGCCAGCCGTGCAGGCCCAGACCGTTGATTTGCAGGAGCAGGCCGGACAGCGGGCCGGAGATCAGCGAGGCAATCGCCGAGCCGCTGAGGAAGATCGCAATCGCCTTGCCGCGCTCGACGCCCGGCAGCCAGCGAGTGAAGTAATAGATCACCCCGGGAAAGAATCCGGCTTCGGCGACACCGAGCAGAAAACGCAGAATATAGAAATGGGTTTCGTTCTGGATGAACGCCATGCCGGCGGCGACCAGGCCCCAGGTCAGCATGATGCGGGTCAGCCAGATGCGCGCGCCGACTTTTTGCAGAAGCATGTTGGAGGGGACTTCGAACAGCGCGTAACCGATGAAGAACAGGCCGGCACCCAGGCCGTAGGCGGCAGCGCCGATGCCCAGATCCTGCTCCATGTGGGCGCGGACGAAACCGATGTTCACGCGGTCAATGTAATTGACGATGAACATGATCACGAACAGCGGCAGGACGTGGCGTTTGACTTTCGAGATGGCGGATTCGAGCACCGAATCGGTGCCGTCATGCATCCCGGACAGGGCTGTATTCACTTGCGTTTCTCCCACTGATTATTTTTATGCGGGGTGTAACTGTGTGTTACGTGTTGATAGACATCATACAACTAGGTTTTTTTGGTGCGCAAGGCTGTTGTCCAATGAAATAGCGCTGTTCCGGTAGATTCTTATTCTTGAAGCTGACTTTGGTGGTGGTTGTTTGAGCGGGTTTTGGCGTTTTGTGGAGTGTTGTCATACAAGTTGGCCGTCATTTTGGAAGGTCTCCCGACAATGCCAGTGCTACGATCCCGATTGCCCTGCCTCCGGAAGATCGCCATGCAAGAAGACTTCGACGTTCCCGCCCGCAAACGCAGCCATAACCTGGCGCATGATTTGGTCGCGAAGCTGACCCAGAGCATCCTGCTCGGGCAGATGTTGCCCGGCGACAAGCTGCCGTCGGAGAACTCGATCGTTCAGGAACACGGGGTCAGCCGCACCGTGGTGCGCGAAGCGATCTCGAAATTGCAGGCGTCGGGGTTAGTGGAAACCCGGCATGGCATCGGCACCTTTGTGATTGAGCGCGCAGCGGAGCAGGGCTTGCGGCTGAACGTCGACACGGCGCTGGGTGTGCGCAGCATTCTGGAACTGCGCATGGGCCTGGAAACCCAGGCCGCCGCGCTCGCCGCCAGTCGTCGTACGGACGCGCAATTGCAGCAGATGCGCGAGGCGCTGGATGACTATCAAAACCTGCTGGCGAATAACGACAGTTGCGTGGAGGCCGACAGGCGCTTCCATTTGCTGATCGCCGAAGCCACCGGCAACGTGTGTTTCAGCGAAATCATCCAGCATTTGGGCAGTGCGATGATTCCGCGAACCCGGGTCAATGCCGCCGAGCGTGGCGCGGCGGATTTGAGCAAGCTCGGGCAATTGGCCAATCAGGAGCACGAGGCGATTCTGAACGCGATCAAACGCCAGGACCCGGACGCGGCTCGCGCGGCCATGTGGCTGCATCTGACCAACAGCCGCGACCGCTTTCTGGCGCGGTCCTGATAACCGTTGGTCTAGTCGATAGCACGCCGGTGATGCGCCCGTTTCCAACAGATATGGCCCGGACTGACCGGCCTACATCAGTGAGGTGCATCATGGCTAACGATTCGATGTTCCAGGGTGGAACGCCCAATACCGATCCCACCAGACCCATGCCCGGCACGGACGAGCCGTCGCTGGACCATGATGCTCCGCCCGGCATGGACCCCGCCCGGGACCCGGCGCAATCGGATGCGGATCGCCCCGATGACTGGAAAGACCCGAGCGCCGACGAAGACATGCCGGCGGCAGATGAGCAAACGCCACTGTCCGATGATCGGCGCTAAACAAAACCCGGCCAGAGTGCCGGGTTTTTTGTGGGCCGCAGGTTGACCGCGTCATCGTTCATCGCGAGCAGGCTCACTCCCACAGGGGGTCTCCAGCACGCCGCGAACCCTGTGGGATACAACCCCTTCATTGCCTGAACGACCGCTTTCGCGGGCAAGCCTCGCTCCTACAGGGGATTTTCAGCACGCCGCGAACCCTGTGGGACACAACATCTTCATTACCTGAACGACCGCTTTCGCGGGCAAGCCTCGCTCCTACAGGGGATTTTCAGCGCGCCGCGAACCCTGTAGGAGCTGAGCTTGCTCGCGAAGAGGCCGGCAGCCACGACATCTTCATCACCAGAGCGACCGCCTTCGCGGGCAAGCCTCGCTCCTACAGGTTTGTGGGGTCAATGTGGGAGTGAGCCTGCTCGCGATGGCGTCAGCAGCGCCAGCAGTTTTCTTTCCAGATTCAATGCCAGCACGCTGCTCAACACCACCACTGCGCCGACTATCACCAGCATCGTCGGCCGCTCGCCCAGTGCGAAACTGGCAATCAGCATCGCCGTCGGCGGCACCAGATACAGGGTCATCGCTGCGCGGCTCAAGTCCACATGTGCCAACACAAATGCCCACGCCAGATACGCGAGCGCGCTCGGAAATACGCCCAGGCCAATCACCGCTATTTGCACGTCAACCGGCGCGCGCAACACCTGATCCGCCAGCCCCGGCAGATACACCAGCAACAACAGCGTCCCCGCCCAAACCGTGTAACAGGTCAGGGTCAACCCGTCATACCGCCCGGTGTGATGCTTCTGCAATGCGAAATAAACACTCCACGACAGCGCCGCCAGCAAAATCAGCAAACCCTGCGCATCAATGCTGGCCAGGCCTTTGTCCCCGGCGACGACGATGACCACGCCGATCAGCCCCAGCAGCACGCAACCCCAACGCCAGGCACTGACCCGATCCTTGAACACAAACCGCGCCAACAACGTGCTGAACAACGGCGTCGATTGCGCCAGCACACTCGATGCCCCGGCGCTGACACTCTGCTGCCCGATGTTCAGCAGCACGTGATGCAGACTCACGGCAAACAAACCAAGCGCGATCAGAAACGGCAAGTCACGTATTTTCGGCAGGCTGATGCCGCGCCAAACCGCGACCGCCGCCATCAACACCGACGCCAGCAGAAACCGCAGCAACGCCAGATGCCCGGGCTCGTAGGCCTGCAAGCCAAGGTGAATGCCGGTCGGTGAATAACCCCAGCACACCACGACAAATGCCATGGCAAAAATGATTTTCAGAGCGGGAGAAAGTTGCGGCATGGTCGTGCACCTGTGGTGGATGCACTGAGTATCAGAAGCCTGGTCGTTCGCTACAACTGACTTATACTGCGCCGATACATCACTTTGGGTGAGCATTATGGAATTGGCGCAGATTCGCATGTTCAAGACTGTGGCCGACGTCGGCAGCATTGCTCGCGCGGCAGAATTGCTGCATTGCGTGCCGTCGAATATCACTGCGCGGATCAAGGCGTTGGAAGCGGAGCTCGGGGTGGCACTGTTTCTGCGCGAGGGGGCGCGGGCTGCGGATCAGTCCTTCAGGGCAGACCTTCCTGACCTACGCCTCGAAGATTCTGGCGCTGACGGTTGAGGCCAAACGCGCTCTCGACCCATCCACCGAGCCTTCCGGGCCGCTGCGCATCGGCGCCATCGAGTCCTCGGCGACCGGGCGCTTGCCGCGCTTGCTGGCGAAATTCCACAAACGTTATCCCGGTGTTGCGCTGGAATTGGCCACCGGCACCTGGAGCCAACTGCTCGACGACACTGCCAACCATCGCCTCGACGGTGCCATCGTTGCGGTGGATGTCGAGCGCTCGCACCTGATGCGTACGCCGATGTACCGCGAAGAGCTGCTGCTGATCGCCTCGACGTCGCTGGGACCGGTGCGCGATGTTGCCGATTTGCAGGATAAAACCGTGTTCATGTGGCCGCCCGGTTGCCCGTATCGGGCGGCACTGGAGCATTGGTTGCTGCGTCAGGGGCAGGCGCTGCCGATTGTCAGCCTGGCTAGTTACGGCGCAATTGTCGGTTGCGTCAGCGCCGGGGCCGGCGTGGCATTGGTGCCCAAAGGCGTGTTCGATCAATACGCGAAAGGCGCCGGGTGCGCCGGATATGAGTTCGCGGAACTGACGGCGGTGGAGAATTTATTTTATTGGCACGAGAACGCCGGTGTACACCCGGCACGCGAGGCGTTTGTCGGAATGCTCCGCGAAGAATTTGCCTGAACCCGACCCCGGGCGCCCTGGCTTTCTGTAGGAGCAGAGCTTGCTCGCGAAGAGGCCGGCAGCCGCAACATCTACGCTGCCTGAAAGACCGCTTTCGCGAGCAAGCTCTGCTCCTACAGGGGGTTTGCGTTGTCTGCGCAATTGCGTGTTGGTCGGTCAGTTGCCGCTGACATCGCGCATCAGCAGGGCGAAGCGCAGATCCACTGCATCCGGGATCGGCACGTACACGGTGTGGCCATCGCCCGGCGCGACGTCGATCGGTTCGCCGCGCAGGTTTTGCAACTCATGCAGGTCAAAGTGAAAGTTGCCCTTGGGCGTCATCAGTTCCATGTGATCGCCCAAACCAAAGCGGTTCTTCACTTGCACTTCTGCCAGGCGATCGCGGCGTACACCGGTCAACTCGCCGACAAACTGCTGACGCTCCGACACCGAGCTGCCGTTTTGGTAGTTCTGGTATTCGTCGTGCACATGCCGGCGCAGGAAACCCTCGGTGTAACCGCGCTGGGCCAGCGATTCGAGATCGGTCATCAGGTTGCGATCAAACGCGCGGCCCGCCACGGCATCGTCGATGGCCTGGCGATACACCTGAGTGGTGCGTGCGCAATAGAAATGCGATTTGGTCCGGCCCTCGATCTTCAGTGAATGCACGCCCATCTGCGTCAAACGCTCGACATGCTGCACCGCGCGCAGGTCCTTGGCGTTCATGATGTAAGTGCCGTGCTCGTCCTCGAATGCCGGCATCAACTCGTCCGGCCGATTGGCTTCCTGCAACAAAAACACCTGATCGGTCGGCGCGCCAATGCCCAACGTCGGTTGCGGCGCGAATTGCTGCACGATCTCGCCGAGCTGGTTTTCCGTGGCCGCTTGCGCCGAGTACTTCCAGCGACAGGCATTGGTGCAACTGCCCTGATTGGCGTCGCGCTTGTTCATGTAACCTGAATCGCCCCGGGTTTTCTAGACACTCTCCAGGCTCGCTGCGTAACGCTTTTCAAACTCTACCGGTGACAGCTGATTGTTGAAACTGTGGCGTCGTTTTGGGTTGTAAAACATCTCGATGTAATCGAACACATCATCCCGAGCATCCTGGCGTGTAGTGTAGATTTTACGCTTGATCCGTTCCCGCTTTAGCAGCTGGAAAAAGCTCTCCGCCACAGCGTTGTCGTGGCAGTTACCTCGACGACTCATGCTGGCCACCAGGTTGTTAGCTTTCAAGAAGCTTCGCCAGTCTGAGCTGCTGTACTGACTGCCTTGATCTGAGTGGATCATCACCTCTTGCTTCGGCTTACGTCTCCAAACCGCCATCAGCAGTGCATCAATGGCTACGTCGCTGGTCATCTGCGACTTCATTGACCAACCAATGATCTGGCGTGAAAACAGATCGAGCACCACGGCCAAATACAGCCAGCCTTCATATGTTCGGATGTAGGTAATGTCTGTGACCCAGACTTTGTTGGGTTCTCTGACATCGAATTGGCGCTTCAGTAAGTTCGGTGAGGCAACGGCTGGTTTACCGCCATATTTTCCCGGCCTCCGTCGATACCCAGTCTGAGAACGTAAACCCTCAAGGCGCATCAACCTAGCCACCCGGTGACGGCCACAGCTCTCACCAACCTCTCGCAGGTCATCATGGATCTTGCGATAGCCATAAACGCCACCGCTTTCCAGCCAGGAGTGTTTGATCAATCCAAGCAGTCGCTGATCGTCCTTGGCTCGCGCAGATTTTGGTTCTGATAGCCACGCGTAGTAGCCGCTGGGATGAACCTTGAGCGTCAGGCAAAGCCGTCGAATCGCGTAATGACCCGATTGCTGCTTAATAAAGGCGTACTTCAGCCGCACTCCTTGGCAAAGTACGCGGCGGCCTTTTTTAAGATGTCTCGCTCCTCCGTCACCCGTTTCAGCTCGGCACGTAGACGACGAACCTCAGCGCTTTGATCATCCTCCTCAACGCGCTGTTCTTGGGGCTTGGTGTAGCGCTTAACCCAGGCATAGAGGCTGTGCACGGACACACCCAATCGTGCAGCCACCTCCGAGACAGGAAGCTGCTTTTCGGTCACTTGCTTGACCGCCTGGATTTTGAATTCTTCGGGATATCGCTGGTTGCTCATGGCACCTCCTAATGGGCCTCATTTTAAGGCTTGGAGGTGTCTACGAAACTAGGGGCGATTCAGTCTTTCGATCTGGGCTTTATGCGTTTTTATCATGCGGTTTTCATTACGGCATCTGATGCACGGAGGCGGTTGCGTGGCCATCCAGGTAGTGGCCGCCGTCATCGACAAGCGTGTAGCTGACGGGTACGCGGGCATCTGCGCCGTGGGAGAAGTTGGCCAGCGGGTACGCTTTTTCGCTGAGGGGCGGGGCCATCATGTCGAGGGACTTTGCCACGGGCTGTTCACTCCCTTGAACGCCAACGCGTAAAGAAGAAAACGAGGCGTGATAGGGGCTGGGGTTGTGGCACACCAGCACCCAGGTACCTGCCTGCTGTTCGATGCGAAAGGTCAGGGCGCCAGCCATTTTTTCGGGAGCGCTGGGCAGGTTGGCGGGTCGGTAGAAGATTTTCATCTGGGTGTTCATGGCCACGGCGACGCGCGTAGAAAGCGCGGGCGCGTCTACTTTGGCAGGAGGGATTTCGTAGAGATTCAACCAGCTCACGGACTCACGGTCTTTCGGCAGCGCGCTACCGTCGTAAACGATGCGCAGGCCCTGCAACGCTTGGGGTTGCAGACGAAATACCGAAGGTAGGGCGATCATCGCCGAGACTGAGTCTTCCGGCGCGCGGTTGCCTTCACCGTTGTCGACCCAGGTTTGCACCACCACGGGATAGGCATTGGTGTTGGCCAGCATCAGCGAGCGTTGGGTCTGGCCCTCGTGGAAGATCAACCGGGTCTGTTCGGGCATTAGCCCGGCACGCGCAATTGAGGACGCACTCATTGCCACGCATATCCATACCAGCGCCGAGTAGAACGCGAGCCTGATCATTGGACCTTTACCAGTACGTAAGCGGTGGCGTTGACCCTGCCCGGCTTGGCTGTTTCGCCAGGCAGGATGCTGAGGGTGGCGGTGATCGTCTGCAGGTAGCTGGTGTAGCCGGACGCGTTGCTGCCGGCGCTGCTGGCGCCCGCTAATACCGGGTACCAGCCGCCGGTGGCGCCCGTGCCGGTGCCCGACCATCCCAGAAAATTCATGGCACTGCCGTTGCTAGTGTTACGCAGGCTGATACCCACCCCGGTGGCTACCGAAGGGTCGGTGCCATAGCCGTTGGACACCAGATAGGTCACCCCGCCGCCACTGCTCAACAGCCCCAGGGACTGGGCTTGGGTATACGCGCTGTAGGCCACTTGGATGCCCAGTGCGGTCTGGTTGCTGGCGGTACCGGAACTGGCGGTGTTGCTGCATTCCAGGCCGATGGTGAAGTCACTGCTGCGAGTCATGCCCTGGTTCAACTCAGTGGCGGTGATCGGCAGGAAACTCACCACGGGCGTGACGTTGCGGGCCACGCAGGTGGCGGTGTAACTGATAGAAGCCGCGGCGCGCATGCCAAACGCAATACCGTTGCGTGCGCCCCAGAAGTTGTAGTTGTTGTTGGAGTCCGACCCCACCGGATCCGAGGCGATGCCACCCCCTCGAAACTGGACGTAGCCATTGGGCTGGGTGCATGTATAGCTGTAGGTCCCGCTGCCACTGGAGGCTGCTTGGCCCCCGCACCAGTTACTTCCCGAGCCTGACGTTGGCGGGAGGCTGGATACGCGAGCAAGTTCGCCCTGGATCATGCTCAAGTGTTTGGCTTTGATCTGGATCTTGTTGCCGACCGTGTCGTACTGGGTGATTTTGGCGTCCTGCCAATAGCGTGTGAACACTTTGCCAGAGTTCAGGTGCGTCAATTTGATCCCGACATAGGGGAACCACGTGGCGTAGTAACCGGGCAGCCCATCGTTGACCGAGGCCCCTGATCCATTGCCGATTTCCCAGTAACCGCCGACACGGTCGTCACCGTTGGTGGCGAACACCTCGTAAATGCTATCGGCGTCGCTCAGGTCGCATTGCCACAGTACGGTCTCGCTGGTGAGTCCGGGCGCCGTCGCGGCGGAAACTACAATGGAGCCCAAATGCGTGCCGACCGGTTGCAGGTAGCTGGAGGTCAGGTTAACCCGGCCAAACGTCAGTTGTGCCGAGTTGCCGTCCAGCACTTGATTACCGTTGAAGACCCGCGTGCAGGTTGCCTGGGCATCCGCACCGACGGTGGCGCCGAGGGTCAGGAGCAGTGTGAACAGTGGACGAAAAAGAGTCATGGTGAGCTCCGGTATAAAAGAGTTTCAGGGGCGGCGGCAATCGCTGTTGAGTTTTATCAGGGCTTGGCTGACGTCCTGTCGCGTCAGGTCGAACTGCATACGGCACTGCTCGTTTGCGCCTTCGCCCCAACGGACGGTCAGGCGGCCCTTGAGTTTTTCGGTGCGCAGGTAAGCCTGGCTGCCTTGGCCGACCATCCCGATGAGGCTGCCGTTTTGGTCCAATACATCGGCGCCCATGGGCACGGCCTCACCGCCGGGGCGTAAGGCTTTGACCAGGATTGCGTTACCGACGCGGGTCTTGAATTCAACCTTCACGGCTGCTCCTGCGTAGGGCGCGACGCGGCGCTGGCCGTCATCGAGTTCGGCTTTTTCACTCATACCCTCAGGGTTGATGGCTACCGTGTTGTAGCGATAAGGGGTCAGCGAAGGCACCAGCGCGTAGCCGTCGCTGTCGATGGTTGCGCCCATGCCATTCATGACCTTCGCACCGCTGGCGCCCTTGGCTTCGATCAGGGCGAAGGTGTCGCCCAAGTAAGGTCCGAACGTCACACCGCCGCCGTGCACGGCCAAGGCACCACGAGCGCTGCCGGACGCTTGCCAGTAATCCTGCCCTTTGGACGCGCTGGCGCTGACCGAGGCGTTGGGCAGATGTTTCTGGACGTTGGCGCTCCACACGTTCTGTTTCTGATCGGCGTCGCGGGACACGTCCATGCTGTAGCTCAAGCTCTGATCGACCCCCTGGGTGCCCGACAACGAGGTTTGATACAGGTCGCCAGAGGTAGAGCTGTGCGTCACTGAGCTGCTCAGCGACGGCACATTCGAGCGGGCCGGGCTGCCAAGAGGGAAGGACACCGAGAGCAGCGTGACGGTCTCTTGGGTGCCGGCACTGCGCGTGGTGCCTACCCCGTTGTCCGAGACCGTGTTGCCCAGTTGGTCGTTGTAGTTGCCGCTTCGCCGGTTCAGGTAACTGCCGGTGCTCTGTCGCGACACGGACAGGTTGACGCTGACGTTGTTGCGCAAGGTGTTGGCCCAGCCAAATTGCAGCTGCGTGTCGCGTTCTCGGCCGCTGCGGTAGTCCTGGGTCGAACCGGATAAAAACACGCTGCCGTAGTCATTGAGGTTTTGATTGATCGACACCTCGAAGCGTGAGCGTTGCATATAGCTCGTCGACTCCCAGGTTTGTTGGTTGCGGATCGACTCGCGCACGCCGAGCACGTCGCCGAGGTCTCGATAGCCTTCGGTTGAATAGCGGTAGCCGGCAATCGACAAGGTGGTCTTGGTCGGCTGAAAGGTGCGGCTGTACGACAGGCGTGCCATCCAGCCATCGAGCAGGCCTTCGTTCGGCAGATTGGCGCGCGAGTAGGTGGTGTCCAACCCGAATGCACCCAGGGTGTTGGCGTAGACGCCGCCGAGCACCAGCGCCTGGTAGCCCTCGGCTACCCGAAAGCCGCTATTGGCGGTCACGCTGTTGGTCAGGCCGCGCTGGTAGGTCATTTCGCTGAAGGGATCTTGGTCGCCAAGATCGCGGCTTCGGCCAATTGCCATGCTGTAGCGTGACAGGCCAGGCCGCAACGACTCGGGAACCGCTGAAAACGGTACCGTGAAACGGCTGACGCTGCCGTCGGCCTCGACCACCGAGACTTCAAGGTCGCCGTTGTAGCTGGTGGAATAGAGGTCGTTGATTTCAAAAGGACCAGGCGCTACGGTGGTCTGATAGATGTCATTGCCGTTCTGGCGCACGATCACCTGCGCGTTGGTTTTGGCAATCCCACGTACCGTAGGTGCATAGCCGCGCACTGACTCCGGCAGCATGCGGTCGTCGGAAGCAATCTCCAGCCCGGTGTAGCTCATGCCGGAAAAAAACCGACCTGAAGTAAAACCCTGGCCCACGGTCATTTCGCCTTGTAATCCAGGCAGGGCGCGTTGGGCGTAAGTGCGGGTGGTGTTCCAGTGGCTGCCGTTGTCGTTGTCGTAACGCAAATTGCCTTGTTGGCGCAGACGCCACAGACCCATGTTCAACCCGCTGTTGAGGGCCAGGTAGCTTGAGTCGGAACTGCCGCTGTAGTTGCCTGTGCGTGTGACGTGGTACTGGCTGGCGCTGTAGTTCACGAAACCGATGGTGTTGCCGCCGTCCAGGTTTTGCGGCGCGACGTAGCCGCGCGGGGTGTTCAGCATCAGGCTCTGTGGCACGTTCAGGTCCAGGCGCATCTGCCCGAAATCGAATGCTGTCGACGCGCCCTGAACGGCTTTGCCGAGAACCAGGCACTGGGCCGTGCTGGGTGACTGGATAGCGCTTTTGAGGACTCCGCCGCTTTCCAGCAACGCTACGGGCAGGCAGGGCTGCACATCGCCTTCACCCTGGTCAGCGAAGCGCAGGTCAACGCGGTCGACAAAACGACCGTTGATAAACAAATCCACCCGGTATTGCCCGGGTTCAATGGCGTTGACCCTATTGAAGCGCGCCAGTGAACCGCTGCCAAACAGCATGTTGTCGTCGAACACATAAGCGTCGGTGGACGCTGCGACGGTGCTTTGCGCCATGGCAATGCCTGGACTCATCAGGCTGACCGTGCTGAACAGGGTTGACTGAACGAAACCGCGTAACCAGCAGTGACGTGCAAATACAAGCCCCATCTTGAATGCTGATACACGATAGGTAGGCATGACGATCACCTCGTGCTAATCAAAGAAGGGGCAGATCAGTGATGACATCAGCACCGAAATCGTTGACCAATGTCAGGCGCACGGTGTCTCCCGCAGCGGCGGAGGCGCCGGCGGGCAGCGCCCAGTTGGCCTGGCTTAACGGCGCGACCATCGACGCCTGTGAAAGCGCGTAGGACTTGCCCCGGCTGACCACGTCGGCACGGCGCACGGTGGCGAAATACCCGCTGTCATTGCTAGCGATCACCGTCTTGCCCTGAAGCTTGAAATGCAGGGATTGGTTCAGCGCGTCGGGGTTTCCGGCCAGCCCTTGCGGGCGGTAAAACACCTTCATGCGGCTACTGACGCTGAGCAGCAACTTGTTGGCTTGCCGCTCGCTGGTCTTCATGGCCGGCATCTGCACGAAATTGAGGTAGAACAGCGATTCGCGGTCCTTCGCCAGGTCGTTGCCGGTGAAGACCAGGCGCACGACCTGGCCAGCATTGGGATTCATGCGAAACACTTGCGGACTGGCGATAAACGGCGCATCAGCGGTCTGTGCCGTGAGGTTCGGGTTGCCCGTGTCGAGCCACATTTGGACCAGGTAGGGATGGGTGTCCTGATTGGTCAGTTGCACCACCTTTTCCTGGACTTGGGCCGGGTAGATGACGCGGGTGCCCGTCATTACGACGCTGGCATGTGCGTAGGAGGTCATGGCCGTGCCGAGTGTCAGCGCCAATGCCAGTGTGGTTTTCTTCAGGCGAGTCATGGTGTTCTCCGTCCAACAGGCGCAGAGCGGGTGAAGAATGCGGGCGTGGGTAAAAGTGCCGGGCACAGGGCCCGGCAGGTACCTGGGATTACAGGTAATCCAGGGCGTATTGCGCGGTGGCCGAAACAGTACCGGCCGTGGCGGCACCGGCTTCGCTGATGTAGCGAACAGCGAAATCGTGGCTGGCGCTGGTGGCGCCAGAGCTCAAGGTCAAGCCTGGAACTGAGGTGATCCCGTTGAGTACAACGGCAGAACCGCCAGTTTCGCTGAGCAGTTGCACTTGTACGTTGGTGGCCGTACCGGCGTTGGCAAGGTTGCCTGCGCTGGTCACGTTGTTACCCAGGAAAGCCGTCTTGATGGCGAGGCTCGAAGAGGGTGCGGTGCAGCCGCTCACGCTGACGGTGAAGGGTGTTTCGCCTGCCGTGCTACCCACTGCATTCAGGGCGGCAGCGCTGACGGTAGGCATTAGGATGACCGGGTTCGCGGCGTTGCCATTGACCGTGACAGCGCAGGTCTGAGCCGATACCTGGCCGGTGAACGTGATGGTGTTCTGGGCGGCTGCGAAGGTCAGCGCTGGAGCGGCGGTCATGGCCAGGATCAAGGCAATACGCTTCATGGTGGAACTCCTCATTAAAGTTGATTGGGCTGCGCGTGGAGGCTGTCCGGTGTTCGCCAACCGGCGTAACGGGGCTTGTCCAGGCGCCGCAATCTTAAGGAGAGGAGGCGTTAGGTTTAATCAGGCGATTCTTAAAAGCTGCGTAATGGCCATGCGTGGCGACCGCTCACAGAACCGTGCCGAAAGCGCGGGTACTTTGAGGATCGTCTTATTCCGGCTCAATGGCCGTTGGATTAACGTTCGCTGATGAAACTACGCCAATCCCTACCTCCGTTCGACACGTCGTTCTCAACTCCCACTGCGGCGAGGAAGTTGCTGCGCCTGTTGGTGAGCGCTCTGGTGTTGGGGTTTTACGCGGGCGTCTACAGCTATGTGAACGCCACCTTGAGCCAGGAGATATCCCAGCGCCGCAGTTACATGAACGCGGCGATATCCGATGCGCAGAGTTTTTTCGTCAGTCGCCAGACACTGCTCAAGACGCTGCGGCTGGCGGCGGTGCGCAGCATCACTGCGCCGGTAGCCAGTGCGAATGCGGTGGAGGGGGAAGAGGTGCACGTCGGCCTTGGGACGGACAAACAAGCCTGGAGCCTGTGGCTGACCCACCGCATGATCGACTACCTGCGGCTCAACAACGTGAACCTGTTGTACGCCGCGAGCGGCACCCGAGCCGAGGTGATGCGCCTGATCCCCGCCCGCGAACCAGTCCAGCTGATTGCCCCGCATTTGCTGGCGCGGCTCAACGCTGAATATGACAGCGCCGCCGACGAGCTTTGGCTCACGGATCCCGAGCGCGATGATTCCCCCCTGTATATATTTACCTGTCTTGATGACCGTAGCCCTCATTCAGGTTGGATGGGGTTGGAAGTCGAGTCGCCAGACCTGCTGAACGCCCTGGGAAACGAAAACGCCGGCCAGTTCATCTTGCTCGACGCCAGCGGCCAACTGATTTTTGATAGCGCGCAAGGGCAGTCGTTACGCCTGGAACTAGCTCAAATGCTGGCGCCTCAGTCGTTCGGCTTTGTCGGCGGCACTTGGCTGCCGGATCATCTGGCGATTCGTAAACAACTGGGGTTTTCGAACTGGCAGATCGTCTACGCCCTCGACATGCACTCACTACTGCCTGCGTTGATAAGCCCCGTGCTGATCAGCGTATTGCTGTGCGTACTCACCACCTGGCTGATGATCTGGCTGATGCGGCGCATCGACCAGCGCCTGATCGTACCCGCCGGCAATCGCATTGAGGCGCTGGTGGAAAGCGAGGCGTTCAGCCGGGCGGTGATCCGCATTGCGCCGGTGGCGCTGTGTGTGCTGCGCCGCCAGGACGGCGAGGTGGTACTTGATAACCCGCTGTATACGCAGTGGATCGGCGACAGTCAGGAGCGCCAGCAACGCAGTGCTGACTGGATCCGTCGCGGCTTTGATGATGCCGAACACAACACTGTCGATGAGTTGCAACTGGCGGATGGTCGTCACCTTTATCTGAGCTTCGCGCGTACTCGATACAAGCGCGAAGATGTATTGATCTGCGCATTCAGCGACATCAGCGCGCGGATGCAGGTGGAAGTGGCCCTGGATCGCGCGCGGCGTATGGCCGACGCCGCCAACGAAGCCAAGACCTTGTTCCTGGCAACCATGAGCCATGAAATTCGCACGCCGCTGTACGGCGTCCTGGGCACCCTGGAGTTGTTGGCACGCACTGAGTTGAGTGATCAGCAAAAAGGCTATCTGCAGGCCATCGAAGGGTCTTCTGCCAATCTGCTGCAACTGATCAGCGATGTGCTGGATGTGTCGCGTATCGAGGCGGGGCAGTTGCAACTGGAGTGCAACCGGTTCTCACCGTTGGAATTGATCGAGGAAGTGATTCACGGCTATGCCGCCGCGGCTCACCGCAAAGGCCTGCAATTGTTTGCCTGCGTCGATCCGCAGTTGCCGGACTGGTTGAGCGGTGACGTCAGCCGCATTCGGCAGATCCTCAGTAACTTGCTCAACAATGCGCTGAAATTTACCGACAGCGGCCGGATCATCCTGCGCGTCCGGCTGGACAGCCGCGACGGTGAGCGTGTGATGTTGCACTGGCAGGTGTCCGATACCGGCAAAGGTATCTCCCACGAAGACCAGCAACACCTCTTCGAACCGTTCTACCAGGCTGACGGGAACACCCACGTAATAGCGGGAACCGGCCTGGGCCTGTCGATCTGCAAGCGCTTGATGCACCTGATGAACGGCAGTATGCGTGTGGTGAGTGAACCGGGCCTGGGCAGCAGCTTTACCCTGCACCTGCCCCTTGAGCAGCTATCGGCGTTGGAGCCATCACTGGGCGCTGATGAACTGTTGCCGGAAATGGTCTGCGTGGTCTCGCCGGTACGCGAGTTGGCCGTCAGCATCTGTGGCTGGTTGTGCCGATGGGGCGCGCGCGCCCAAGTCGGTTTGCCCAAGGCCTATGACAATACGCAGGGTGCGGTGATCCTTGAGTTGCACCCTGGCCGACTTGGCGAAACGTTGGCCGCGCACTGGGAAGGCCCGCGCGTACTGGCGGCCAGTGATCTGCATGATGAGGCCCTCAACAACCCGACAGGCATAGTGAGCTTCAACAACTTGAAGGCCCTGCGCATGGCGGTTGGGGCCGCTCAAGGCCAACTCATGCGCGGCGCGACGGCATCAGCGCAAAGCTACCCGGTATTCAACCTGGGTATCCACGTGCTGGTGGCCGAAGATAACGTCATCAATCAGTTGATTCTGCGCGATCAGCTCGAAGAACTCGGCTGCACGGTCGAATTGGCCGGCGATGGGCTCACGGCCCTGGAGATGTGGCGCCATTCGACGTTCGACCTGATCCTCACCGACATCAATATGCCGCGCATGAACGGCTACGAACTGACCGCCAAATTGCGCAGCCTCGACTGCCACTTGCCTATCATCGGCGCTACCGCAAACGCCATGAGCGAGGAGGGTGAGCGTTGCCTGGAAGCGGGTATGAACCGCTGCCTGGTAAAACCGTTTGCCTTACGCACGCTTTACACCTGCCTGGAACCTTACCAAAGGAGTGGCAATTGAAACCCTATCGGGTGCTGATTGTTGAAGATCACCCCTTTCAGCATGAATTTTTGCGCAACCTGTTCAGTACCCTGGGTGGGTTCAACGTCGAGGCCGTATGGGATGGCGCCACGGCGCTGCAACGCCTGAACACTCACACTTACGATCTGGTCGTGACTGACTTATTCATGCCCGTGATGGACGGCGTGCAACTGATCCAAAGCATTGCCAGGCTCGGCAACGCACCTGCGCTGGCGCTGATGAGTGTGGCCTCGCGACGCATGTTGGTCAGTGCCGGGCTTGTGGCAAAAAATCTGGGGCTGGAAGTGCTGGGGCTTATTTCAAAGCCGGTGGCTGCGTGCGACATCATGCGCTTGCGCGATTGTCTCGATAAGCGCCGCAGTGACTTGGATGCCTCCCGTCGCCATCCTGTGCAGCCCGCTCGCCAATGCCTGCTGGAAGCCATGGAAAGCGGTGAAATACAGGCCTGGTTTCAACCGAAAAAATCGTTGCGTGACGGCCGAGTGTGCAGCGCCGAGGCGTTGGTGCGTTGGCGACACCCGCAGCAGGGAACGTTGCTGCCCAGGGATTTTCTGCCAGCGCTTCAACGTTTCGGACTCGAAGATAAATTATTGTGGCTGATGCTGGAGCAGACGATCGAGGCGCAGTCGTTCTGGCGTCGTCGTGGCTGTGAAGTGCCCGTTTCGATCAACTTGCCGACCCACTTGCTCGACAGCCACGACCTCGCCGATCGTTTGCACGATCGTGTTTTGGCCCTGGGCGCCGAACCCGCCTCGATCGGTTTCGAGCTGATGGAGACGTCCACCACCGAGTCGGCCAGCGATTACTACGCAGGCGCCTGCCGCTTGCGCATGAAAGGCTTCGGACTGGCGCAGGACGACTTCGGCAAAGGTTTCAGTTCCTATTTCAACCTGGTTTCTACGCCCTTCAGCGAACTGAAAATTGACCGCTCACTGGTCCACGGTTGCGTCGACAACGAAGGCCTCGCCACCGCGTTACAGAGCATTGTCGAACTGAGCCGCAAGTTGGGCCTGACGGTGACGGCCGAAGGCGTGGAAACCCAGGACGAGCTAGAGTTCTTGCGCAAGATCCACTGTGATCAGGCGCAGGGTTTCCTAATTTGCGCCGCCGTACCGCCTGAACGGTTTTATGAGTTGTTGCGCGAAGATGGCCTGAAGCCAGCACTAAATTGAAGTCAAGTTGTCTACCTGTAACGCGCCATGGAATGGCAACAGTGGCGGAGAAGCTCCTCGCCGTTTCATTCCAAGATCCGGGGCGTCGGCGATGAAAAATGCAAGCCTGAAGTTCGGCGTCTTCGCTTTGAGCTCTCAACGAATCAACAAGCTGTTGCTGGTGCTCGCCGGCCTGACGGTGCTGCTGGTCAGCATGTGTTACTGGGCGGTTGAAAGGGTATTGGACGAAGAGCGGATCAAGGTCGACTTCCATTTTTCGGGCTTGATCGAAAGCATTCATGAGTACGACACGTTTTTGCGCAGTGTCGCCAGTGCGTATGACCGCAGCAACCAGAACACCCTGACCGACATTCGCCCCGTGTCCCGCGTCGAGATTTTGCAGAAAGGCCAGGAGCGGGTATTCCAGAATCACGGGCTTTTCCTTTCCCAGCCTTTCACCCTGAGCGAGCGCAAGCGCTATGACCCGGAGCAGTTGCAGGGCGGCTATTCGCTGGGCGTGCAACTGACCGATTACTACAGCGCATTTTGGGCCAGCTCGTTCTATTCGGCGCCACAGATATTCCTGTTTTCGCCGACCGACCAATTCAACATCGCGATTCCCGGCGTCGATGGCACGCGCAGGCAATCGTTATTGCTCAAGAGCAACTTCTTTGAAGTGACGGGGTACTTGTACCAAGGGCTGCTCGCCCAGCACGAGCAACTCAATAACCGGCGCGTGAGCTGGATGCGCGCCCCCAAGGGGCTGTTGCAGGGTACCGAAACGATTGTGGCGTTTATCGGTTTGGACATAAACCCATCGGTCATGCCTGAGCGTCGGGATGATGGTTTGCTGACGGTTGCAGCGTTGCTGGACGCTGGGCAAATCGACGACCTGGACCGCTTGCTGACACGCCCGATTGACCATCGCGTCACGTTGATCTCTCCGGCAGGCGATGTGTTGCTCGGCGATGCCAAGGGTTCAGCGTCATTGCCGGTTGGCATGAGCCTGGGCGCCGAGGGCCTGCGCTTCAAGGTGGTTTCGACCGGCAAAGATAAATGGGTTGGCTTGTACACCATCAGCTATGAAAACTTCTTTCGCTTCGCCAAATGGTCATTGCTGGGCACGGGCGCAGTGTTTCTGCTCGCGGTGTTTTTAGGCTGGCGGGTCAACCGCTGGTACCGCGCCGGCATCGTCGAGCCGGCGTTGCGAGCGACACGATTACTGACCGAAAGTGAAGAGTTCAACCGCGCCATACTGCAAAGCGCCCCGGTGGGCCTTTGCGTGGTGCAACGTAACAACAGCAAGGTGCTGCTGGAAAACCAGCGCGCCCAGGAGTGGCAGGGCACCGCTGAGCTGATCGGTTTTCTCAACCGCGACTATCGAGAGGAAGACCCGCGCGAGATGCAGATCGAGGTGGCCGGGCGGCATTTGCTGGTCTCGTTCAGGTTCAGTCGCTATCAGGGTGAGGATGTGGTGCTCTGCGGGTTCAATGACATCACCCGCCATGTTGATGATGCCCTGCTGATGGAGCAGGCCAAACGTTCCGCCGACGAGGCTAGCGCCGCCAAGACGCTGTTCCTGGCGACCATGAGCCATGAAATCCGCACGCCCCTTTACGGCGTATTGGGCAACCTCGAGCTGCTGGGATTGACCCATCTTGACGCCCGCCAACAGGACTATCTGCAGACCATCGAGCGCTCGTCGGCAGTGTTGTTTCAGTTGATCAGCGATGTGCTGGACGTGTCGAAAATCGAATCCGGGCAGATGGCGCTCGAGACCGTGACTTTCAGCCCTCTGGATGTCTTCGAAGATGCGGTAAACAGCTATGCTGCCGCAGCCCTCAACAAAGGGTTGCAGGTGTTCGCCTGTGTGGATGCGAACTTGCCTGCCCTTATGAGCGGTGACCCTGGCCGCATTCGGCAAATCCTGAATAACTTGCTCAGTAATGCGATCAAATTCACTGATTCTGGCAGGGTCATCGTGCGCCTCAAGGTGACGGACCTGGCACTGAACCACGCAACGTTGCAATGGCAGGTTTCCGACACGGGCGCCGGCATCAGTGAAAAGCAACTGGGGCAGTTGTTCAAACCTTTCTCGCAGTTGGGCGGCAGCCAGCAGGCCGGCGGTGCTGGGCTTGGCTTGTCGATCTGCTCCCGCTTGAGCGAACTGATGGACGCACAATTGCGGGTGGTCAGCGAGCCGGGGCTTGGCAGCAGTTTCTCCCTTCACCAACGCCTGCCTATCGTCCCAGGCCCATTACCTGACTGTTCGGCCATTGAACTCCAAGGGTTGGCGGTATACGTGCGGGCACCGTTCAAGGAGCTTGAGCAATCGCTGACTGACTGGCTCAACCGCTGGGGCGCACGTGCGGTAGCGCTGCCGTCGGGCTACCAGGGTGATCAACATGAGTTGCTGCTGGATATGGGGAATGGGCCTGGCCAGCAGAGCGTTTGGAATGGCCGGCACATCACGGCGACCGAACTCGGAGCATCTCAGGGCGAAGCGTTTAAGCAAGCCTGGACGGTCAACGCCTACGACATTCGCGGCATTGCCCGAACTCTTTCGCAGGCGCGCCCAGGCGGCGTTAAACCGCTCGGGTCATCCGAGCGCGTCGGTGACCAGCGCCTGGTGTTGAGGGTGCTGGTGGCAGAAGACAACCCGATCAATCGCGCCATTTTGCAGGAGCAACTCGAGGCGCTGGGCGCGTGGGTCGTCGCCGCTGGAGATGGTGAGGAAGCGCTGCAACGGTGGTCGCCTGGTGCCTTTGATTTGGTTATCACCGACATCAATATGCCCCGGCTAGACGGTTATGGCCTGGCCCGCGCCTTACGCGAGCGTGACAGGCAAACGCCGATCATTGGCGTCACTGCAAACGCTCTGCGAGAGGAGGGGGAGCAGTGCCTGGCAGCGGGAATGGACACCTGGGTGGTTAAACCCTTGAGCATGGACGCGTTGCGCAAAACCCTGCTGCGCTATTGCGGCGAGCGCGTGGATGAACAGCAGGAGGCGTCCACCCTGCAGCAAGGCGACCTGGACGGGTGGATCACGTTGTCCGCGACTATGCACCGGCTGTTCATCACCACCATGCAGGACGACGTCCGCTTGACAAGACAAGGTCTCGACGCAGGCGACAAGGAACACGTGGTGCGGCATTTGCACCGCATGAATGGCTCCCTTGCATCGATTCGTGCCTCGCGCTTGAGCGCTGCATGCAACGCGCTGGAAGAGGCGCTGTACAAGGGGGCACTGGACCCGAGCCTGGTGGCTCAGGTGCGCAATCTGCTACAGCGCCTGGAGGCGGTAATGGACGCCATGGCGCTCAATCCAAGCTCTCAAGGCCAACCATCGGACAGGTAGATATGAAAAAAATCAAGGTAGTGATTGCGGACGATCATCCCATCGTGCTGCTCGGTGTGCGTGAAGTTATCCAGCGCGACGGACGTTTTATAGTGGTTGGCGAAGCGACCAGTTCCAGCCAATTGATCGACAGGCTTCAGAGCGAAAAACCGGACGTGGTCATTACCGACTTTCACATGCCCGGTGACTCGACGTTTGGTGACGGCCTCAAACTGATTGAGTACCTCACGCGAAGGTTTGTCGACACGCAGATCCTGGTGCTGACCATGATGTCCAACAACTTGATCGTGTCACGCCTGCATGAATTGGGGGTGATGGGGGTTATTCAAAAAAACCACTTGCACGAAGAAATTGAAAACGCCCTGAACGCACTCGCCTCGCGGCGTAACTACCAGAGCCCCGTGCAGGAAGCCATCTCGGTTATCCACAATCAACAACAGGTCGACGAACGCTTTGCCAGCTTATCCCTGCGTGAAATGGAAATATTGCGCCTCTTCGTGGCCGGCCACAGCGTGACGGACATTGCAAGCATGGTTAATCGCAGCAGCAAGACAGTGAGTGCGCAAAAGGTCTCAGCGATGCGCAAGCTGGCGGTCACAACCGATCAGGCGCTGGTGACTTACTGCGTGAGCGCCGGGAAGTTTCAATAACGCTCGGCAACTTTAAGAACTGCCTGATGGCCCGCGGTAAGCGCCACGTTGATCATGCCCTCATTTATCCACAGGGATCGTCTAAATGAGCGGCAAGTGCGTGAAGCAGAAAAACATCATGGTGCTGTGCCGCCATGTCGGTGTTCTGCTTAATTACAGTGGGTTGTTAAATGAAGTAGGGTATTTCCACGTGATCCTCTGTTCTAATATGAAAGAGGTTTTGAGTACCGTTGATAAAACCAAAAAAATCGATTGTTTCATTGTAGATGGCTTTCGGATAGACAGTACCGATAAGCAATATATCCGACGTTTGAATCGCCGTTGCCTGATAAAGAACTTTATGCTAATTGGTGATTTGGCTTTTGGTGACCAGCCACGTTTATTTACTTGGGCCAAAACACATTGCATTCCGTTATTAGGGATTTCCAAGCAACCTGTGAGCGCATCAGATTTGAAACGGTATCTAGAAATACTATAGAGAGTATGCGCGGGTTGATATCGTAGCGTGGACTATTCTCCGATTTGAAAGAGCCGCACGCATGACATCAAGGCCCACTACCGCCTTCAAAAAGATGAGTGGTGACCGTATTTGCGAGGCACAAGCTTGCAGCGCTGGTCCAGCGCCGAGGAATACATGGCGACGTAACTCTGCCTCGGCACTGACCTCAATACAGAGTCCGCCGTTGCTATGCGACGGCAGCGGGAGGCTCCTAGCCAAGTTCGGCAGGTAAGCCACTTTTCGATGAGAACCAATCCAATTTCATCGTTACGCCAGATGTGAATGTTGCCAAGTACTGTACACGTTGTACGTGTATGCCCTCATCGATTCAATGTCTGCTCTTGGCCGATGACTGCGTGTCGCCAGCGGCAGCAATGGGCAGCTCTCTACCGATCATGTTCTAAGCGTGCTGGTCAAATCCGATGCAATCGGTGGTCTGATCGAATGCAAGCGCCTGATCAAGTGCAATGCAAACGGGTGGTCAGTACCGATGCAATCAGGTGGTCAAGTGGAGTGCAATTTCGCAACTCAACGTACCATCCCGTTGACCCCGACTCATTCGGTGCGTGCAAAAGGGCTAAATGAGTGGATCGGATGACGCGAGATCAACGCCACGTTTGCCGCGATCAGCTAGCAAAACCGAAAGAAGCTTTTCTGTGCGTTTAACCATTGCCAGCGTAATGTTTAACGACACCATCTGTTACGTCCCAATGCCTACAAAACCTTGTGCCTTTGCCTACGGGTAAGACAGAATCCGCCGGCTTGTTCGCTGAAGGCCCCGCCGGTAACTTTGTCCCATCACTGCACATCAGTGATCGGGTTTAGTAGCTCGGCAGTCATCTTCGGTTGTACAAGTCTCCTTCGGTCAGGTTTGCCAGTGCTTGATGGTGGTTGTGTACAGGGCGCCCTCGGGCGCGCCGGGGTTTTAGGTGACTTTGCCGGTCTACTAACCTGTGCACAGCCGCCACCCTCTCGTTTAGTAGCGAGTCGGTTGCAGCTCAACCGGAGAAAGTCCCTATGTTCAAAGTAACCCCGAATCCGCCGCACACCGATCCAGTACCCTACGACGCCTCTTTCGATCTCGACCCCGAAAAGATCAAAGCAGCCGCCGACCGCGCGCTCAAAATCTACCTGAACCCCGGGGCGACGAAAGCGCAGATAGCGCCCCGCAAACCCAGCAGCATCTTCGCCATCGACCCGTCGGCAGATGACGAGACCTTACTCGTCGATGCGTGCGATGCATTTGCGTCCGCGAGCATCATCGTCAACGACCTTGTCGGCCTGACGGAGAATCCACGACGCCAAACGCTGCTGGTGCTGCAACGGGTGATCACGATGGGCGAGTTAGCGGTCAATCGCGTACTGGATAACCACAAGCCCGGCTAGTCGCCAGGCGATTAACGAGGGGATTGCCCCCTCGTTATTTCGATCAATCAACTATCCCTCCAACACCCGCGCCGGAAAAAACAACTCAAAACACGTCAATCCGTCCGCGCTGGTCACGCCATACCTTCCGCTGTGCAACTGCATGATCGTCGCCACAATCGACAAGCCCAATCCGTTCGCTTGCGCCGATCGCTCCCGCGACTCATCGACGCGAT
Organism: Pseudomonas prosekii; assembly: GCF_900105155.1. Lineage (NCBI taxonomy): Bacteria > Pseudomonadati > Pseudomonadota > Gammaproteobacteria > Pseudomonadales > Pseudomonadaceae > Pseudomonas > Pseudomonas prosekii. Next base: position 5,209,434 of record NZ_LT629762.1, read on the forward strand.
AAAACCGGTCAAACAATTTCGGCAGATGCTCCGGCGCAATGGTCGCGCCTCGGTTGCTCACGCGCAGAAAGATGCCGTCGGAGGAGGGCGTCGCGCTGACGACCAATTCCGAATCTGGCGCGCCGTACTTGATGGCGTTCGAACACAGGTTGGCCAATGCCCGGCGCAGCAACATCGGCTCGGCGCAGATCACGCCGCTGCCATGCGCGTTGATGCTGATGCCGACGTCCGCCGCCAAGCCTTCAAAATAATCCGCCATGCGTTCCATTTCGTCGGCCGCGTCCAGTTCCTGGCGTTGGCGCAAGGCGCTGGCGGGGTCGGTGCGGGCGAGGAACAGCATGTTGTCGAGCATGCGCGCCAGGCGTTCGAGTTCTTCGACGTTGGAGGCGAGCAGTTGTTGGTAGGCTTCGACGCTGCGGTTTTGCTGGAGGGCGACTTGGGTTTCGCCGAGCAAATTGTTGATCGGCGTGCGCAGTTCGTGGGCCATGTCGGTGGAGACTTGGCCGAGTTGCACGAAGCCGGTGGCGAGGCGGTCGAGCACGCCGTTAAACGCGTCGATCATCGGCACGATTTCCAGCGGCGCGCCTTCGCTGCCAAGGCGTTCGCCGAGGTTGCCGACGCCGATGCCTTGCGCGTGCACCGCGAGCCGTCGCAGCGGGCGCAGTCCGTGATAAAGCAGCCAGTAACCGCAGAGCGCGAGCAGCAACGCGGCGATGCTGGCCAGGATGTACACGCGCAACCGGTAGTTGGCGAGCACGCTGGTGCGCTCGGTCATCAGCCGCCCGGTCAGTACTTGCAGGCTGCCGACGTCGCCGGAATCGATGATCGCCGACGCTGCCGCAAACGGCACGCCATCGACGCTGGGGAAATGCTGCACATCGCTCAGTGCCAGCGGACGGTCCATCGCCACCGGCGACAACGTCGGTATCAGCAGGTTGCCGGGGTTGACCACCAGCAGCGGCTTTTGCCCCGGCTCGCCAATGGTCAGCACCGACTCGCGGTTGCCGAGCATGTTCTGGAACAGCGCCGGTTTGGTCTTGATCAGGTCCAGCGTATTGCTGTCATTGAGCAGCGTGCGCATCTGATCGACGCGAGTGATCAGCGCCGCATCATCGCGGCGCACCAGCTCACGCTCGAGTTCGCGGTACAACGCCACGCCCAATGTCGCCAACGAGGCGAAGGCGAGCAGGGCAAACAACAGCGCCAGGCGCAGCGTCAGGGAATGCGCTCTGCGGGTCATGGCTGCGTATCAAAGCGGTAGCCGATACCGCGCACGCTGTGGATCAGTTTCAGTTGAAACGGGTCATCGACTTTCATGCGCAAACGCCGCACCGCGACATCGACGACATTAGTGTCGCTGTCGAAATTCATGTCCCACACCCGCGAGGCAATCAGAGAGCGCGACAGCACTTGGCCCTGATGCGTGGCAAACAAATGCAGCAAGGCGAATTCTTTATTGGTCAGGGTGATGCGCGCACCGGCACGGGTGATGCGGCGCTTGAGCACGTCAATCTGCAGGTCAGCGACTTGCAGTTGTTCCTCTTCGCGGGACGGGCCGCGACGGGTCAACGTGCGCAGGCGCGCCACCAGTTCGGCGAAGGAAAACGGTTTGATCAGGTAGTCGTCGGCGCCCAGTTCGAGGCCTTTGATGCGGTCGGCAATGTCATCGCGAGCGCTGAGAAACAACACTGGCGTGTCGGCCTCTTTGCGCAAGCGCCGCAACACTTCCCAGCCGTCCATTTTCGGCATCATCACGTCGAGCACGATGACGTCGAACGAGGTTTCCAGTGCCAGGTGCAGGCCGTCGACGCCATTACGCGCCAGGCTCACCGAGTAACCGAGTTCCTGCAGGCCGTTGAGCAGGTAATTGCCTGCCTTCGGCTCGTCTTCAACGACAAGGATGTTCATGATCTATTTCCGTAAAAAGTCATTGCGCCGTGGCGCGCGTGAGCCAGTGTAGCCCGATCATCTGCGCGTGACGCGGGCCGCACATCGTTGGCCGCCCACTCAATTGTCATTGATGCAACCGGTGCCTTCGACTTGGTAATCGAGCACGTGCTCCAGGCCTTTGTGGTCCAGGTAGTCGAGCCGCGCAGGAATAATCCCGCACGCTTGTGAGATATCGGTGCTGGACAGCACTTTGTCGACATCCAGGTGAACGAAGAAACCGGGTTTGTCATGAATCACCGAGCGCTGTGGTTGGGTGTCGGCAAACGCCGAACCGGTGGCGAGGAGGGCGGCGAAACCGAGAATTAACATTTTCATGATGTGTCTCTCTTTAAGATTTCTGCGGGCAACTGCGCGACACTGAACTCAGGTTACCGAGGCGATGCGGACAACCGACCAACAGTTGAATGACAAAGTTGTAATGCAATCGAGCCCGGCATTACGGCTGGCGCCCGGAGGCTTCGAGGATCAGGTCGGCGATTTCCTTCGAATGGGAAACCAGTGACAAATGACTCGACGGCAACTCGATAGTGGTTGCGCCCATGCGTTTGGCGATGAAGCGCTCTAGGTCCGGATTGATCGTCTGGTCGAGGCTCGACACTGCGTACCACGACGGTTTGCTGTGCCAGGCTGCGGCAGTGGTGCGTTCGCCGAACAGGGTTTTGGCAATCGGTTGCTGCACGGCGAACAGCGCCATGGCTTTGTCGCGCGGCACGTCACCGGCGAAATATTTGAGGAACGCGTCCTGCTTCAGCGTGACGTAACCGTCGTGCTCTTCCGTGCCGGCGCGCACCGGCATGGTTGGATACGTGGCGGACAGTGCGACGAAATCTTCGCCGGCATCCGGTGCGCGCGCTGCGACGTAGACCAACGAGCTGACCTTCGGATCGACCCCGGCTTCGCTGACCACGGTGCCAGCGTAGGAATGACCGACCAGCACCGTCGGGCCGTCCTGTTGATTGAGTAGGCGTTGGGTGGCGGCGACGAGGCGAGTTGCCCAGGCTTGGGTAACTGACGATTCCACTCTATGAATCGAGGGCGCGAACTACGCTGACATCTCCATGACAAAGCTGTAATCCGTTACGGCGGGGCGATGGCCCGTAAAAATTTGATGACTTGGCTTGCCGCCTCTTCCGGGGCTGCTTGAAGCAGGCAGTGCGGGGCTTTGATGTCGATGATTTGCGTTTTTGGGTTCAGCTGGGAGATTCGCTCGGAGGCTGCCTCCGGTACCACATGGTCGTCGGTGGCACGCAGGTAGATGCTTGGGATCTCGATTTGGCCAAGCTGCGCAGACGTGTCGACATCGAGCACCGAGCGCAATCTTGAGCGCATCACCTCAGGTCTGACCTGATTGATGGCTTGGCGCAGAGTGGCACGCAAATGGGCTGTAGAAAATCGACCGAGCAGCACGGGTAATAGCCATCCGGTGGGCAAGGCGTTCATCGGCAGGAATTTAAGTAAAAAACCGAAATGTTTGAACAGCGGTCGCGGGTTGCTGGCGAAGGTGCAGCACAGCACCATTCCAACCTGCTGCGGCAAACATAACGCCGTCAGCGCGATTGCAATCGGTCCAGAAAACGATTCACCCAGTAAAACGAACGGGCGGTCCGTGGGCAGCGACTGCTTGGCAATTGCTTGCAGTTCGATGTAGCTCAGCGGGATATCGCACGGGTAAGAAACGACAACAATGTCGCAAACGTCCTTGAGGGTAGAAATGAAAGGTTCGAACAACGCACCCGTTCCATCCATTCCCGGTAGCAGTACAAGCGTTGGCAGGTTTGATCGGTCCATGTCTTCCATCCTTGGCGAGTCCCCATTCTGGCCTATTTGGGCCGCATCATGCTCCGTGGATTTGGCCTCTTTTTCTGTAGGACGCAGGCAGCAAGTCGTCGAATTTTGAACTACTACTGACAGGCCATTTCCCATTTTCCTGTCAGGAGATCCCTATGTTGTCTCACTGGTTTCTTGCGGCGATCCATTTGCTGGCGTTTGCCCTGGGGCTGTGGGGCGTCCTCGTGCGGGGCTCCGCGTTCAGCCGTTTGGCCGCAGGTACGGCGCAGGTGCGCAATGTGCTGGTGGCGGATAACGTCTGGGGGATTTCGGCGATTGTTCTGCTGATCACGGGGCTGATGCGCGCTTTTGGCGGGTTCGAGAAGGGCACCGACTATTATCTGCAGCAGCCGCTGTTCCATCTGAAAATGACCCTGTTCGTGATTATTCTGCTGCTGGAGCTGATGCCGATGATCACGTTGATCAAGTGGCGGATCGCATTGGGGCGGGGCGCTTCGATTGATCTGGGGCGGGCAAAGCTGTTCGCGCGGATCAGTCATATGGAAGCGTTGCTGATGATGCTGATGGTGATTGCGGCCACCGGCATGGCGCGCGGCTTGACCTTCGGGTCGTGACGGACGATTCCTCGGGATTAAAGCGAATGGTCTGACAGCCAAGACGTCGCCGAAGCCGTTAGTATCGGCTCCAGGTCACGAGGGGGATAAGCCATGAAGCAGGAAGAGCGAAGCGGGGTATTTGAATCTTTAGCCAGCCATTGCGCTGAGGCGAACGGGCTGGCTACTGACTGCAGCAGGATTCAGGGGGTTTGTGGCTTGTCTGGAGCGGTCAGGCCAGCCTGAATGCGCTGATAGATTTCTTCGCGGTGTACGGCAACGTCTTTCGGAGCATTAATGCCGATGCGCACTTGTTGGCCGCTAACGCCCAGGATGGTGATAGTGATGTCATCACCGATGTTTATGCTTTCACCGACTTTGCGGGTGAGTATCAGCATGGTCTTCTCCTTGATTGCTTGTAGGGCACCTGATTCAGACAGTGCAGAGGTCGGTGTAGTTATAGATTAGTGCGAAGTCTCACGGTTTGGGTGCCTCTTTCTGACGCGCAGATGCTGCATTAATTCCCAAGGCGTAACTATACAGAGGCGGCAACCATGATTCTCGTTGTTTTAAGCCCATTTTGCGGCACTCGGGAAGTATTCATGAATGTTAAAATCCGCGCTTTCAGCCTTCAGAGGGAAACGTTGTGCGCAAAATGGCCTTGGTAATCGCAGTATTGGCGTTGGCGGGATGTGGCGAGGGCAGGGATGCAGGTGCTCAAAAGTCGTCGTCCGCGAACGTTTCCGCCCCTGCCGTTGCAGCGGGTCCGCAATGGGAAATTGAAGTCCGCGGTGAAACGACCCAGGCAGTCAGCGACTTGAGCGGCTGGTTGATCGAGCACAGTTTTGTTTCCAATGTCGTCCGGGAAAACGGCAAGGACCGGATCCTGCTTGGGCCATTCAGCTCCAAGGCAGAGGCCGAGGCGCGGCAGGCGCAAGTGAGCGCGGCGCTGGTCAAAGCGAAAAAGCAGAACATTGAAACGCTGATCATCGAGCGTCCGGCCGCTCAGTAATCGCGTAATGGTTCAGGCACCGTTCAGCAGGGAAGCTTAAAGGGCGTCCACGGCGGCTCGTATTCATACGTAGTCACTGTCGATTCCCGCAAGGAGCCCCCCGATGGCCAACGCCAATCCTTACAAAATGTTCGACGCCGTGTTGCAGCGTAAACAAACCCTGAGCCCGCACATGATGCGGGTCACTCTGGCCGGGCCGATGGTCAGCGAAATGGCCACATGGGCGCCAGATCAGCGGGTGAAACTGTTTTTCCCGGCGGCGGACGGCTCGCCTGCCAGGCTAGCCCACAGTGACGATTGGCTCGCGCGATATCGCTCAATGCCAGTCGCCGAACGTCCGGCAATGCGCACTTACACAATTCGGCATCTGCGCGCCGAGCAGGGCGAAGTGGATATCGACTTTGTGTTGCACGGCGAAACCGGTCCAGCCTCTCGATGGGCTATTAATGCGATGCCGGGCGAATCAATCCAGATTCGCGCGCCGGATCGACGCTTCTCGGCGCAGGATGCTGGCGGTTTCGAATGGAAGCCGCCACAGGCGCTCAAGCAATTGCTACTGGTTGCTGATGGCACGGCGTTACCCGCCGCACTGGGGATTCTCGATGAACTGGCGACCATGGCCCAGCCACCGGTCACCCAGGCATTTTTTGAAATCGACAGTTGCGAAGACGCATTGCCAGTGCCTGAATGGCCCGGGCTTTCGGTTGAATGGTTGATTCGCGATCACGCTGATGCAGGATTATTGATGGTCGAAGCCATCCAGCGGGCCGACCTGCCGACGTCGGCGTCAAAATCTTGCGAAGTGCTGGAGCTGGAGGAGGTCAATGTTGATGAGGAGATCCTCTGGGAAACCTCCGAATCGGCCAATGACGGCTTCTACGGCTGGATCGCCGGCGAGACAGTGGCCGTCATGAGCTTGCGCAAATACCTGATCCAGGAGCGCGGCATTCCCCGCGAGTCGCTGAACCTGATGGGTTATTGGCGCTACAACAAGGTCGGCAGCTGATACAAAAAAAGGCCTCGGGTTTTAAACGCCCGAGGCCTTTCTGCGTTTAGCATTCGCTCAGCCGCAGGCTTTCATGTCCACTGGGCCGACAAACTCGTTGCCGCGCCCCATCACACACGCCACGCTCTGATTGCGCTGGCGTTCCCAGGTTTGCACTGGATAGGTCTTGTTCCAGGCCTCATACAATTGGCGATCCTGTTTCGACAGGCGCAAACCGTACTGCTTGCTCATGTAGAAATAAGTCCGGGCGATCATCCCGCGAATCGAAGGGCGGGGCATGACCTTCTTCGCTTTGAAGTCGACTTGGGTCAGGCACGAACCGTATTGCCCTGTTTGCACCGGCAGCCAGCCAAAACTGAAATTGCTCCGATCACCATTTACCTCGCCAATGCTCGGCACCAGGTTGTGCAAGTCAGCCTCGGCTTTCTTGTAAACCGGATCGTAGCGCGTGCAGTTCTTGCGCCCGCCCGACTGCCAGCATTGGCGCTGATGGCCGATCTGCCACGCCGGAACAATGTGTTCCCACTCGATACGCGCGGCACGCTTGGCGCTTTTGCGCGGCACGTAGCCACATGCCGCCAGGTCGACCTTGTTGCCGGTGTATTTGCAGCCGCAATAAAACTCGGTGGACTGTGGGGCGTAGAGCTTCCAGGCGACTTTCTTCGCTTCGCTGAAAGTACGTGGCGCAGCCGCCTGGGCGCCCAGGGCGATGAACATAAACAAAAACGCAAAACAACGGACACTCATTGACTCAATCTTCCTTCGGCACAACCCAGAAAATCTGCACGCCGCCATCGTCGCGGTAAGCGAGGGTGACGTTATCGTTCTCGTCGATTTCTTCGAGCAGGCGTTCCCATTCGTCCACCGGTTCGTCCGGCAAACGGAAGATCAGCGCGGCTTTGGATTTTTGCGCGGTGGGGGAATTGATGATTTTCTGAACGCGCAAACCCATGCGTTCAAAGGAGTCAGGAGAGGCAGAAGGGGTGGCCACGGAATTATCCTTATTAAGCTGTACGTGCATACAGTATTTAACTGTAAGCATTTTCGCAACTGCTTAAAATTCAAGAAAATCCTCTGACAGCCGTTTTACCCGTTTGGTGTAGGACGGTTCGAATTTATTTGTAGGGGGCGCCGCTTGCCAGAGTAGGCAAACGGCGTAAGCAGTGCCCGACCGGAATCGGTCGGGCGAGGGTCGATCAGTATTCCCAGAACATCCGTTGCAGTTCTTTGCTGTCGTTGGTCTTGGTCAGCGCGACCATGGCCAGAATGCGGGCCTTCTGCGGGTTCAGGTCATGTGCGACGACCCAGTCGTTTTTGTCGTCAGGCTGTTCAGCGTTACGCAGAACGAAACCGCCGGCATTGACGTGGGACGAACGAATGATTTGCACGCCGTCCTTGCGCAGGGCTTGCAGGGTCGGAACTACACGTGAAGACACCGAGCCGTTGCCGGTACCGGCGTGGATGATCGCTTTGGCACCCGATTGCGCCAATGCTTTGTAGGCAGTGTCGCTGACGTTACCGTAGGAATAGGCGATTTCTACGTCAGGCAGGCTCTTGATGGTTTTGATGTCGAATTCCGAATCCATCGTGTGACGCTTGGCTGGCAAGCGGAACCAGTAGGATTTGCCTTCAACGACCATGCCCAGCGGGCCCCAGGCACTTTTAAACGCCTCGGTTTTGATGTTGATCATTTTGCTCACGTCACGACCGGACTGGATTTCGTCGTTCATCGTCACCAGTACGCCTTTGCCGCGCGATTCTTTGCTGCTGGCCACGGCCACGGCGTTGTACAGGTTGAGCATGCCGTCGGCGGACATCGCAGTGCCCGGGCGCATGGAGCCAACCACGACGATCGGCTTGTCGGTTTTTTCCACCAGGTTCAGGAAGTAAGCGGTTTCTTCCAGGGTGTCGGTGCCGTGAGTGATGACGATGCCATCGACGTCTTCGCTGTCCGCCAGTTCCGCAACGCGGCGGCCGAGTTGCAGCAGGTTGTCGTTGGTGATGCTTTCAGAGGCGATCTGCATGACTTGTTCGCCACGCACGTTGGCCAATTGGCTGAGCTCAGGCACGCCGGCGATCAATTGTTCGATACCGACCTTGGCCGCCTGGTAGGTCGCACTGTTCGCCGCGCTGGCACCAGCACCGGCGATGGTGCCGCCGGTGGCCAGGACCACGACATTTGCCAGTTTCTGTTGAGTTTGAGCTTCTTTCGCCTGAACGGCGGTCGGCAGGAGCAGCAGGAGGGCCAAAGCGCCCGGAATAAAAGTGTTGAAAGCAGATTTCATTATTTTCTCTCTAGTAGTGACGGTGCTGATGCAGTTCATCTAGATACGCCCGGCAGATCTGAACGCCTGGGTATGCGAAATGGAGCAGGATCTGTACCAGCCTGACTTTGAACGAGAAAAACTTTTAACCTGATGATTTATATCAATATTTATGTAGAGAGCAGGATTGGTTAAACGCGCCGTTGTCCGGGTTTCCGAACATGTGGAGCGTTTGTGTTCGGCCCACCGAAAAGCCCTACGGATTATGTCGAATTAGTCCACTTGCCGGATTGCAAACCTGTGCTAAAGAAACTCGCGCGCAGGTCGATGACCCTTCAAAGGATATTTTTCTGTGGAGCTCGCATGTCGTTATCAGTAGGTTTTCCCAACGCCGCAGGCGTCACCATTGGTGGCAAATCAGCCGCGACGATCCGCGCGTTGAATGACGCCACGACCGAAGCCGCGGCCGCTGCGCTGGGCACCAAGGAAGACGATGGCAAACAGGTCAAGACCGGCGCTTTGGGCCTGGATAAAAGTGCCGGCGCCGAAGCTGCGACCGAGGCCAAAAGCAATCAAAGCGCGGCGGTGAAGATTCTGCTCAAGCGTCTGCAAGAGTTGCAGCAGCAGTTGCGCGAACAGCAGCAACAATTGGCTGCCGCCCAGGCAGCGCCGTCTACGACACCGGAAGCCAAAGCTACGGCGGTCATGGCGATTCAAGGTCAGATTGCCGAAACCAACAGCGCGATGCTCGAAGTGTGGGGCGCGCTGGTCAAGGAAATGGCCAAGGGCGCGAGCACCGGTTCAGTGGTCGACACCACGGCGTAAGTGACAAACCCGGTTTTGCTACCGGGTTACATAATGGCCGTTTCTGGCCGTTGACAAATCTCTGCAGGGTTCGCATAGTTCGATCTACGCAAACGTTTGCGCGGCGCCTGCAGTGGATCGATCCATTGCCGCACGTGAAGTAGCCTACGCTAGCGCAAGCGTTGCTCACAAATAATCATAAGATCGGAGTGAACCCATGAAGCTGCCATTCGCTGGACGTCTTCTCGCTGTCGCTATGCTGGCTGCCGCCTCTGCCGCTTTACCCCTCTCTTCGGCGTTCGCCGACACTGAAAAACCTAAAGTCGCGCTGGTCATGAAATCCCTGGCCAACGAATTCTTCCTGACCATGGAAGACGGCGCCAAGGCTTATCAGAAAGACCATTCCGCCGATTTCGACCTGATCTCCAACGGCATCAAGGACGAAACCGACACCGCGGGCCAAACGCGCATCGTCGAGCAAATGATTCTGGCCAAGGTCAACGCGCTGGTGATTGCACCGGCCGATTCCAAAGCCATGGTCCCGGTGATCAAGAAAGCGGTCGATGCCGGCATTACCGTGATCAACATCGACAACCAACTCGACCCGACTGTCGTCAAAAGCAAGAACATCACCGTACCGTTTGTTGGCCCGGACAACCGCAAAGGCGCGCGTCTGGTCGGTGAATACCTGGCCAAGCAACTGAAGGCCGGTGACGAAGTCGGCATCATCGAAGGCGTGTCCACTACCACCAACGCCCAGCAGCGCACCGCCGGTTTCAAGGATGCGATGGAAGCGGCGCAGATCAAGGTTGTTTCCTTGCAATCCGGTGATTGGGAAATCGACAAAGGCAACAAGGTTGCCGCGTCGATCCTCAGCGAATACCCGGACGTCAAAGCGTTGCTGGCCGGTAACGACAGCATGGCCGTCGGCGCCGTTTCCGCCGTTCGCGCAGCAGGCAAGGCTGGCAAGGTGCAAGTCGTCGGTTACGACAACATCAATGCCATCAAGCCGATGCTCAAGGACGGCCGCGTCCTGGCTACCGCTGACCAGTTTGCAGCCAAGCAAGCCGTGTTCGGTATCGAGACTGCGCTGAAAATCATCAAAGGCGAAAAAGTCGACAGCGGCACCAACGGCGTGATCGAAACTCCCGTGGAGCTGGTTACCAAGTAATCCTTCTGGCGACACAATGGCACTCGCCCGTCCGGGCGGGTGCATGGAGAGTTTTCTATGTCAGTTTCCGCCCCGAACGCTGTCCTCTCGGTCAGCGGCATCGGTAAGACCTACGCGCAACCTGTCCTGACTGGCATCGACCTGACGCTGATGCGCGGTGAAGTGCTGGCGCTGACCGGTGAGAACGGCGCCGGCAAAAGTACCCTGTCGAAAATCATCGGCGGCCTGGTCACACCGACCACTGGCCAGATGCAATTCCAGGGTCAGGACTACCGCCCCGGCAGCCGCACCCAGGCTGAAGACCTGGGCATTCGCATGGTCATGCAAGAACTCAATCTGCTGCCGACATTGTCAGTGGCGGAGAACCTGTTTCTCGATAACTTGCCGAGCAACGGTGGCTGGATCAGCCGCAAGCAGTTGCGCAAAGCGGCGATCGAGGCGATGGCGCAAGTCGGCCTCGACGCGATTGACCCGGACACACTGGTCGGCGAGTTGGGCATCGGTCACCAGCAAATGGTCGAGATTGCCCGCAACCTGATCGGCGACTGTCATGTGCTGATCCTCGACGAGCCGACCGCGATGCTGACGGCGCGCGAAGTCGAGATGCTTTTCGAGCAGATCACTCGCCTGCAAGCGCGTGGCGTGTCGATCATCTACATCTCCCATCGCCTCGAAGAACTCGCGCGAGTGGCGCAGCGCATTGCAGTGCTGCGCGACGGCAATCTGGTGTGCGTCGAGCCGATGGCCAATTACAACAGTGAGCAACTGGTGACCTTGATGGTCGGTCGCGAGCTGGGCGAACACATGGACATGGGCGAGCGCAAGATCGGCGCGCCGGCCTTGACGGTCAAAGGGCTGACCCGTTCCGACAAAGTTCGCGACGTTTCCTTTGAAGTGCGCGCCGGTGAGATCTTCGGTATTTCCGGATTGATCGGGGCAGGGCGCACAGAATTGCTGCGGCTGATCTTCGGCGCTGATACGCCCGACAGCGGCACCGTCGCGCTGGGTTCGCCGGCCAAGGTCGTGAGCATTCGTTCACCCGCCGATGCGGTCGGCCACGGCATCGCGCTGATCACCGAGGACCGCAAGGGCGAAGGCCTGCTGCTGACTCAATCGATCAGCGCCAACATAGCGCTGGGCAATATGCCGGTGATTTCCAACGCGGGCGTGGTCAATAACGGCGATGAGATCGCGCTGGCTCAGCGGCAGATCAGTGCCATGCGCATCCGCAGTTCCAGCCCGACGCAACTGGTGTCGGAGCTGTCCGGCGGCAACCAGCAGAAAGTCGTGATCGGCCGCTGGCTGGAGCGCGATTGTTCGGTGATGTTGTTCGACGAGCCGACACGCGGCATCGACGTCGGCGCCAAGTTCGACATCTATGCCTTGCTCGGCGAATTGACGCGCCAGGGCAAAGCGCTGGTGGTGGTGTCCAGTGACCTGCGTGAATTGATGCTGATTTGCGACCGCATCGGCGTGTTGTCGGCAGGGCGTTTGATCGACACATTCGAGCGCGACAGCTGGACCCAGGATGATTTGCTTGCCGCCGCATTTGCCGGCTACCAAAAACGTGATGCGTTGCTCAACGAAGCAGCGCCTAGGGATCTCCCATGAAAACTGCAACGTCCGCCGGTAAACGTGGTGGCAATTTCTACGGCCTCGGTACTTACCTGGGGCTGGCCGGCGCCTTGCTGGCGATGATCGCGCTGTTCTCGGTCCTGAGCAGCCATTTTCTCTCGTATGACACTTTCAGCACCCTGGCCAACCAGATCCCGGATTTGATGGTGCTGGCGGTCGGCATGACCTTCGTGCTGATCATCGGTGGCATCGATTTGTCGGTCGGCTCGGTACTCGCGCTCGCGGCGTCAGCGGTCAGCGTGGCGATTCTCGGCTGGGGCTGGAGCGTTTTGCCCGCCGCTTTGCTCGGCATGGGCGTAGCGGCATTGGCCGGCACGGTGACCGGTTCGATCACCGTGGCGTGGCGGATTCCGTCGTTCATCGTCTCGCTCGGCGTGCTGGAAATGGCCCGCGGCCTGGCGTATCAGATGACCGGTTCGCGCACGGCTTACATCGGTGATTCCTTTGCCTGGCTGTCGAACCCGATTGCCTTCGGCATTTCGCCGTCGTTCATCATTGCCTTTGTGATTATCATCGTGGCTCAGGCTGTGCTGACGCGCACCGTGTTCGGTCGCTACTTGATCGGCATCGGCACTAACGAAGAAGCTGTGCGTCTGGCGGGGATCAATCCGAAACCATACAAGATTCTAGTCTTCAGCCTGATGGGCCTGCTGGCCGGGATTGCCGCACTGTTTCAGATTTCGCGTCTGGAAGCTGCCGATCCCAACGCCGGTTCGGGTCTGGAACTGCAAGTGATCGCGGCTGTGGTCATCGGCGGCACCAGCCTGATGGGCGGCCGTGGCTCGGTGATCAGTACGTTCTTCGGGGTGTTGATCATCTCGGTACTGGCCGCTGGCCTGGCGCAGATCGGCGCAAGCGAACCGACCAAACGCATCATCACTGGCGCCGTAATTGTGGTCGCCGTGGTGCTCGATACTTATCGCAGTCAGCGCGCAAGCCGGCGGACCTGATTCATGGCAACAATCAAGGATGTGGCGGCGCTTGCGGGCATTTCCTACACCACCGTGTCTCACGTGGTGAACAAGACGCGGCCGGTCAGCGAGGAAGTGCGGGTCAAAGTCGAAGCGGCGATCAAGACGCTCGACTACGTGCCCAGCGCCGTCGCGCGGTCGTTGAAAGCCAAAACCACGGCGACCATCGGTTTGCTGGTGCCCAACAGCCTCAACCCGTACTTCGCCGAACTGGCCCGTGGCATCGAGGATTACTGCGAGCGTAACGGCTATTGCGTGATCCTCTGCAACTCTGACGACAACCCGGACAAGCAGCGCAGTTATTTAAGGGTGTTGCTGGAAAAACGCATCGACGGCTTGATCGTCGCCTCGGCCGGTGGCGACGCCGGACTCGCCGAGGGCCTCGCGGCGGTGCGCACGCCGATGGTGATTGTCGACCGTGGGCTGCAAGGGGTGAATGCCGATCTGGTCCGAATTGACCACGAATACGGCGCCTATCTGGCGACCCGGCATCTGCTCGAATTGGGCCATCGTGACATCGCCACCATCGGCGGGCCGGCGGATACCAGCGTGGCGCAAATGCGTCTGGCGGGTTATTGCCGGGCGCTGAAAGAGGCGGGCGTCGATGTGCCGCGTGAGCGCATGCTGGAAAGTGATTTCACCAGCACCGGTGGTTACAACGCCGCTGCGACTCTGCTGGAGAACAATCCGCCGAGCGCCATTTTTGCCGGTAACGACATGATTGGTATCGGCGTGTTGCGCGCGGCCGCCGAGCGCAATATTCGCGTACCCAACGAGCTGTCGGTAATCGGCTTCGATGACATTCAAATGAGTCGTTATGTGTACCCGGCACTGACCACCGTCGGCCAGTCGATCCTGCAACTCGGCGAAATGGCCGCCGAAGTCTTGTTGCGAAGGATTGCCACGCCGGCCCTGGCCACCGATCAACGGATCGTGACCCCGAGTATTGTTTTGCGAGAATCGACTGCGCCGCTGGCCGGCGTGTTCGCCCAGCTTCGCTAATAAGCAGCGCTGAAACCGAATTGATGAGTAGTGACGTATGCCCGCAAAAGTAGTGGTAATAGGCAGCTTGAACATGGACCTGGTCACCCGCGCGCCGCGCCTGCCGCGTGGCGGTGAAACGCTGATCGGCCAGTCGTTTTCAACCGTCTCCGGCGGCAAAGGTGCGAATCAGGCTGTAGCGGCGGCTCGACTGGGCGCTGAAGTTTCGATGGTTGGCTGCATCGGCTCCGACGCCTACGGGCAGCAGTTGCGCAACGCGTTGTTGGCCGAGCAGATTGATTGTGATGCCATCAGCATCGTCGACGGCGCCAGCGGTGTAGCGTTGATCGTTGTGGATGACAACAGCCAGAACGCGATCGTGATTGTCGCAGGCGCCAACGGTGCTTTGACGCCGGGTGTAATCGATCGTTTTGACTCCGTGTTGCAAGCGGCAGACGTGATCATCTGCCAACTGGAAGTGCCGGACGCGACGGTCGGTCATGCGTTGAAGCGCGGGCGTGAACTGGGCAAAACCGTGATCCTCAATCCCGCACCCGCCAGCCGGCCGTTGCCTGCGGATTGGTACGCTGCCATCGACTACCTGATCCCTAACGAAAGCGAAGCGGCGGCGCTGAGCGGTTTACCGGTGGACTCGCTGGAAACCGCCGAGACGGCCGCGACGCGATTGATCGGCATGGGCGCCGGTAAAGTCATCATCACCCTTGGCGCTCAAGGCTCGCTGTTTGCCGACGGCCAAGGCTTTCAGCATTTCCCCGCGCCCCAAGTGCACGCCGTGGACACCACGGCGGCTGGCGATACGTTTGTTGGCGGTTTTGCTGCGGCGTTGGCGTCCGGGCAATCCGAAGCCGAGGCGATCCGTTTCGGCCAGGTCGCGGCGGCGCTGTCGGTGACCCGGGCCGGTGCGCAACCTTCTATTCCTACCTTGTCCGACGTACAGGCATTTAAAGCACCATGAAAAAGACCCCTTTGCTCAACGTCGCGCTGTCGCGGCTGATCGCGTCTCTGGGCCATGGCGACATAGTCGTGATCGGCGATGCCGGTCTGCCGGTGCCGCCGGGCGTCGAACTGATTGATCTGGCGCTGACCCACGGCATTCCGGATTTCGTCAGCACGTTGAAAGTTGTGCTCAGCGAAATGCAGGTCGAAAGCCACGTCATCGCCCAAGAGATTCTTGATAAAAAACCAACGGCCTTGGCGGCTCTGGATCAGCTGAATGCCGACGGTGAGCTGGGCCGGCGCGAGCTGCTCAGCCATGACCAATTCAAAGTCCTTAGCCGACAAGCACGGGCGATTATTCGTACAGGCGAATGTCAGCCGTACTGCAACATCGTGTTGGTGTCCGGGGTAACGTTCTAACTCGCTGTTTCCTTCTATGCTTTCCCACGCACAAGGAGTGCGCTATGCACCGCTATGCTCAGAAACTGCATCATCTGCTTCGGAGTCTGCTGCTCTTGTCTTTCATCACCGCAACAAGCGCCCAAGCGGCGGAAAAGATCGACCTGATCATCGACACCGACCCGGGTGCCGACGACGTCGTTGCCTTGCTGTTTGCGCTGGCTTCGCCGGAAGAACTGAACATCCGCGCACTGACCACCGTCGCCGGCAACGTGCGCCTCGACAAGACTTCGCGTAATGCGCGTCTGGCGCGGGAGTGGGCAGGGCGCGAAGAAGTGCCGGTCTACGCTGGCGCGCCGAAACCGCTGATGCGCACGCCGATCTATGCCGAGAACATCCATGGCAAGGAAGGCCTGTCGGGTGTCACGGTTCACGAACCGAAGAAGGGTTTGGCTGAAGGCAACGCGGTCAATTACCTGATCGATACCTTGAAAAACGCCAAGCCGCACAGCATCACCATCGCCATGCTCGGCCCACAGACCAACCTGGCACTGGCGCTGATTCAGGAACCCGAGATCGTGCAGGGCATCAAGGAAGTGGTGATCATGGGGGGCGCGCACTTCAACGGCGGCAATATTACCCCAGTGGCCGAATTCAACCTGTTCGCTGATCCGCAGGCTGCGGAAGTGGTGCTCAAGAGTGGCGTCAAGCTGACTTATCTGCCGCTGGACGTGACCCACAAGATCCTCACCAGCGACGCGCGCCTGAAGCAGATCGCCGCGCTGAACAACAATGCGGGCAAGATCGTCGGCGATATTCTCAATGAATACGTCAAGGGCGACATGGAACATTACGGTATTCCGGGTGGCCCGGTGCATGACGCGACCGTCGTTGCTTACCTGCTGAAGCCGGAGCTGTTCACCGGTCGTGCGGTGAATGTCGTTGTTGATAGCCGCGAAGGCCCGACCTTTGGCCAAACCATCGTCGACTGGTACGACGGCCTGAAAGCGCCGAAAAACGCCTTCTGGGTCGAGAATGGCGATGCTCAAGGCTTCTTCGACCTGCTGACCCAGCGTCTGGCTCGTCTGAAGTAAGCTGCATGCCCGCAGGTGCCAGCCTGCGGGTTTTTACTCCCTGCCTGAACCCACCAAGCCAAGATAATTGGCCGGGTATTTTTCGAATACCTGGGCGATGAACGATTGCGCGGCTTGCGTTCCCAACTCCTTGACCAGCAGGTCGATGCCAATGATTGCCAGTTCTTCCGGGCTGCCGGGGCTATAAGAACTGTGACCCTGAGGCCACTTGGCTTTGATGTCGGCGTCGATGCTTACGGTGGTCATGATGGCGCTCGTGAAGTCGGGAATGTCTGAGTGTCGAGTTAACCATTTTTGTCTGGCGTTTGGCACTCCGACTTAGGCATGAGGGGAGGGCTATGCGACACTTGGTTCTTTGATGGATTTTCAAGGACCGCGCTGTGCAGATCGATTTGAATAAACCTGACGCCTTGACCCTTGAAGCCGTGCGCCAATTGCTGGCCTCCGCCAGCGATGACGAGCACACCCAATTGCGCGTGACCAGAGAAGGCATCGCTTACATTTCGTCAGGCGTGGTGGGCGGCACCGACATTGGTGGGCTGCTGTTTCGTCTTGAGACGTGGGCCAAGGGCTCGGGTTACGTAGGATTGGTCGCGGCCAGCGATGAAGTCTGGGTCATGCAGATCTACAATGCATTGAAAGAGAACTGGCCCAAGACACCGTTCGACTACATCGATATCTATTGAGCGCTGTTCATATTCAGTCACGATTGAGTGATGAATGACACGGTAGTGCTCAGGCAAACTCGCTGATTGTCCAATCCTGCGGCGCGCTGATAGCGCTGTCCCGTGAAACCAAACGCAGGATCGGCGGTCGCACGAACTCAGCTTATCTATTGAATAAAGGAGGCTTCATGCCTTGGAAGCTCGCCTCATTGGGTACTTTGTTGGCCGTCGCCATGCTGGCCGGTTGCAGCACATCCTCCACCGAGTCGACAGCAACTGATGCTGTGGCGACCGAGACCGGTCATAGCCGCTGTGATTCGAAGGCTGCAGAATTCACCATCGGCAAAAAAGCTTCGCCAGAATTGCTGGAGCAGGCACGTGCTCGCGCAGGTGCGCAGAATGCCCGGATCCTCAAGCCTAGCGACATGGTGACTCTGGAATACCGTTCCGATCGCCTGAATCTCAATACCGACGACAACCTGGTAATCACGCGCATCAACTGCGGCTGATCTTTTCAGGCTTTTGTTGCGCGCATAAAAACCCCGTCACATGGACGGGGTTTTTTTAGTGCGCCAGAAACTTACTCTGGGCGGACTTGTGCAGCTTGCATACCCTTTTGGCCTTTCTCAGCCACGAAGGAAACGGTTTGGCCTTCTTTCAGGCTTTTGAAACCGTCGCTTTCGATAGCTTTGAAGTGTACGAACAGGTCGTCACCGCCACCTTGAGGAGTGATGAAGCCGAAGCCTTTTTCATCGTTGAACCATTTAACGGTGCCGGTTTGGCGATTAGACATGGTGTATCTCCAAGAAACATATATTTTCAGTAGTACTGTGCTGCTCAGGCCAACTGGGCACACGGGACTATCATAGTCGAAATGTACGATTTGGGAGCCCCCCGCGGGTGCTGTTTACCCCATAACCGTCCATTCTTTGTTGCTCAATCTGGCTGAAAGCCCCGATTTAAAAGGCTTTCAGCCGAAAGTAAAGACGATGAAAAAAAGCTGTAAAACCTGCAAAATTTGTCAGAAAAGACGCTTTTTGGAGGCGTTTCATCGTCTGTCAGCGTCCTCAAAGCGCATTTTGACGCTTACTTTTTCGGAGCCGTATCGGCTTTGCACGCGGCAATTTTGCCCAGTGCCTTCTGTTGCAGTTCAGGCGTTGCCTTGTTGTCCATCAATGCCTGAATGTCTTTGGCCGGATACGACTTGATCGCGTCGGCGCCACAAGCGCAGTGCGCCTTGGCGGCTGCGGCGCCAATCTGTGGAGTGGCGGCCTGAGTGCACTGAGCCATGTATTTATCGCGCTCACCCTTTGGCCAGTCTGCGTGGGCAGCCAGTGGCAGCAACAGGGCGATGGGTGCGACGACTGCGAACAAACGATTCAGACGCATGCTGGGATGCTCCTTGTGGGTCAATGTCTTGTTATATGAGGGGTAAAGCGGCGTTCTAGTTCATCACTCTGGCATAAAACGGCTGATTTGCCTTGGCACAAAAGCTCGTTGCCGCGATGACCGTTCATCTGTGCTAGCATGCCCCGCTCGGGCTTTTGCAGGCTCCGGCTGACTTTTCGTCCCGGCAGCGGCAACGACCGAATAACCCTGATTTGAATCCCAGTCACTCTGGTTCGGTTTTCCGGTTGGCCGCAAGGCTCCTGCCGCTGTAAGGCAGGCGTTCGTCATTGAATGGCCTGGATCGGATCTTGTACTGGCTCATCCCAACCCACGTGACCTTTGGTAGGGGTCACCACTAGGAGAGGAGGCGCCATGCCAACTATTACTCTTCCCGACGGCAGTCAACGTTCATTCGATCACCCGGTTTCCGTAGCCGAGGTCGCTGCATCCATTGGTGCAGGCCTGGCCAAAGCCACCGTGGCCGGCAAGGTCAATGGCAAGCTGGTTGACGCCAGCGACATCATCGACAGCGATTCCACGCTGCAAATCATTACGCCAAAGGATGAAGAGGGGCTGGAGATCATTCGCCACTCTTGCGCCCACCTGGTTGGCCACGCGGTCAAGCAGTTGTACCCGACCGCCAAGATGGTCATCGGTCCGGTCATTGACGAAGGCTTCTATTACGACATCGCGTTCGAGCGTCCTTTCACTCCGGACGATTTGGCCGCGATCGAGCAGCGCATGCAGCAGCTGATCGAAAAAGATTACGACGTGATCAAAAAAGTCACTCCGCGCGCCGAAGTGATCGAAGTGTTCAAGGCCCGTGGCGAAGATTACAAATTGCGCCTGGTCGAGGACATGCCGAACGAGCAGGCCATGGGTCTGTACTATCACGAAGAATACGTCGACATGTGCCGCGGCCCGCACGTGCCGAACACGCGTTTCCTGAAATCCTTCAAGCTGACCAAGTTGTCCGGCGCCTACTGGCGCGGCGATGCCAAAAACGAGCAATTGCAGCGCGTTTACGGCACTGCCTGGGCTGACAAGAAGCAGCTGGCGGCTTACATCCAGCGCATCGAAGAAGCTGAAAAGCGCGATCACCGCAAGATCGGCAAGCGCCTGGGCTTGTTTCACACCCAGGAAGAAGCGCCGGGCATGGTTTTCTGGCACCCGAACGGCTGGACTCTGTACCAGGTGCTCGAGCAGTACATGCGCAAGGTTCAGCGCGACAACGGCTATCTGGAAATCAAAACTCCGCAGGTCGTGGACCGCAGCCTGTGGGAGAAATCCGGGCACTGGGCCAACTACGCCGACAACATGTTCACCACGCAGTCGGAAAACCGCGACTACGCGATCAAGCCAATGAACTGCCCATGCCACGTGCAGGTGTTCAACCAAGGCTTGAAGAGCTACCGCGAGCTGCCAATGCGTCTGGCCGAATTCGGTGCCTGCCACCGGAACGAGCCGTCGGGTGCGTTGCACGGCATCATGCGTGTACGTGCTTTCACTCAGGACGACGCGCACATCTTCTGTACTGAAGAGCAGATGCAGGCCGAATCCGCTGCTTTTATCAAGCTGACCATGGACGTTTACGCCGACTTTGGCTTTAAAGACGTCGAAATGAAGCTGTCCACTCGTCCGGAAAAACGCGTAGGTTCCGATGAATTGTGGGATCGCGCTGAAGCGGCATTGGCTGCAGCCCTTGATAGCGCTGGCCTGCCATACGATCTGCAGCCAGGGGAGGGCGCGTTCTACGGTCCGAAGATCGAATTTTCGCTGAAAGATTGCCTTGGCCGTGTCTGGCAGTGTGGTACCCTTCAGCTCGATTTTAATCTGCCTGTCCGTCTGGGAGCCGAATACGTCTCCGAAGACAACAGTCGCAAGCACCCGGTAATGTTGCACCGGGCGATCCTTGGATCCTTCGAACGTTTTGTCGGAATCCTGATCGAGCACTACGAGGGCGCGTTCCCTGCGTGGCTTGCTCCGACCCAGGCAGTGATCATGAACATCACTGACAAACAGGCTGATTTCGCCGCTGAGGTTGAAAAAACTCTCAACGAAAGCGGATTTCGTGCCAAGTCTGACTTGAGAAATGAAAAGATCGGCTTTAAAATCCGCGAGCATACTTTGCTCAAGGTTCCCTATCTCTTGGTTATCGGAGATCGGGAAGTCGAGATGCAGACTGTCGCTGTGCGTACTCGTGAAGGTGCTGACCTGGGCTCGATGCCCGTCGCCCAGTTCGCTGAGTTTCTCGCGCAAGCGGTTTCCCGGCGTGGTCGCCCAGATTCGGAGTAATTACTATTAAGCGTGAAATGAGACAAGATAAACGAGCTGCACCGAAAGCCCCGATCAACGAGAATATCTCGGCACGTGAGGTTCGGTTAATTGGGGCTGAGGGCGAGCAGCTTGGGATTGTGTCAATTGAAGACGCGCTTCTTAAGGCTGAAGAAGCCAAGCTCGATTTGGTGGAAATTTCCGCCGATGCTGTACCCCCTGTCTGCAAGCTGATGGACTACGGCAAATCGATCTTCGAAAAGAAGAAGCAGGTTGCCGCAGCCAAGAAGAACCAGAAGCAGATTCAGGTTAAAGAAATCAAGTTTCGTCCAGGGACGGAGGAAGGGGATTACCAGGTAAAACTGCGCAACCTGGTACGTTTCCTGAGTGATGGGGACAGGGCCAAGGTATCCTTGCGATTCCGCGGCCGTGAGATGGCCCACCAGGAGCTGGGGATGGAACTCCTCAAGCGAGTTGAAGGTGACTTGCTCGAGTACGGTTCGGTCGAACAGCATCCTAAGATGGAAGGACGCCAGCTGATCATGGTCATCGCCCCGAAAAAGAAGAAGTAATCATTTGGGCACGGCAGGCCTACTGATTATGTTTATCAACTGAATGCGGAGTATCCGAACATGCCAAAAATGAAAACTAAAAGTGGTGCTGCTAAGCGGTTTCTGAAAACTGCTAACGGTATCAAGCACAAGCACGCTTTCAAGAGCCACATCCTGACTAAAATGTCGACCAAGCGTAAGCGTCAACTGCGCGGTAGCAGCTTGCTGGCACCGTGTGACGTGGCAAAAGTCGAGCGCATGCTGCGCCTTCGTTAATTTAGTCAAGAATAGAGGAAGTAACTCATGGCTCGTGTAAAGCGTGGCGTCATTGCCCGTAAACGTCACAAAAAAATTCTGAAACTTGCTAAAGGCTACTACGGCGCTCGCTCGCGCGTATTCCGTGTTGCCAAGCAAGCGGTAATCAAGGCAGGCCAATACGCCTACCGTGACCGTCGTCAGAAAAAACGTCAGTTCCGCGCTCTGTGGATCGCTCGTATCAACGCTGGTGCACGTATCAACGGTCTGTCCTACAGCCGTTTCATCGCCGGCCTGAAAAAAGCGTCCATCGAGATCGACCGCAAGGTTCTGGCTGATCTGGCAGTGAACGAAAAAGCGGCGTTTGCTGCGATTGTCGAGAAAGCTAAAGCCACCTTGGCTTAAGTATCCCCGACAGTCACCCGGCCTCATCTTTGTGGGGCCAGGTGTTAAACGTCATAAATAGGGGAAGAGCCTTCAAGCTCTTCCCCTATTTTGTATCTGGAGTCTGTACATGGAAAACCTGGATGCGCTGGTCTCTCAAGCACTAGAGGCTGTGCAAAGCGCTGAAGATATCAATGCCCTGGAGCAAATCCGGGTTCACTACCTTGGCAAAAAGGGTGAATTGACTCAGGTGATGAAGACCCTGGGAAATTTGCCGGCAGAAGAGCGTCCGCAAGTCGGCGCCCTGATCAACGTCGCCAAGGAGCGCGTCACAGAGGTTCTCAATGCGCGCAAGGCACTGTTTGAAGAGGCCGATCTGGCCGCCAAACTGTCCGCCGAGTCGATTGACGTGACCCTGCCTGGCCGCGGCCAGACCTCGGGTGGTCTGCATCCGGTTACCCGCACTCTCGAACGTATCGAACAGTTCTTCACCCACATTGGCTACGGCATCGCCGAAGGCCCTGAGGTCGAAGACGACTATCACAACTTTGAAGCGCTCAACATCCCAGGCCATCACCCGGCCCGGTCGATGCATGACACCTTCTATTTCAATGCCAACATGTTGCTGCGCACCCATACCTCGCCGGTACAGGTCCGCACCATGGAATCGAAACAGCCGCCGATCCGCATCGTCTGCCCAGGCCGTGTGTATCGTAGCGACTCGGATATCACCCACTCCCCGATGTTCCACCAGGTCGAAGGCCTGCTGGTCGACCGCGATATCAACTTCGCCGACCTGAAAGGCACTATCGAGGAATTCCTGCGCGTGTTCTTCGAAAAAGAACTGGCCGTGCGTTTCCGTCCTTCGTATTTCCCGTTCACCGAGCCATCCGCCGAAGTCGACATGGAATGCGTGATGTGCAGCGGTAAAGGCTGTCGTGTCTGCAAACAGACTGGCTGGCTGGAAGTCATGGGCTGCGGCATGGTTCACCCGAACGTGCTGCGCATGTCCGGGATCGACCCGGAAGAGTTCTCGGGCTTTGCCTTCGGCATGGGCGTTGAGCGTCTGGCCATGCTGCGTTACGGCGTGAACGACTTGCGTCTGTTCTTCGACAACGACTTGCGGTTCCTCGCGCAATTTCGCTAGTCGTAACGAATTCTTAGGAGAGCAGGATGAAATTCAGTGAACAATGGCTGCGCGGCTGGGTAAGCCCGCAGGTAAGCCGTGACGAGCTGGTTGCTCGTCTGTCGATGGCCGGTCTTGAGGTCGATAGCGTTACGCCGGCCGCCGGCGAATTCACCGGTGTGGTGGTGGGCGAGGTGCTGAGCACCGAGCAACACCCGGACGCCGACAAGTTGCGCGTGTGCCAGGTCAGCAATGGCTCGGAGACTTTCCAGGTCGTTTGCGGAGCGCCGAACGTGCGCCCGGGCCTGAAGATTCCGTTCGCCATGATCGGTGCCGAACTGCCGGGCGACTTCAAAATCAAGAAAGCCAAGCTGCGTGGCGTTGAGTCCAACGGCATGCTGTGCTCGCAAGCCGAGCTGCAAGTTGGCGAAGGCAACGACGGCCTGATGGAATTGCCGGTCGATGCACCGGTTGGTCAGGACATTCGTGAATACCTGGGCCTGGACGATGCCAGCATCGAGGTCGATCTGACCCCGAACCGCGGCGATTGCCTGTCCCTGGCCGGTCTGGCCCGTGAAGTCGGCGCGCTGTACAACGCCGAAGTCACCCGTCCGGTAGTTGCTGTTGTGCCGGCCGTGCACGACGAAGTGCGTTCGGTCGAAGTGCTGGCGCCCGCCGCTTGTCCGCGTTATCTGGGTCGTGTGATCCGTAACGTCGACCTGTCCAAGCCAACACCGCTGTGGATGGTCGAGCGTTTGCGCCGTGGCGACGTGCGCAGCATCGACGCCGCCGTCGACATCACCAACTATGTGATGCTCGAACTGGGTCAACCGCTGCACGCGTTCGATCTCGCTGAAATCAATGGCGGCATTCGCGTGCGCATGGCCGAAGAAGGCGAGAAGCTGGTTTTGCTCGACGGTCAGGAAGTCAGCCTGCGCAGCGATACGTTGGTAATCGCCGACCACACCCGCGCCCTGGCAATCGCCGGCGTCATGGGTGGCGAGCACAGCGGCGTCAACACTGCGACCACGCGTGATGTATTCCTCGAAAGCGCGTTTTTCGACCAGATTGCTGTCGCCGGCAAGGCCCGTTCCTACGGCCTGCACACCGACGCTTCGCATCGTTACGAGCGTGGCGTGGACTGGCAGCTGGCCCGTGAAGCCATGGAGCGCGCGACTGGCCTGCTGCTGGAGATCACTGGCGGCGAAGCTGGCCCGATCATCGAAACCGTCAGCGAACAGCATCTGCCGTCGATCGCCCCGGTGACATTGCGAGCGCAGCGCATCACGCAGATGCTGGGCATGGAAATGGACCCGGTCGAAGTCGAGCGTCTACTCAATGGCCTGGGCCTGAACGTTAGCGCCGATGGAGCAGGGCAGTGGCGCGTAGAAGTGCCAAGCCATCGCTTCGACATCAGCCTGGAAGTTGATCTGATCGAAGAGCTGGCCCGTCTGTACGGCTACAACCGTCTGCCGGTTCGTTATCCGCAAGCCCGCCTCGCGCCGCAAGCCAAGGCTGAAGCTCGCAGCGACTTGCCTGAATTGCGTCGTCTGCTGGTGGCACGTGGTTATCAGGAAGCGATCACTTACAGCTTCATCGATCCGAAACAGTTCGAACTGTTTAATCCGGGCGTTGAACCGCTGCTGTTGGCCAATCCGATTTCCAATGACATGGCAGCCATGCGTTCGTCGCTGTGGCCAGGCCTGGTTAAATCGCTGCAGCACAACCTTAATCGTCAGCAGGATCGCGTCCGTCTGTTCGAAAGCGGCCTGCGTTTCGTCGGTCAACTGGACGGCCTGAAGCAAGAGCCGATGCTCGCCGGTGTAGTCTGCGGCAGCCGTCTGCCGGAAGGCTGGGCGCAAGGGCGCGATGTCATCGACTTCTTTGACATCAAGGCTGATGTTGAAGCAGTGTTGGGCTTTGCCGGTGCACTGGATTCGTTCGCGTTCGTCCCGGGCAAACACCCGGCGCTGCACCCGGGTCAAACCGCGCGCATCGAGCGTGAAGGGCGCCTCGTAGGTTTTGTCGGCGCGATTCATCCTGAGCTGTCGAAAACCCTCGGTCTCGACCGTCCTGTATTTGTTTTCGAGCTGGTTCTGGCTGAAGTCGCGTTGGGTAAAATGCCTAAATTCCAGGAGTTGTCGCGTTTTCCTGAAGTGCGACGTGACCTTGCGCTGATTGCCGAAAAAGACGTCGCCGCCAGCGCCGTACTGGACGTAATCCGTGAAAATGCAGGGGAATGGCTGACGGACCTCAGGCTATTTGACGTATATCAGGGTAAAGGCATTGATCCTGATAGAAAAAGCCTTGCAGTCGGCTTGACCTGGCAGCATCCATCGCGCACTCTTAATGACGATGAGGTGAATACCACGACGCAAAATATCCTCACCTCGCTCGAACAAAGGTTGAACGCCACGTTAAGGAAGTGACGTATGGGGGCTCTGACGAAAGCTGAGATGGCGGAACGTCTGTATGAGGAGCTGGGCCTGAATAAACGGGAGGCCAAGGAATTGGTCGAACTGTTTTTTGAAGAAATCAGGCACGCTCTGGAAGACAACGAACAAGTCAAGTTGTCCGGTTTCGGCAATTTCGACCTTCGGGACAAACGCCAGCGGCCTGGCCGCAATCCGAAAACGGGTGAAGAAATCCCGATCACGGCTCGCCGTGTGGTCACCTTTCGTCCAGGGCAGAAGTTGAAGGCCCGAGTTGAGGCTTATGCTGGAACCAAGTCATAACGACGAGCTACCCGTCATCCCAGGCAAACGCTACTTCACCATTGGTGAAGTCAGCGAGCTGTGTGCGGTAAAACCGCACGTGCTGCGCTATTGGGAGCAGGAGTTTCCTCAACTCAACCCCGTCAAACGCCGCGGAAACCGCCGGTATTATCAGCGCCAGGACGTGCTGATGATCCGGCAGATCCGCGCGCTTCTTTACGATCAAGGGTTCACCATCGGCGGCGCGCGTTTGCGTTTGTCCGGCGATGAAGCCAAAGACGACACCACTCAGTACAAGCAGATGATTCGGCAGATGATTGCCGAATTGGAAGACGTACTGGTTGTGCTCAAGAAATAAATCCAGTGTTTGAATACTTCCAGTTTTCAAAAGCTTGCGATATATTCTTGAGCGTTCTTCGAGGTGAAGAACAGGTTAAACGCCTAGTCGGGGCGTAGCGCAGTCCGGTAGCGCACTAGCATGGGGTGCTAGGGGTCGAGTGTTCGAATCACTCCGTCCCGACCATATTTTTCAATGACTTAGGCCAATGTTCGCGCATTGGCCTTTTTCATGGTCGGGAGATTTTCGGGGCTTCTCTGATTTTCATGCCTGCCTCCTTTTCAAAATTGTCAGTACCGGTCCACGTGAATCGGTGGCTGATACCATGTTCGCAGCTTCAATCAGATGCCCGAGCTCCGCGCCCGAATAGTGACTGGTGATGCTGCCGTTCTTATGGCCGAGCAAGGCCTTGCGATCTTCTTCAGTTACACCCGCTGCGCGCAGCCTGCGGCCGAACGTGTGCTTAAGATCGTGCACGCGGATTGATAGGTAGCCTGGGTGAGCGGGGAGAAGGTTTTCCTCCTGCCAGAGTTTCGCCGCTCTCACCCGCGCTTTCTTCCAAGCCGAGTCGTTCATCCTGTGCATGGCGTTGCCTTTGTAAGGAAACACCCAGTCGGCACTGATGCCGCGCTGCTGCTCGATAATCGACATCGCTACGCTATTCAGCACAACCAGGCGCTCGTCGCCGTTCTTCACTCCAGACCGCTCATTCCTGCCGCCGAAATCAGAGGGGATTAGGAACACGCTCGCGCCGATCTCCGGCACTGAAATCTCCCACTCCCACCTCAGCTTGCAGACCTCTTGCTCTCGACAACCGGTGTTTACCTTGAACAGGGCCATCTTTTGCAGGTGTGACGGGAGCTCTCCAAAAAGAATCGACTGCTCTCCCCAAGACATAGGGTAGGGCTTCCTGCTCGATTTCTTCTCTTCAAGCTTTGTGAGCATCGGCACGCTATCCAGCCACGGCCGCATCTCATCATCTCGCCATTTCCTGGCACACAACGACAAAACCCGAACCACCCGCTCAATCGATATATTTACCGTTCTGTTGGTGACGCCTTTCTTCACCTTGCCATTTTCAAGTTGCTTCTCCGCCAACCGATCTTTAATAAAAGGCGCAAGCGCTTGGTCATCAATGTGAGTCAGCGGCACTTCCCCGACGAACTCAATCAGCTGAGACAAGTGGTGCGCAGACAGCTTGATCGATGGCTGATCCCTGAATTCAGTCAGGAAGCGCGCCGCCGCATGAGCAAACGTCCGAACCTGCCGCGCGCCGTATACCTTTTCCTGTCGTAGCTGCTCCAGCCGGTGGATCAGGTACTGCTCGGCTTCTTGCCGGTCACCAGTTCCAGTGCTTTCGCGAAATCGCTGGCCCCGGAAGACCTTGTCGATTTGCCAGATACCGCCTTTTTCATAGAGCCCTGAGATTGTTTTTCGCGCCATGGATCTATTCCTTGTTGGCGCTCGCTGCGAGGCCGATTGTTGTCCTGATTGGCCGCCTTTTCAATTGCCATTGACTCGACGTAGGCATCTGCCCACGCGTCGAGCTCGAGCCGATCAAAGCCGATGCCCTGTTTCCCGATCGGGAATTCCCGAACGTTTGGCCTGACCGTTTTGTTGAATTCATCCCGGCACATGCCGAGATAGCCGTAAGCCTCTCCAGCGCGAATGAAGCGCGGGAGGATGGGCGCGACCTGGGCCGCGCTTCGATTGGACATAAGTGCTCCATGCCGCGCGTGGCGGCAGAAGGTGGTGAAAGGTTTATGCTCGTTCGCCGAGATCCAAGCCAATCTGGCTGACTCGATCAACGCAGGCCGGATTCAGCCAGATGCATTCGGTTCGATTGGCGGTGCCGCGCCCGGCGCTAATGCGCGCCGATGTGCTGTAGCTGGCCCAGCCAGGTAGGAGCTCTGCATACAGTTCGCTCGGATATCCCGAAAGCACGACCATTCCTTCTAGCTCGAGCAAAGTACCAAGCAATTCGCGGTGCGCTGCGTCGTCCATTTCATGCCTGTAGTACCGACCGCTCGACGCGCCTTTGTATCTGGTGTCATGCACGTAGGGTGGGTCGACGTAGTGCAACGTCTGCGGACCGTCATGAGCGGTGATGACCTCGATCGCCGGGCGGTTCTCGATCAGCACGCCGCTCAGGCGCTGGCCAACTTCGGCAAGTTGCTCCGGATACGTGGCCCACAGCGATTGCGCCGTGCCGTACTGCCGTTTGGTGTCTATGCGGAAACCGGTAACCCCTTTCGTTGCACCGGCCGATCCGAAGCCCATCTGAGCGCGGATGATCGTCCGTCGCGCTCGCTCAATCGGCTCTGCGCTGGGCTCCCACGACAATTCGAACTCTTCGCGGGAATAGGGCGTGAAGACCAGGCGCTCGGTGAGTCCCGATCGCGTAACTGGATCCTGTAAAACGCGGAACAGGTTCACGATGTCGCCGTCCAGGTCGTTGTAGACCTCGGCGTAGGAACGAGGTTTTTGCATCAGAACGCCGGCGGCGCCGCCGAAGGATTCGACGTAGCAAGTGTGCGGCGGGAAGTGTTGCAACACCCACGGCGCAAGCCGAAACTTGGCACCGTGGTAGCGGATGACCGGTGCAGTAATGGTCATGAGTGTTTTCCAGGTGCGCGCCCGCCGTACACCGGCAGGCTGTGATTAATGATTCGTATATGAGGCGTACTGACGCCTATTGCCCCGTATAAGGGGCTTTCAGGCTTCGGCAGGCTGGTAGGTGGAAGAGGGGTCACTTGCGGCGTTGGAAGTCAGTGCAGCGGACGATCACGGTCTGGCCGTCGCGAGAAAGCGGCGGCATTGTGCTGAAGGGGAGGTGGCTGCAATTGCGGTGTGCGTGGGCGCAGGTGGAGCACATGCCGCCTTTCGGTTGGTGGGTCATCACCGCGGCCCCGAATAGATGAGCCAGGCCATGTAGGCGAGGGCAGAGACTGGGATGATCATGGCGTCACCTCGTCCCGCAGCTCCAAATCTTCGTGAGCGATCTTGAATTTCTCGATGTCCTTGACGCGGTAGAAGCTGCAATCGCAGTTCTTCCGGGCCCAGGCATCAAGCAAATCCTCCAGCTCGGCCTTTGCTTCAGCACTGACGTCCGGGAAGTCATCAGCCCATTCCCCGAGGTCGCTTGAATGGGCGTTGTCGGCCATAGAGTCGATCACGGCGTCCGCGTCCACGAATTCGGCGGGGTCCCCGTAAACCATCAGGCCCCGCTGACATTCATCACCCACTTCCAGTTCGTCGTTCTGATCGAGGAACGAGCACCAGTCAGACACCCAGTCTTCGCCATTGGCGGAGTAGGCGTATTCAGGTTCGGCCGACGCGACGGGCAAAACAGTTTCTTCTGGCATAGCGATTCCTTTGCCGCTATAGCGGCTGACTTTGAAGGGGGGGGTTACAGGTTTTGCGAGAGGAGTACGGATGTACTCCTTTCAGGATTGGGGCACTTCGGTGTGGCGGCGGAAGCCCATCGAGTAGATCAATTCGGCGCGCGCTTGCCCGATGCCATCGATACGCTTGAGCCAGGCTATCGACTCTTCGCGGGATGCCAGCGCTATCGGCGCGGGCTGCTCGACGCCGAGCGCCAGATACGCAACCCACAGACCCTGCACATACTCATCGGCGTAACCGGTGCGATCATCGCCACGGGCCAGGGATCGGCCATCCAGAAAGCCGAACACGGGGTGATTGGTCGCCATTACCCACTTTTCAAAATATTCGCGCTTGCCTTCTGGGTTTCCGCGCGGCCGTAAGCCAGGCGTTCCGAATTGCTCGCAGATCGCCTCCCAGATATCGAACGCACCGCCACCACAGACCCTGGCCTTCTCGGCGATCAGCTCGCCCAACTCATCGCTCAGCTCTCGCGGGAAGCTAATCGTTTGGTTGGTTGTCATACAGCCTCCCTCGTTACCAGATCATGGGCATTCACAGCCGGCTTCGGCGTGAACGTCAGCGTGCCGTCGAGGATCGCTTCCTTGATGGCGTTGAACTCCCACGCGTAGTACTGCGATTCGACGTAGACCCGCATCCCATCGCGGTAGTCGTGCTTCTTGCGCTTGATGAATGCTTCGGCGGCAGCGTGGGTGAAGTGGGCGTTGATGTATTCCCAGCGATCATCCCAGCCGGTCACGGAGTGTTCCGCCAGCTCACCGAGCACATACCACTGATCGTCTTCGCTGGCTTTCATGAACTGGCATTCAGACCAGGCCTGCATCTTTTTATTGAGCTGGCTTTTCTGGTAGCTGGACAGGCCATCCCAGTATTCCTTTACCGAGTACGCCACTGACTCGCCGCTGTCCCAATACACCAGGCGCTTGTCGGTGTAGTCCATGTCCAGTCCGGCGACGATGCGGCGGGCTTCGACAATGAAGATGGCATCTGCGGTGCAATGATCGTGGACCCGCTTCCCCTTGCAGTCATGGCGCAGGCGCTGGACGAAGTCAGACCAAGTCGCAGCGTCGAGATGGTGACCGGTTGCTAAGCTCGGCACCGGCTCAGCGATTTTGTTTTCTGTGGGCATGGGGCGTCCTATCCGGGTCATGCCCGGGCGGTGGAGTGGTTGAGTTGGAAAAAGCCCAAGAGGAACAGCGGGGCGGGCTCTGGCTAATTGGGCACGTATAGACTACGAAGCCAATCCTGGCTCCGGGTCTGCCGAGGAAGCCCGAATGAAATATCTGATAAAGCTGCTTGACCTGATTGCCGCCGGTGTTCGATTGGTTGAAGCAATCATCAGTACGGGCTGGGTGTGATCTGGCGAACGATCCGCTGGCCGATCCAGCGAACGACGGTGACAGCCTTGCTGTTGCCGATCGCCTTGTAGCGGGGGCCGTCCGGGCATTCGCTGGCTGGCTTGCCGCGCCAGGGGATCATGGTGTAGTCGTCGGCCATGCCCTGTAGGCGCTCGCACTCGACGGGAGTGAGGCGGCGCACTGCTGAGCCGCCTACCAACATGGAAATCTCCGTCGCTGGATTGCTGTTGTTACGCATGTTTCCGGAGCGAAGGGTTGGCGAAATATCAGCGACTAAAGGCGCGGCGCGCGACCTGTCGGCGCTAGTGGTGAGTGGCCTGGATACATCTGAGACGGAGAATGTTCCCTCCTTGTAATCGTCGGCCACGAAGCTCTGCATAAAGAAGGTCTCGCTTTCGATGTCGAGTCGGCTGTCTTTGGCGGTGAGCGTCGCTGATCTCTCGATCGATCCGCCCAGGCTATGCCCGCCGAATGCCGGGATGCCGCCGAACATATCAACCGCGGGTCCTTCATCACCTTCGCAGTTCGGGCAGCCGTATTGGCCTAGCGATTCAGCGAAGACGGATCCACATCCGCACTGGAGCGCAGGGCCGAAAGGAGCTGTTCCGGTAACGTCCTGCCCCTGGCCTCGGCGCGGCGCAGAATCCCTGCGCATGCCTTCTCGCTCAAAAAGTACCTCGGTGGGATCGAATCCGTCTCGAGCACTTGCGACAACGAACACACGGCGGCGTCGTTGGGCCAGGCCGAAATATTGGGCGTCCAAGATCCGCCATGCGATTGTTCTTTTGGGTCCATACACACAACCAGCGTCCTGCCATTTTTTCCCTGGAGGCTGCAGCTCGCAGTCTTCCCCAGCAAGCGCGCCAAGAAAGCATCCGAAGGCGTTGCCTTTGTCGCTGAGGACGCCGGGGACGTTTTCCCAGACGATGACGCAGGGCGGCTTTCGCTGGCCTGCTCGAACATAGTCAACTGCATCTGCGAGCTCCACGTATTTGATGGTGAGGGCGCCGCGCGGGTCGAGTAGACCTTGGCGCATGCCGGCGACGCTGAAGGCTTGGCAAGGTGTTCCGCCGACAAGAACATCGGGTGCAGGAATCTTGCCGGCCAGGACCAAGGCTCCGAGCTTTGTCATATCGCCGAAGTTCGGAGTGTTGGGGTAGTGGTGGGCCAGCACCGCGCTGGGGAACGCTTCGATCTCGGCGAACCAGGTAGCGCGCATGCCGAGAGGCTTCCAAGCTAGTGTTGCCGCCTCGATCCCTGAGCAGACCGAGCCGTAAGTGATTTCCATGCGTGGTCCTCGCCGGCTGGCGTGAAGTGATTTTGTGGTTTATATGAATCTCGAATTCAAACTGGCAGGAGGCCAACATGAGATTGCAAAGCGATATCGACGCTCTCGCGGCGATCGAGGAAGACGCTCAAAGGATGCTGAAGCGGTTGGGTATTCCCGACGACAAGCAGAAGCTGGAGGTCGTCATTTGCTTGCGGCAGATCATTGAGTTGGCGAGGTATATGAGCAGCGAGAACTCGGTGCGATAACCGGCTCGTCGACTGGCGTGATTCATAAAGAAGAGGGGGTTATTCGTCGTGACAGATGCGCAACTCTTCGCGTCGGTAGGCGATCTCAAGCTTCGCGCGGCACGAATCGGAAATCGTGATTTTGTGTCGCGGCGGAGTGAGCAGCGGCAGCGCGCCACCCGGGCCAAGCCCATGCAGATGGTGAATCATCAGCGTGATCGCTTCGCCCTGTTCCTCGATGCCGCTCCAGGCCATCAGCTCAGCCAGTGCTTGGCGGGTTCCGGCCATGCAATGCAGTCTGATTTCTTCCTCGCCGCGAGTCTTTCGCCTCGCCGCAGTCTTTGCTGATCGATCTTTCTGCGCGGCTGCCATGGCCTACCTCTTCAATGCCGCTGGCCGGGATTCCCAGCCAGGCTTGTCGTTTGCGTTGCTGGATGCGGACCATTCTGCGCATCAGCCTGTCGCCGGGAAGTTGAGGTCGAATTGATTGATCAGCTTGCGGCAGAGCGTTTCGCTGATCTCCAGATGCTTGCTCGCCCCGTACCGAGACATGCCGGCCGCCTTGCATTCCATCAGCCGAACGGCCAAGGCCTCTTTCT
Source organism: Pseudomonas prosekii (assembly GCF_900105155.1). Taxonomy (NCBI): domain Bacteria; kingdom Pseudomonadati; phylum Pseudomonadota; class Gammaproteobacteria; order Pseudomonadales; family Pseudomonadaceae; genus Pseudomonas; species Pseudomonas prosekii. The sequence continues at coordinate 5,242,631 of NZ_LT629762.1, forward strand.
CCGCCGAATTGATGATCCGGCCACGCTTTGATTTGGCCGGTGCGATCCGCCCGTAGCCGTAACGTGGCGGCGGCACATCTGGCGGAAGAAGACTGTCTTTACCGACGCCGCGCGGGATGTGCTGGATCGATCCGTTGGCCGCGAAGAACGCAGCCTTTGCGACATCAAGCTCACTTTGCCGCTCGGTGCTTTTTTCGATAGCCGGGTCCATGTCAGTCTCCTTTCGAGCGACTGTTGATGTTGATGTGGTGAATCTCGGCGAGCTCGCGCAGCACGGCCCGGGTGATTCCCAGCGCCGCGCAGATCTCAGCTTGGGACCGAGTGCCGGCCAGCGCTTTGACCTGAGCGATCATTGAGTCCCTCACTTGGCGGCGGGCATCCATTGTCTTGGCGGTGGGTGTCGAGAACTCGACGCCATGCTCGATGGCGATTCGGTTGAGAGAGCGGGTGGAGCGCCGCAGCGCCTTCGACGCGGCGAAGATCCCAGCGTCAGTGAACTGATGCAGGGCTTGGGCAATGGCCGGCTCTTCGGCCTTGTGGGCGTCCCATCTCATGCTGCGATCCCCAGTACTTTGTTCATGCGCTCATCAAGAATCTCGTAGAACGTTTTCACGCGTTCACCGAGCTTGCGGATCATCACTTCGTCCCGGTAGGCGCGCTTGATGAACAGCGGCATTCCAGGCCAGTAGCAAACAAAGTCGATCCACTCGCGCTCCGATACCCACAGGCCGCCCTGGCACTGCGCGACGTGTTCCTTTGGAATTTTGTCAGAGAGGATTACATCGACCTGAAATTTAGGGAGCTTGGTTTTGATTTCCGTCAGCCCCTTGTCGCCTACCAGCGAATCAGGCGAATAACCAATGCCGTGATTGAGGATAATTGCCACCTGGGTGGTTTTTACTTCCTCGCGCTGCTCGTATAGGTTTCGGCCTACACCCTCCCACTCATGGCCGCGCTCAGTGTGTCGGTTTCCCTGGAAAGGGTCGGCAGCTTCGCCAGTGATGCGCTCACCGATCAGTGTGTTCATATATGTGAAGGCGCCCACGCCAAAGCCAGCCTCACCTTTGCCCTCTACCAGCAGGCAGTCCAGCTCCGAACAAGTTGCGATGCCTAGGCGTAGTGCCAGCCACTCTGGCGAACCCTGCTTAACTTCGGTGATGATTTGCATGTTCGTTTACCCCGCCTGCTGCGCCGCTTTGGCCGCTCTTGAGATTGAGTTGTTCAGACCTGCCACGACGCCATCGAATGCGGGCTTAGCTATCTGTCCGGGGTCGCCATACATTTTCTCGAAGTTGGCGTGGACAGCCTCGCTGCATTTATCCAGCAGCGCCTGAATCTGTCGCGCCTGGGCAGGCGTGACCAGTTGTTCAGATGACTCGACATATCCGTCGTTGTCGTTGTCGTCTCCGCTGGTAATGTTCAGCAGGGCGCACATCACATACCGCTTTCCATACGTCGTGGTCGAACCAACCGATTGAACAGCACTGCGCCCTGCGCCTGTATCAAGAGGCAGGATCATGGTCGTTTCTTCGCGGTGACCGGCTTTATGCATCAGGATGCCGGTGATGCTGACGCCATTGGCCTGGTTGACGATCTTGAATGACACACCAAAGCCAAACTTGGCCATGACCGGGCGCACTGCGTAGTTGATGTCGTCGAGGTCGGCGTACATCTTCTTCGTGTGCGTGTTCTCGGTGCGTTTCTCAACCGAAGGCATTTCGCACTGCATTTCAGCGAAAGCGGCGTTGAAGGCCTCGAGCGCGGTTTTGGCTTCCATCCGATCCTGAAGCTTGATCAGGCGTTCCAGCTTGTCCATGTCACAGCGAGGATCAAGGGCAAGCCGGCTAATGGTCGACAACATGCTGATTTCTTGCGCTGGATGGGCGGCCATTTGGCGATCGCGCTCCAGCGGCATGATGATTTCGGTGGACATACTGGCTACCTCAGTAGGAAATGGCGACGGCTGGAATCTTGCGCTGTGCGATCAGCGTCACAGCCTGCTTGGCGCACGCCTCAGGCATGCCGCCGGCGATGAAGGCGTCAAGGGCGGCGCGATTGATTGCCTTCTTGTGCTCAAGGTCGTCTTCGCGGGCTTTTGCTTGGCGAAGGATTTCGTCTGCTGCGGCGTTGGCCCGCGCGACTTCGGCCAGTCGTGCCCGCTCAACTGCTTCAGTCTGGCGCCGCTCGGCGTCGATGCGCTCCTGCTCGGCACGTTGCTCGGCGGCGAGACGGTTGGATTCAGCCTGCTCGGCAGCCCGTTCCGCCTGTTCGGCTTGCAACTGCAACTGAAGGCGCTGACGTTCGGCGGCTGCCTCGGCGTCGCGAGCAGCTTGTTCGGTGGCGCGTTGCGCTGCCGCCGCCTGATCAATCAGTTCCTGTTCGCGGCGTGCGGCGGCGTCCCGCTCCGCTTGGGCGCGCTCTTCGGCTTCGCGGCTTGCCCGCTCTGCGGCAACTCGAGCGATTTCGGCGTCACGGTCACGCTGCGCCTGCGCTTCAGCCTCGGCGCGCAACCGGACCAGTTCAGCCTGTTCGGCTTCGTACTTGGTGCGCTCCGTGAGCAGGGTGCGCAGCTTCGCGAGGGATTGGTCTTTCGCTTCAGCGGCTTCTGGCAAAAACTCTTCCCAGTCTTTGTCGATTGCAACCAGTTCCAGATCGGCGATGACCTGGGCGACGTGCGCAGCGGTTGGCGTTTCTTCGAAGCGCGCCATGTCCTTGATGCGCTGAATGCCGTCGTTGTGTTTGTCGACGCGGGCGTCTTCGGCCTTTTCCCAGTCCGTCAGCGGCTGGCGAGTCGCATCACGCAGCGCGTCCATCTTGGTGACGAACTCGCGCAACTCGGCTTCCACGACCTTCGGCATTTCCTTTAAACGCTTCAGGTAGTCGCGACCCGGCTTTTCAACTGCAGTCTTCGACTTGCTGACCTTTGCGGCCAGCGAGGCGATGCGCTCGCGGCCCTTGCGGGTGGTCAGGTCGGGAACCTCTGCGGTGACTTCGGCGGACACTGCGTCGAAGAACTGGCCAAGGCCGCCGGTGACGTAAATCGTTGGCGCGTTATCGGCGCTGATGTCGTCGATGGTCATGACTTGCTGTTGTGCGGACATACGAGATCCTTGCCGCGATGCGCGCAGCGTTTGAAGGTCTGGGTTATTGGGTAACGCGGTCAGCGAGTGCGCTGAGCACCATCACGAAGGTGGTGCCGAAAAGAACGATGTCCGAGCCTCGCCAGAGGTAGAGGCGTTTGGCGCGCTGGTAGGAGGTCATGGCCACGGCCTCAACTGCTGTAGCACCAACTCATGCAGCGCCTTGCCGTTACGGCTCATGCGCTGGCCACGGAGCTGCCATTTCTTTGTGCTGGGCCAGCAGTCGATCATTCGCCCATCTGGAAGCGTCAGCACGACGTGATAACCGTTGTTGTGCTTCTTGTGGGCAATGCCGGTACGGGCCAGCCAACCATCAAAGCGCTGCATGGCTTCTGCCTTCATGCGCTTTTTGTGGCCCTCGGGGTTCGGCTCGCTTCCTTCGCCGCCGCAATTTCGGCAGCAACGCGGATGCCCAACATCCTCACCGATGAGCTCGAAGCAGCTCATGCAGTGGCTGCCGTCCTCAACGTTGTCCTCGTAAAAGCTCAAGCCTTCACCTCATAAGCGACAGTCCACTCACCGCACAGGCAAGCCCGGCCGCTCCAAGCGTGAACATTCGGGATGCCAGCGTCATGAGCCAGCGACAGGGCGCCCAGCCACTTGGTGTGGGTGAACGCGAGGATCATGCGATCTGAGGGCAGCTCGTCAATCTGCTCGTCGATCAGCGATTTAACCGGTGTGGTGGTCATGCGGCAGCCCTCTTCAGGAAGTCGTTGCGCTCGCAGAACTTCACGTCGAGCGCATCGCGGTAACGGTTTGCAGTGGCGCGGTTGATCAGGTCGGCGACTTCCGCCAGCTCGATCATCCCCATCACAAACGTTCGGTCGGCCACCGGCGTGTGAGAGCGAGAGATTTTCGCTATCTCATACTCGATGCCGGCTACTGCTTGCTGGACGCTCATAATTCGTCGTCCTCGGCTTTGGCGATCAGTGCGTCATTGGCCAGCGGCTTCAGCAGCACCTCGGCAATCTCGCCAAGCTTGCCCAGCGGGTGATCGCTGTCGCCCAGCAGTTCGGCGGCGGCCACCTTGTCCACTTGGCCGCGCCCGGCGGTGATGACCAACCAGCCCAGCGCTGAAGTGTGTATCTCGCAGCCAGCCAGCCGAGCGTTCACGTGCTCATCGACCGCCAGAGCGAACTGCTCAGCGGTGACGCCCTGCGGCTTGTGCATGCGGCGCTGGAAGGACACGCCACAGCCTCGGAGCAAGTCCTCGGCGGCGTTGTACAGCCATTCGGCCCGAGCATCTTCCCGAGGGCTTTCGCTCACTGGAGGCGGCTGACGGTTTTCGTAGTTCAACTGAGCAATCAGTGCTGCGTTCATGGTCGCCTCCAGTGTGGATTTACTGTTCCGGGTTTGGGCCGAGCGGCTTCCAGTGCGTTGGAAGGCAGCCGATGCTGTTGCCTTCGTGGTCCATGGCGTAGGTGAACTGCTTGCGCGCCTTGTCATGGAATGCAACGAACTGCTCTTTCGTATCTGCGCAGTAGACCTGAACATCTGCTGGCGACTCTGGCAGCGAATCGCTGACCTTGATCCAATCGCTCATGGCGACCTCCAGTGTTTGGGGTTAGGCGAAACGGGCGGCGATACAAGCTGGCCGATCTGGAATCCTACAAATCAGGCCGAACTCTTCACCAATTTCGATTACTTCGTGGAACGGAAGGCCGTCATCGGAAAGCCATCCGCCGTGATCCGCGTCGAATTGCCAGATCAAGTCCATTAGGCTGTCGCAGCCCATGCAGGTCTTGACTGCGTAAAAATCGCCATCCCACTTCCCGGCAATGTTGATGTAGTGCTCGCAGGGGTTGATGGTCCGGCGACAGCATTCGCAGCTGTGAGGGCTTCGCGCCTTGACGATGTTTTTGCTTTGGAATGAATCGCTCATGACTCTCTCCATTCGTTGGTTCGCCAGGTTAGGCGGCGATTTCAGGCTATGGCGCTGCGCCACAAGGGACGGCTGGCGACAACTCAATGATGTTTTTCAGAATCGGTTTCCAGACCTTCCACCAGCCCAGGGCCTTGCCGTCCATGCGGCCGATTTCGTCTTCGGTGAATGCCCACCACTCAGTCAGCGTGTGGAATTGGCAGCCGATCTGCATGCGCTCGGCGGTGTACGTGACTGGCCAGTGGTCGCACTGAATGGCTTTCACTTCACAGCAGTTACCTGATGCCCCCCAGATGCTGGACAGATCGCTCAGGTCGGCGCCGCTCAGGTTGGCGTCGCTCAGGTAGGTGCCGCTCAGGTCGGCGCCGCTCAGGTTGGCGCCGCGCAGGTAGGTGCCGCTCAGGTCGGCGCCGCGCAGGTAGGTGCCGCGCAGGTCGGCGCCGCTCAGGTTGGCGCCGCGCAGGTAGGTGCCGCTCAGGTCGGCGCCGCTCAGGTTGGCGCGTTCGCCACCTTCTTCACCCCGCAGCCAGGAACGGTGTTTTCCGAGGATTTCGGCAAGTTGCTCAGAGGTGTACGTTTTCATGGGCTTATCCTTTCCGGTTTTTTGTTTCGCCTGCACTCGTCAACACTCCTTCCTCCCGCTGTTTGTCGATGGGCGCGGGGGAGGAGTGCTGACGGGTAGAGGCGCGTAAAAAAGCCCGAGCTTTGCCCGGGCTTTCACAGATGCAGTTGTTTCTCTGAGTCGAGGATTGGGGCGGGGCCATCAGCGCCAGAACGCCGATAGCCCCGGTCGAGAACGCCAGCGCTCACGATGCAAGCGCAATGGACCGGTTGGCAGGCCGCTTTCAGGAGGCGGTTCTGGCCGCGCATGGCTGAGCGCTGCGCCGATCAGGAACAGTAGGAGCATGGTGATCTCCGGTTGGGTTGGGTGATGCAGGTGGGCGGTTATAGGCCGCAGTTTCGTCCGCATCTATGGTCGCTACTGGAAGCCGACCAATTCGTTGGCAAGCAGCTCTCTTGCTCGATCACTCAAGGCGCTGATAACGCGCGGATCAGGAGAGTCACAAGCCTTGTATTGCTCAATGCGCTTTAGCAGCTCTCGGTGCTTAGCTTCTCGATAGGCCTGATTCGCTTCTTCTGGGGTGTGGAACCTGCCCAGGGTCACACGCAAGCCATCGACATTCAGGGATGCGGCAAACTTTCTGTCGCACTTGCAGTTGACCCATGCAACGCCTATCGGCCACTCACCCCGTGTTGCTTGGTTGGTGCCGAAGAAAAGGTTCAGCCACTGCGGGATGAATGCACACGTATTCGGTCCGTATATCCGGTTGCCGGGCACCAGAAAGTCTTTGTCGAGGTGCATCCCCTGCCAGCGCTGAGTGACCATCCAGCCTTTGAATGCGGCGAAGCTCTTCCATTCTTCGACAACTGTGCATCCGGCATAGGTCGGATACTTGGCCTGGTACCGCGCCGAGTAGCACCGCATAAGCATGTCGGACCAGCGAGCGTAAATCGGGTCATGCTTGAATTTATTGCCTTCCGCACGGCCCGCCGACATCGGGACATCGTTCAGGCCAACTCCATAAACAAGGCGCTGTTTTTTCATGAGTCCTCCAGGCTGTGCGCTCTCTCAGAGAGGATCGGGTGGGTTCAAGGCAGCTTTCAGCGTGACCACCCACGCTCTCAACCATCGCTGCATAAGGGCAGTTTTCGTCAGGCGGACGTGGCGCTGGTTGGTCAATACGGCTTCTCAACCTTGCCTTGGTCTTGAAGGCTTTTGATTTTGAAAAGCGTCCTTTCCAGCTCTTTGCGCAGAGTGGTGGCAGGGCCTTCCTGATCGCCCCACTGATTCACCCGGCGATATTCACGCTCAAACGAGCCATTGATTGTTTCGTCGATCGCTTTCTGAATCTGCGACGTCACGCGCTCGTCGAAGATTTTGTCGATGCGTTTTTTCACCTCTTTCGCGACCATCTCGGAGAGGTCTTCATCCTCTCGCAGCAGCTGGTCGGCGACATTCGCCACGATGGACTTTTTCAGTTCGGCTTCGTTGATGTTGAGCATGGTCATTGCCTCGGTTGTTTTCCCAATGCACCCGTCACCAGGTGCATCAGTGAATAGGCCGTCAGGCCGCTTTTTCCAGTTCGCAACATTGTTCGTAGTGCGCCATCGCAATTGGCATGTGGTAGCTGTCCAGCGGCCACTTGTAGACTTTGCAGCCCTGGCCGGGAGGGCAGTGAAAAACGAACAGCTCACCCGCGTCCTTATCCATCTCCATGCTTACCTGTGCGCCGCCGATAAACTCGTCTTTGATGATGATCATCACTGATGCTCCTTAGTTGTCATCCCAAAGCCCGCTCATTGAACGGGCTTCAGTGATGCTTTCCGCCGTGACCCGCTACTGGCGTCAGTCACCGGCTTGAATCAAATGTCACTCCAGCCGCGGGCCTTTCGGCTTGTTCTCCCGCTGGATAACTGCTTTCGGTGCTTTACGCTGCACACCCGGGTCAGTTGCCAACCCTCTGAACCGTTGAGGCCGGTTCATCGCTGCCTTTGAATCTGGGCCGGTGGTGATCCGGCAAGGTGATGCGGTGGAGCTAAAGAGCGGTTCAGGCCTTGAGGCCCTGGCAAGTCACGGCGGAGTGGCTCGATGGAGTTGAATATGTACCAACGGTTCATATTGGTCAAGTACCAAAAGTACATATTTTTATCGGGGGCGTAAAAAAGCCCGCTCAGTGGCGGGCTCATTTACGCAGAATGTCAGTCAGGTCTTGCGCACTCGACCAGTAAATTGGTCAGCAATGCTTGTCGAACCCTTCAACCGATTTACAATTTCCGTCCACGGATCGCGCTCACATTCGGCGCAGATAGCTGTATATCGCTTTTCAACTCCCGCGGTTGTCTCAGCAATATGGCGTATCACGAGCAGAAACCTGTGGAAATCAGATCCATTTGTGGGGATAGGTCCTATTTCAGAAGCCATCATTGAGGTTGTTGCCATGCGATCAGAAAAAGCAGTGCCAGGGACCCATATGCCCTGCCATGCCTCCCTGGTTATAATTGGTGGTCGCTTGGTCCTATCCCAATAGGTTTCACCATGCCTTTCAAGAATCCTGAAAGGCGTACGCAGCTGCATAGTGGCGCAGAATTGAAAATGAGTTACAACATCATCAGAAGGCCAATCCTGCGTACTCGCTTTGTATTCCATGACAAAACCTCAGTGTTTCAAAGCATGCCGCCGCGCCAAACCACACGCCCAATGATTCGAACCTCGTTTATCTCCCCATCACGCAGCGTCTCATCGCCGTAGCGAGTCTTGTCCGGGTTGTCGCTGCGGATGATCCAGCCATCGAAGTCAGACTTCACCAAGCGTTTCACGATCGTCCCCTTAGATGCGCTCTGCATCGCAAAAACGTGCCCGTCCTTCGGTTCGATTTTCGCCTCATCAATCAGCAGCACGTCACCATCGTTAATGGTCGGTTCCATGCTGTGGCCGTCGGCATAGATAACATCAAGATGCCGCTGGCTTAGGTTGTTTGCACGCAGCCATGCGGACTTGAACGCCATGACGCCGCGAATCTCGACGTGGGGATTGTCTTCGCCATCCCCCGTGGATCCGCGAGCGGTAAGTTGCATAACGCCGGTGTAGCCTGGCTCGTCCTCGAGATCGAAGCTACGCGGAGGAGTGCGGCCCTGATCGGGCGCGGCACCTGCTGACTCACGCATATCGCCTCGGCCGTATTCCAACCATTCGACCCTAACGTTCAAAGCGGTAGCCAACGCAAGCATCTTGGCGCCCCCAGGCATGGATTCGCCGTTGAGCCACTTACTACACGCCTTCGGGGTCACCTTCGCCATTTTTGCGAGGCGCACGCCAGCGCCCCACTCAGGAATCCCAGCCTCTGACAGGGACTGCTTCAAGCGCGCCACGAACGAATTGCGGATTTCTTCTATTTGAACCATGGGTTCATGTTCTCACGCACTTGCATGTACTTTCAGTTCCGACATAAGATGTACCGTAAGTTCATATTTGACTCGGAGGCCTTATGCGGCCGCTCAAGAAATCGATTGATGATGCTGGTGGTGTTCCGTCCGTGGCACTGGCCTGCGGGAAGACCCCGCGAGCTATCTACAAATGGCTTGTTGCTGATGCATTGCCACGCACCGAGTACACCGGCGAGACCCAGTACGCCAAGAAAATTGCAGAACTGGCGGCCGCCAATGGCAAGCCGTTCGAACCTGCCTGGCTGCTTGCCGAGGCGCACCCAAAGAAAACCGCTGCCTGACATCTCCGTCCGCCGCTCCATTGAAGCCAGATTAAAAGAGAGCAGTCCCCATGGAAACGTCGAACTTGCGACACGAAACACGCGACGCGGTCTTGGTCGCCATCGCGCGCGACATGATCGCGAGAACGAGCATGAGCCAGGACGGTTTTGCCGAGCAGCTCAATCGCCAGCTTTTTGACCGCGCTCCGGAACGCTGCAAAGAAAAGGGCTTTCCTGATCTGCAAGACATGATCAAAACCGCGGACATGCAGGCTTATGGTCGGGCCTACAAGGCTTGGAGCAAGCGCGTGGAGCGCTGGCTTGATGACAGTGGCGACCGCATCGAGATCCCTTCGTGGGTTGAAGAGTCGTGGGTAGCAGCTCTGGACCAGCCATGGCGTGACCGCGCCCTGGTTGAGTTGTCGAGTCGTTACGGCCTGCTGGCCGTTAAACAGATCGGCTCAGGTGTTGACGACGCGTTGCAGGTCTTCGCCGGCATCTCGACGAGCTTCGGGCATGTCGCCGGCCTTGGCGGGAGAGTCTTCGCCGATGGCGTGTTTGACCAGAAAGACCATGTTTACGCCGAATCCTTCGAATCGTTCTGCCGCTCTCTTGCTGCGCATGCAGTAGCGATGGCTGATCGGGCAGCGCTTGTCGCTTCGAAGATTCACTAAATCACAGGCACAAAAAAACCGGGTTCACGGCCCGGTTCATTGCTACATCAACGAGGCAATAATGAATACACAATCTTCTCTCGTCAATACCCCAGCCAATGTCGCGACACGATTTGCTGAATCTGAAAACGTGTCGCGGATTGATTTTCACCTTTCCGCAGCAATGCACGCAGCGAATCAGATTCGCTTCCAGTATTCCAAGCCATCCAAAAACCAGCTCGTGCGCGAATGCCTTGATCAGCTCCGGGCATTCCTGGCGTCGTCGAAAGGCGCTCGCCCATGAACAATGTCATTCCTCTCAAAATCACCGGGGGTTTCACCCGGATGGAAAACAAGCTCATCGAAGCCTTGATGGTTGTCGATCTGCCTGGCCGAGAGCTGAAGGTTGCACTGTACGTAGCCAGAGCCACCATAGGCTTCCATGTGCCCGAAGCTCGCATCCAGGCTACCGAGATATCCAAGGCGACCAACATTCACCCTGACGTCGCTTCCAAGGCCATCAGCCATCTGCTCAAGCGTCGGATTCTCTACCGCGTTGGCGGGGCCCGTGGCGATATCGGTATCAGCGACCCTTCTGAATGGGTCTTCTACGACACAAAAAATGAATGTCCGAATCAGACCATATCGTCCGACTCGGATCATTCGGGCCGTGTCGTCAGCATTGCGAGACAGACCAAATCCGACGACTCCCTTCTTTATACAAAGAAAGAACCCCTAGTAACTGTTTCTACGAAACAGATTACTGCCCCCCAGGGGGCTGAACCCACTCAGCCTGAAATCAAAATCGAAAAACCGGCAGCGCTGGTTTCGTTCGATGGCGAAGATTTCGAAGTCGACGCCACCCTGATCACCAAGTGGGCAGAAGCGTACTCACCGACTGACGTGGAGGCCGAGATCAAGCGTGCCGCCGCATGGGCAAGCGGGAGCAAGCCGAAGAAGGACTGGCGCCGCTTCCTGGTCAACTGGCTGGGCCGTGAATTCAAGAAGAACCCAAGCGGCGCGTCCGAGGCCGGTGTCCCGGTGGACAAGATCATCGACCTGTACCACAAGGTCTGCCCGAATCTGCCGGCCGTCACCGTGGCGAGCGACAAGGTTTTGCGCAGCATGATCGCCGAGCGCTGGAACGAGTCGCCGGCTCACCAGAGCGGGCAGGGCTTCTGGCTCCCGTTCTTCCAGAAAGCAAACAACCGGAATCAGGTGTTCTTCCGCGGCGCTAACGTTGCGCCCCGTCTTGAGGCCCTCGTTAGTCGCGCAGTCTTTCGCGAAGTATCGGAGGCATCCCAATGATGGAACTTCGAAGCCTTGAAGCCGAGCACGGCGTGATTGGCGCCATGCTCTGCCAGCCTCACCTGATCGATGTGCTCAGCGACCAGCTATCCGCTGACGCCTTTTCGTGGGATGACAACGCCGAGCTGTACCGCCTGATTCTGGAGATGCATGCCGACGGCCAGCCAGTCGACATCGTAACCTTGAACGACCGTCGCGCGGAGCTCGCGAGTGGTGTACGTGTCATGGCGTATGCAGCCGAAATCCAATCAAACACGGCCAGTGTCGCGAACGCGATGGTCTACGCGAAGATCATTCGTGAGCGCGCCGTTTGCCGTCTGATGTCAGCGGCCGCCGCAAGAATCAACGAGGTGGCGCACGAAGAAGCGAGCGTGGAGCACAAGATTTCCCTAGCTCAATCAATCGTGCTTGGTCTGGACAGCAGCGGCAGCGACGGTGAGTGCCAGATGGTCGGTGACATTCTCGCGGAGCACGTCGAGGTTCTGCAGGATCGACTCGACAAATTTGCGGCGGGCGTGACCATCGACGGACTGGGGACCGGTCTTCCAGATCTGGATGGATTCACTCAAGGGCTAAAGTCCGGGCAGATGATCGTAGTTGCCGGGCGTCCTGCAATGGGCAAGACAACCCTGGCAATGAACATCGCAGCAGACGTGGCCATCAACCAGAAAAAACCGGTTCTGGTGATCAGCCTGGAAATGAGCAAGACCCAGCTCATGGATCGCCTGCTCGCCGCTGTCGGAGGCATCCCACTCCCATCGCTGAAAACCGGCGAATGCAGCAACGACTATGTGACCGAGCTGAACGCTGCCGTGCTCAGGCTCCGTGATGCGCCGATAGCGGTATCCGACGTGCCAGTCATGACCATGCCTCGCATCCGCTCAATTGCGCGGCGCCAGTCGCACCGTATGGGCGGCCTCGGCCTTGTGGTGATTGATTACCTCGGGCTTGTCGAGGGCGAGGGCAAGGGTCGTACCGAGGACGTCACCGCCATGTCCCGCCAGATCAAGCTGCTGGCTCGCGAACTGGACTGCCCGGTGATCATCCTGTCTCAGCTCAATCGTGGCTGTGAAGGTCGCCCGGACAAGCGCCCGGTGCTCAGCGATCTGCGTGAGTCTGGCGCAATCGAGCAGGACGCCGACATCGTCATGTTCGTGTACCGGGACGAGGTCTATCACCCGAACACTCAGGACAAAGGCATCGGCGAAATTCTGATCCGGAAAAACCGGGATGGCGAAATTGGCATGGTTCCGACCGCCTTCCAGGGCGCCAAGTCCCGCTTCCTTCCGCTGGCCAACCACGCCCGCCAAGACAACGTCGTGAAGGTGAATTTCTGATGAGAGAGCGCAGAGCGATCTATCACCACAACGGCTACCGACTTCGCTCCTACACCGAGCTTATGTGGGCCCGCCTCTTGGAAGCGTCCGGAATCTTCTACCTATACGAGCCGGACCTTGTCCGCGTCGACGAGGGTTACTACCTCCCGGACTTCTGGTTGCCGAACGTGGGAATTTACCTTGAAGTGAAAGGTAAGGAGCCAACGCCCGAGGAAGTCCAGAAGGCTGATGCAGTCATGGCGCGGACCGGCAAAGAGGTCATGTTTCTTATCGGGCTGCCTGAGTCCGACCGTGGCGGGCTGTTCAATTGCGGGCTCCTTATGCGTGGCGCAAACGGCTGGCACCACAACATCTCCCCCATCGATCTCCAGTGCCTGGTGCGTGATTACGTCAGCCCCGAAGCAGCGGCACGCATGTCGCTCTCAGTGCAGAAGGACGACATGGATTACGTGCGTCCAATCGGCGAAATCATGGAGGAAATGTTCCTGGTTCGCGCGGACCGCTCAGACATGGAGCGCGTGCTCCGCGAAACGCATGCCGAGGCAAACGCCCAGCGCTTAACCCTCATGCCCGAGCCAACCATTTGCGAGACGGCACTGAAGTCATTTCTCGATCGCCAAATATTTCGGACTTCTCAACGGGGTGCAGCATGACTACCAAATTCCAAATTGGAGCCGCTTGCACCTGTGCAGGCTTTGGCATTGGCGTGTTCTGCGTCCTGATCACAATGGCGGTGACGGCATGAGCGATTACTCAAAATTGAAGGCATTGGCCGAGGCTGCAACGCCCGGAAAATGGGATTACGAGCAGGACTGCCTGTTTTTCTACGTCGATGGATACACCAAGCACCTGATGGAATTGTGCGAAGGCGGTGACGTTGACGGAATCCAGCAGATAGAAAACGCCAAGTTCATCGCCGCCGCCAACCCTGCCGCAGTACTGGCCCTGATCGCCGAGAGCGAGGAATACAAGGCTGTGGCCGAGCAGCCCGCATCCTTGAACGCTGTGCCGGCAACGGAATACGCGGTTTTGAAGCGACAGTTCTTTGCTCTGCGCAACTACGCGCTCTGCAAGGACAAACTGTCCGGCTACTACAGTCGAGAGCTCGAAAAAATGCGCGGGGTTGATCGCTCTCAGTCTGCCGTCGAGATTGATGCCGAGCGCGATATCAACGAGCAATTAACCAACGACCTATTGAGCGTGGAAACAGAGCGCGACGATCTCAAGGCCGAAATCGCAGGCCTCAAGACCGGCTACGAGGCGTATGAGGCGCAGAACGCGGTGTTGAGGGGTGAGGTTGAGGCGCTGCGCAAAGATGCGGAGCGGTATCGGTGGATCCGAGTCAAACAAACCTTCATCTGGCTGATTCAGGATTGGTTCCCCAAGGAAAACTCGCTGACCGACGTTGATGCTGAAATCGACACCGCCATGGGCAAGGGAGAACGGTCATGACTCTCAACACAATCGCTTTGTGGCTCGGTTACGGCTCAATGATCGTAGGCGGATTGCTGGTAATCGCGTCGATGCTCTTTGTTGTCGGGGGCGCGCTTGCCGCGATCGCCAACAAGAGCCTCCGCGCGCTGATCCGCATCTACGACCTGAAGACACTGCGCGCGACCATGCGCCAGCTTGAGGCTGAAGGGAAGGTCAGCAAGAAGACAGGGGGGCGGTCATGACATACGCCAAACCAGAAAGCTACACCGATGCCGACTGGGAAATGGTCCAAGGCTACATGCGCGGCAAAGATGGGCTGCCGCCCCAGCGCCTGAACGCAGCCTACATGCACGGTCACCGCAATGGTGTTTCTGATGCGACTGGTGTGCCGCACGAGCGCGTCAATGTCCTGATCCGTCGCGCAAACATGATCCCGGGAATTACGCTGATGGCGCCGATCAATGCGGGTGGCCAGTCATGAGCACCGAGTTCGCAATCCGCGACCAGCGCGACGTCAACCGGCTGATGAGCTTCCTCCACGCATCCGACTTCACCAAGCCGAAGATGGTGGTGATCAAGGACGAGAAGCGCCCGGACGTCTGCAACCGCAAGATGTGGGCAATGCTCAAGGACGTATCCAGCCAGGTCGAGTGGTACGGCAAGAAGCTCTCCGACGAAGACTGGAAGCACGTCTTCAGCTCCGCACTCCAGAAGCAAGACGTCGTGCCGGGGATTGATGGCGGCTATGTCGTGCTGGGCGTATCGACGCGCAAGCAATCCCAGAAGTGGTTCAGCGATTTGTTCGAGCTGATGGGGGCGTTCGGCGCCGAGCACGGCGTGAAGTGGACCGAGCAGGACAAGTGGGGAGGGCGCTACTGATGAGCCATAATTTCAAGCCGGGGGATCTGGCGCTTACGCTGATCAGCTTGAGCATCCTCCCAGCAGGGAGTGTTGTTGAGCTCTACAAGGTAATAAACCCGGGCGACAACCTTAACTGCGCGCGCCATCCAATTCCCGCCATGCGCAAGGGGTGGTGGTGTGCCCATGTCGAAATAGGGGATCGCCTGCCATTCGCGGAAACGAGCCTGATGCCCCTGCGCGGCGACTTCGCCCCAGCCGAACAGAAATCCCAGGCGGTGCCCGCATGAAGCGCACCCCACTACAGCGCAAAACCCCACTCACCTCCAGCGGCCAGCGTCGCAAGCGCTGCCCGATCTGCCGGGTGATGTTCACGCCTGCACGCACCTCCCAGGCTGTGTGCGGTGAGATCGAGTGCGCCATTGCCCACGGGCAGTCGGAGAAGGGCCGGGAAACCACTCGCAAGGCCTTGTCTGACATCGACCGCCGAGACATCGAGGTGCGCAAAGAGGCCCTTAAAAGTCGCGCAGACCACCTCAAGGATGCAGAGAAAGCTGTGCGCGACTACCGCCGCACGTACGAGCTGAGTATTGGCAGCGGCTGCATCAGTTGTGGCGAGTCGCAGGAGTCAATCCTGCACGCCCAAGGCTGGAAGACCGGCGGCGCGTTCGATGCCGGGCATTTCATGGGGAAGGGCGCTCGTCCAGAGCTGAGGCTGGTGCCGACCAATATCTGGCTTCAGTGCAAAAGCTGCAACGCAGGATCTTCGCGGTTCGCGCGCAAGGGCGAGACGGTTTCGCAGGGGTTCCGCACCGGGCTGATCGCCCGCATCGGCCTCGAGGCAGTTGAGGCGCTTGAATCCGACCATGAGCCGCGCAAGCACACCGTCGACGAACTGAAAGCCATCACTGCCGAATACCGCGCAAAGACCAGAGAACTGAAAAAGGAGCTCGCAGCATGAAACTGATCAACGCAAGGCAGGTTTGGACCGAGGCTCAGCACGAATCGAACGCGTCGATCAGCGCTGTGGCCATCGACCAAGCAGAGTCCGCACCAGTGAAGACTGGCGGGCGCATCGGCAAGCGCGACGCCAAGTTCCCTGCGCTGGGTAGTGAAAAGGGTGAAGAGGCCGCAAGCTTCTCGGTACCAGGGCAGCGGATCAGTATCAGCGAGACGCGGCGCGCAGCAGTTGGGAGGTCTACAGCTCGTGCCGCTCACCTTGCCACCATCGGTAAAGTACTGCGCGCAATCGACACGCTCCCGTTCCAAGAGCAACAGTTCGGACACTACCTGTACCACCCATGCATGACCCTGGCTCACGTGCTCAACGCAGAAAAGCTGGTTTGGAGCTGCGTGGACTTTTCGGCGCTAACCGAGGCCAAGGAGGCGAAAGTGCATTGTCTTGTGACGATGGCATTGCAGTCCTACAAGGTAGAGGCTCACGGCGGTGCGCAATGGGGTCCGGCTCGTATCGCGGAAGGCATGCACAAGCTCTACGGTATGCACCTTGAGCCCAAGGTATGGGATCGTGACTGGAAAGAAGCGTGGAATTTCCTGCGTGCGGCCATAGAGGAAGTGGATATCCGCGTTCAGCAGCCGGTATGGCAGATCATTCACGCAGAAAAAGAGGATTGCGCGGCATAAACATATTGCCATGTTGGGGTTTTTCAGGTACTTTTCCCATAGTGCACAAGTAACGCGAAACGCACACGAAACCCTGAACCCGGCCCTCGCGCCGGGTTTTTTCGTTTCCGGCTCCACCACACCCATCGCTCTGAGCTGGGAGTGCTGCTGGAGCTGAATCTATTTCGAGGCTCGCCATATCGGTGGGTCTTTCTTGCATCTGGAGCACAGTGATGACCGATCAAGCGAAGAATGACGCTCAGCCAGTAATTGATGCCGTAGTAGTAGGTGATGCTCAGCGCCTAATCCGAGCGCTGCGAGGCCTGGCCAAGGCGCTGCCTGTGGTGTTTCTCGGTGTTACTGGTCAATTGTTGAGTACCAAGCAGCATGAAAGCGTAAGCGCAGCCTGCTTCTGCTTTGGCGGCGTCAGCGACTTCTATCACGCTGACGGCAAAGTCTTTGGTGCGGTATACACCGACACCTTCCTGCTTGTTCGTGAGGCTGGCCCAGTGGGTGTTGGCATGGCTTACGAGGAGGTCAGGAAGCTGGTACTTCAGGTGCGTGCCGAGTACGACGAGTCGGTGCTGAAGAAGGCGTTGCAGCTCAAAGAGTCGCTGGAAGAGCTGGATAAGCTGCTGACTGGACACTCATTCGCTGACAGCAAGCTGACCAGCCTAGCGCATGTTGATCTGTTCAGAGGTCAGGCTCTGTTGATGGGCGGACTGAATCCAGCGGGTCGCGACCAAAATGACGCTGCCGCGCCCGCTGGAGCATCACTTCAGTTTGCCACCTCGGCTCGGGGTCACTTTCCAGCTTGAGCGAAGATGTTTTCTAGCGACTTTCTTAGTTCGTCGGCGTTAATGCCAGGCCGGTCTCCAAGCAGTCCAAGTTGAGATAGCACCTCCTCCTTGGCCGCTGACACGATATGTGCACCGTCAGATTTGTTTAGCGCGTTTATCAGTGCGATCACAGCCCATTGGGTCGCTAGGCCTTCTGTTCCTACATCGGTCATATTCCCTCCTTGTTTCGTTGTTGTGGAGACTGAACGATAGCACGGAGCCATTAACCGCTACTGAGCGGGTTTTTTATTCATGCTCCCCCAAAGGGAGGACTTTCGGATGTCCAAGATGCCTGAGAAAAATCCTGACTTCTGGGCGCAGGTCTGGCTTGTCCTCTCCACACCGCTCTGGCAGGGCGCAATCATGGCCTTCACTGTCTCGCTGCTGCGCGTGCTGTACGAGGGCAAAGAGGCCAACAAGTGGCGCGTCGTCCTTGAGGCGATGATCTGCGGCTCATTGAGCCTATCGGCCAGCAGCATCATTGAATGGATGGCTTGGCCTTCCAGTCTTTCCGTTGCCGCCGGCGGAACGATCGGATTCATCGGCGTGACCGCGATTCGAGAACTGATCATCAAGTTTCTCGGGCGCAAGGCGGACCCAACATGAAAGCGATCGCTACAGCATTCATCATCGCCTTGGTCGGCATCCTGCTCGTTGGCATCCAGCAGTACCGTGTGATCGCCTTGCGCGGCGAGGTGGCTGTCGAGTCGCGCAGTAAGGATGACGCCATCAAAGCCAACACCGAAAGCCAGGCCACCATCACCACGCTCCGGGCCGAAGCCCAGCGCAACGCTGACTACCTGAAAGACCTGAGCAAGCGGATCAAGGCCAGCGAAGACAAAGCCAAAAAGGCGAGGAAAGACTTTGAAGATCTCAAGCGCAACAGCAAGCCTGTTCGTGATTGGGCTGCTCAGCCTTTGCCTGACGGCCTGCGCGGTAAAGCCGCCAGTGGTAACAAAGACCCAAGCCGTAAGAATTGAAGCGCCCGAGCTGATCCCCTGCGAGCGGGTGAACCCTGACGAGTCTGACCTTCGCCTCAACGGTGACGTGTGGGAGTTGAAGGATCAGGCCATCAAGCTGCTCGACACATGTGCCGACCAGGTGGATGCGCAGATCAAGCGCAGTCAGAGCAAGTGAGCGGCGTCCAATTGGTTCTGATGTGGGGGTGGGCAGTAGGCGGCATCTTCATGATCTGCACCGGGCAGTACAGCTGGCCATGATCATCTCCGCAGCTGCTGTCTACGTGCTTTTCAAGCATTACTACCCCAGCAAGTAGTCCGCGACACGTTTCGCGAATCAGCAAATTGTGTCGCGACATTGGAGAGAGTTATGAAGCTGATCCTTAAGCGGGTAGAGCGAGAGGGTGGTATGCCTGGCCCGTTCGCACTCCACACGGAAGACGGCCAGATACTCCCATGTCAGGTATCCACCGTCATGGATAGCAAAGGCGCACGCCCGCCGACATTAGTCGTCACTTTCACCGTGGATGGCGATCAAGTCAAAGTGCAGGGTGATGCGTAGGCCGTCGAATGATCATTGAATGACGTTCGAATGCATTGAATGAATCTTTGCGAAAACATAACCCCATGAATGAGGCTTCCAATGGCCCTATGCGGCGCATCAAAGCGCGGCAACGGGGAACCATGTAAGCGTCACGCGGTACCGGGTTCCTCACGCTGCAAGCTACACGGCGGAAAGAGTACGGGGCCGAAGGATCCAGCTAGGCCCGTAGGCAATAGCAGGGCGGCTAAGCCCGGATCAATCTATAGCCAGTTCCTGACGCAAGAGGAGCGGGCAGACTTCAACGCCGCCGAGCTCGACCAGATCGACGACGAGCTGAGGCTGACGAAGGTCCTGCTGGGTCGCGTTCTGCTCGCTTCCGGCGATGGGCATGACCTCCTGTCTGACAGATACCTCGGCCGCATCGAATCACTGACCAAGACCAAAGAGGACTTGATCAATAAGCGCCTGCTCAACGAGAAGCTGCGCCGCGAATTGGAAGACCCGAATCAGGGCCTGCCCGAGCCCAAGCAAGTAATCATCGGGGTAGAAGATGCAAGCGACCCTGAAGCTGAATAAGCCGCAGTTCGAGTTCATCAGTCACCCCAAGAAGTTTTCAGCGTTCGTCGGCGGCTACCGAAGCGGCAAGACGTTCGTGGGCTGTGTGCGGCTCTGCATCAACGCACTGGAGAATCCCGGCATCCCTCAGGGCTACTTCGCGCCGACTTATCCGCAGATCGCGGACATCTTCTACGACACCATGCCAGTGGTCGCCGAGGCGTTTGGCCTGTTCGCCGACATCGTGCCGAGCAAGAAGCGCGTTTACCTGCGTGACAACCGCGGCCGATGCCTTTCGACGATCGTCTGCAAGAGCATGGAGCACCCGCACCGCATCGTCGGCTTCAACATTGCACATGCCCTGGTCGACGAGATCGACTGCATGCCGATCAAGAAGGCCGACAGTGCCTGGAAGAAGATCATCGCGCGGATGTCCACGGTGTGGCCTGGCCGCGACATGAACACCATCGACGTCACCACGACGCCTGAGGGCTTTAACTGGGTTTACCGCAAGTTCGTCAAGGAGCTTGCCGCCAACCCGAGCCAGCGCCCGCTGTACGGCATCGTGCACGCCTCGACGAGGCAGAACGCGAAGAACCTGCCGAAGGACTACATCAAGTCGCTGCGTGAGTCTTATCCATCCAACCTGGTGGACGCATACATCGACGGCCTGTTCGTCAACCTGACGTCGGGCAGCGTGTACCCGAGCTTTGATCGGCGGCTCAATCACACCGACGAGACGATTCGCCCAGGCGAGCAGCTGCACATCGGCATGGACTTCAACATCAACCGGATGGCCGCGACGGTGCATGTCATCCGTGACGGCCTGCCGCTGCTGCTGGATGAGGCCACGCACCTGTTCGACACGCCCGCGATGATCGTTGAGCTCAAGCGCCGCTTCCCTGGACACAGCATCACGGTTTATCCGGACGCCAGCGGCAAGAACCGCAAGAGCGTGAGCGGCAGCGAGTCGGATCACAGCCTGCTCCGCGCCGCCGGCTTCATGGTGATGGTCAACCCTTCGAACCCATTGGTCCGCGACCGGGTGCTAGCCGTGAACGCCATGCTCCTGAATATCGACCAGAAGCGGCGCTACCTGGTGAACACCGACAACTGCCCGGTCACCACGCAGGTGCTGGAGCAGCAGGCATACGCCGAGAACGGCGAGCCCAACAAGGACGGCACTGAAGACCCAATCGACGCACTGGGCTACTTCATTGTCCAGCGCTTCCCGATTGCGGGCGGCTACACACTCGCAAGCGTGAGCAACCCATGAGCGCATACACCTTCATCAAAGACAGCCTGCAGAATCTGGTCGCTGGACTGGGTACAGGGCGCGACAAGGCCTCGCACACGCACTACGCCGTGCCTGACATGGACGACCTGCAACTGCTGAACGCCTTCCGTGGTTCGTGGGCAGCCCAGAAGGGCGTATCCATCCCGGCAGTCGATGCGTGCCGCAACTGGCGCAACTGGCAAGCCGACAAGAAGCAGATCGAGAAGATCGAAGCCGAAGAGACCCGCTTGAACGTCCAGGGCAAGATCCTCGAAGCCATGCTGAAAGCCCGACTCTTCGGCGGGGCCGCCGTGTTCATCGGCACCGGTGAGCGCGATACGGCGTCGGCGCTCAACCCGGAGCGCGTGCGGCAGGGCGGTATCAAGTATCTGACGGTAATGACTCGCCGCCAGTTGACCGCGACCGAGATTGAACAGGACCCGCAAAGTGAGCGCTTCGGCAAACCGAAGGCCTACCGCCTACCGGGCTCAACGGTTGAGATCCACCCGTCGCGGCTGGTGATCTTCATCGGTCAGCAACACCCTGATTCGGAATTAGCCCAGGGCACATCGTTCGGCTGGGGTGACTCGGTGCTTCTGTCGGCCATGCCGGCGGTGAAGCACTACGACGAGACGATGGCCAACGTGGTGAGCCTGGTCTACGAAGCAAAGATCGACGTCATCAACATCCCGAACCTGATGTCGAGCATGCAGGACAAGAACTACGAGCGGCAGCTGCTGGAGCGCTTGCGTCTGGCGGCAACTGCCAAGGGCATCAACGGAACACTGATCCTCGATGGCCTGGAGACTCACAGCTCCAAGTCGGCGAGCTTCGGCACGCTGCCGGAGGTGATCGCCAAGACGGAGCAGGGCGTGTCCGGGGCGTTCGATATCCCCGGCTCCCGCATGTTCGGCCTGTCTTCGGGCGGCCTGAACTCCAACGGCGAAGAGAACACCCGAAACTATTACGACAACGTCGCCTCGCGCCAAAAGCTCGACATGAAGCCGGCCATGGGCGTGCTGGATGAGTGCCTGATCAGGTCCTCGCTGGGTGATCGCCCCAAAGAGATCCACTACGCCTGGGCGCCACTTTGGCAGCCGACCGCGAAAGAGCGGGCCGATATTGGCAAGACCACGGCGGACACGATCAAGACGCTCAACGAAACGAAGCTTTTCCCCGAGGATGCCATTTCGAAGGCCGCGGTCAACCTGCTGGTCGAGATGAGCATCATGCCGGGGCTTGAGGCGGCGATTAACGAGTTTGGCAGTGAGGTGCCTGAGGCGGACGCTGACGACGACGCTCTGCCGGGAACGGCCGATCCCAAGCCGCCGGCGAAGACCCCGATCAGTGATGCTGCGCCTCGCACGCTCTACGTGTCCCGCAAGGTCACCAACGGCGCCGAGATCATCGCGTGGGCCAAGTCGCAAGGATTTGAAGAAACCGTCTCGGATGCTGACCTGCACGTCACCGTCGCCTACAGCCGCAACCCGGTCGATTGGATGAAGATCGGCGAGTCATGGTCAGGCGATGCCATGGGCAAGCTCAAGATTGCACCAGGTGGCGCAAGGCTGATCGACAAGTTCGGCGAAGGCGCTGTGGTGCTGCTGTTCAACAGCTCCGAGCTCTCTTGGCGCCATGTGTCGATCAACGAAGCCGCCGGCGCGACATGGGATTGGCCGGAGTATCAGCCTCACATCACCTTTACCTACGAGCCCGGCTCGGTTGACCTGAATGCGGTAGAGCCGTACCGAGGCAAGATCGAATTCGGGCCTGAGATCTTCGAGGAAATCACCCAATGATCTTCACCGACTCCATCGCCGTCTCCGGCGTTCGTCGAACGGAGGACGGCTATCTCGTTGCTGAGGCCCGAGTCGCCCGCACTGGCATTCAGGACTACCTCGGCACTGAGATCGATCCCGAGAACGAGCACGGGCTACGCGACAAACCGATCGTCCGCGTGTACCGGCCCGAGAGCGCCGTGTTTCACGCGGACGCCATGCACTCCTACGCATACCGTCCCATGACCAACGGCCACCCCGGCGGCGACGGCGTCAATTCCAAGAACTGGAAGGACGTCGCCATTGGCAGCACCGGCGGCGAAGTTGTCCGCGACGGGCAGTTCGTCAAGGTGCCTCTAGTGCTGATGGATGCCAAGGCGATCGAGGACTACGAGTCAGGCAAACGCGAGCTTTCCATGGGCTACGGCGCCGAGGTTGTGTTTCAGGACGGCGTATCGCCAGACGGGGAGGCCTTCGACTGCTTCCTCGGCCCTATGAAAATGAATCACCTGAGCCTGGAGCATCGCGCTCGAGGCGGCGAACACCTTCGCATCGGTGACGGCAAACCAAATACCCCAACAGGAGGCCATGACATGGCTGATGCACTGCGAAAACTCCTTGTCGATGGCATCTCCATTGATGTCACCGAGCAAGGCGCCCAAGCCATCGAGAAGCTGAACACCAAGCTTGCCGATGCTACCACCGCCACCAAGACCCTGACCGACGCGCACGCCACTGCGATTGCGCTGAAGGATGGCGAACTGGCGAAGAAAGACGCCGAGATCGACGCCCTCAAGGCCAAGCAACTCAGCGATGCCGACATCGACAAGCGCGTAACTGCCCGTGCCGACCTGCTCACCAAGGCCAAAACCATCGCCGATGCCGACTACACCGGCAAGACCGATGCCGAGATCCGCAAGGCCGTCGTGATCGCCAAGCTGGGTGATGCGGCAGTGGCTGGTAAGGCTGACGCCTACATCGACGCTCGCTTCGAGATCCTGGTGGAAGACGCAGCCAAAAACCCGGCCAATGACCCGTTCCGTCAGCACATGATTCATCAGGACGGCAAGCCAGGCGAGAACCCCGCTGACGTCGCCCGCGCCAAGATGCTGGCCGACCTCAACTCCACTCAGCCAGCCAAGTAAGGAGCCATCATGGCCGTTTATCAAACGACTTACCCAGATCGTCCAGCCAAGGGCCTGCATGGCGCCTCGGCGAACGAAGAGATCAAGAACGACATCAGCCGTACCATTGAAAACGCCGCCGGCGTTCGCTTCGGCGAGCCTGTGCAGCGGGGCGCTGGTGATCACGGCGTAGTGCCGTTCGCCGCCGGCGGCAAGTTCGTCGGCATCGCCAAGCTGAACCCGGCGGTCCCTGCGGTCGCGAAAGGCTCGACCTTGATCGACGGCTACCCGCAATACTTCACCGCGGCCATCCGTGAGCGTGGCCAGATGTACGTCACGGTCAGCGCCCCGGTAGTCGACGGCGATCCGGTTTACTACGTGACCGCCAGCAACACCTACACCAACGCGGCCGGCGCCGGCATTGTTGGCCCGATCCCGAGCACCTTCTTCGACACCACTGGTGCCGCCGGTGACATCGTGGAAATCTCCCTCAAGAACCGGAGCGCGTAACATGCCCCAAGCATTCCAAGACGCTCAAGCGGCGTTGCCTTTCGTTGTGGCTCAAGGCCGCAACATCGAGGCGGCCATCTACGAGGCTCGCTACCCCGAGTACAGCTACCGCGACCTGATGCCGGTCGTTACCGAAGGCAACCAGTGGGCGGTGGGCACTCAGTTCTACAGCCAGGAGCTGGCGGGCGAGGCCAAGTTCCTTTCCGGCGCCGGCAACGACATGCCGTTTAACCAGGTGTCGTTCGGTGAAGGTTCGCACGACTTCGCCATGATCGGCTCCGGCTGGGAGTGGAACCTGGAAGAGGTCAACACGGCCGCGCTGTACGGCCGCAACCTCAACGACCTGAAGGCCATGTCTGCCAGCCGCTCCACTGAGCGACTGTTGTACGACATCGCAGTCACAGGCAGCGCCGAAAAGAACTGGCGCGGTTTCACCAACCAGACCAACGTGCAGACCATCATCGCCGCGGCAACTGGCACCGGCAGTTCTACCTTGTTCGCGGACAAAACCCCACTGCAAGTGCTGTCCGACCTGAACAACCTGCTGAAGCTGGTCCCTCAGGCGTCCAACAACGTTGAACTGGCTGACACCATCTCGCTGCCGCTGGAAGTGATGGACTACATCTCCACCACCTTCGTCGGCACCGAAGCGAACAGCCCGACCATCCTGGAGCGCTTCATCACCTCCAACGTGTACACCGCACGCACCAAGCGTCCGCTGACCATCCTCACTGCCGATGCACAGTCGACAGCTGGTGGCGACGGCGGCGGTCGCATCGTGGCCTACCGCAAGGCGATCGACGTGATTCGCTTCCACCTGCCAATGCCGCGCATGGTTCTGCCGGTTCACCAGAAGTCGATCATGGGCTTCGAGACCGGCATCATCGCGCGCACCGGTGGCGTTGAAGTTCGCCTGCCTGGCGCAATGGCTTACATGGACGGCGTGTCCGAGCCTGCATAAGGGGATCAGCATGAAAGTAACGAACAGCGGAACCGCCCCGCGGGGCGTATACCTGGGCGGCACCATCAAACTGATTCGGCCCGGCGCGAGCCGGGAATTGGCGCTTGAAGGTGACGACCTCGTGCAGGCGAAAAAGATCAACGTCCTCAGCTTTGAGGAGGTTGTGGAGCCTGAATCGGCAGAGAAAGCCGATCGAACAGCGAAGACGAAATCCAAAGAGCAGGCTAAGTAACACCCCGCAAAACCCGGAGCGCACGTCGCTCCACCTATTCGAGATATCCCGATGCCTGAATTTTACGGAACCGTCGCAGAAGCCGACGCCTATCATCAAGCCAGAGCCAATGTAGGCTGGACCGGCGATGACGTGGCGAAGCAGGCCGCGCTGATCCGGGCATCGGTCTACATTGACGGCAAGTACCAAGCGCAAAGCACGTGCGGCCGCTGGGAATCTCTGTTCTCCGGCACCAAAACTGGCGGCCGGGCACAGCCACTGCAATGGCCGCGCACGGGCGCGACGGATAACGAAGGTCACGCCATCCCCCCGAACGAGGTGCCGATCGAGATCGAGCAGGCGACCTACGAGTCAGCTCTGCGCGAAATCGCGGTGCCAGGGAGTCTGAGCCCCGATTACGTTGCGTCGGGCGCGATCAAGCGGCAGAAGGTCGATGTGCTGGAGATTGAATACCAGACCGCAAGCACAGGCTCTGGCGTTCCGACTCGCCCGGTAATCACCGTTGTGGATGAGCTGGTAGCGCCCCTGCTAGGTTGCAAAACCGCCTGCGGCATCGCCGTATTCGTCGTATGAACGCCCGTGAAGTGCTTCAGGCCGTTGAAGGCATGGAGCCTGCCGCGCAGCGGGCATACCTGGCTCAAATAGCAGGAGCTATTGATGCGGCCACACTCGCCGAGGTTGAGCGCGCCATTGAAGACGGAGACGACGACGCTGTTATGGCACTGCTGCCCCTCGGATTGTTCGCTGGACTGATCGAGTTGTTCCGCACCGCCTATATCAAGGGCGGGGCAGGGGAAGTCAAGGGCATCAAAGCCCCCGGAATCATCAAGGAGCTCGACGTTAATGCACCGGACGCATCCTCGTTCCTGTCAGGTCAGGCCAAGGCCTTCATTGATCAATCGGCAGTCGACGAGGCGAGAGCTGTTCGCGCCGTAATGGATGCCGGCCGGGCCAGTGGTCAATCGGCACGCAAAACTACCCTGGATCTGATTGGGAGAGTCAGCAAGCAGACCGGAAAGCGGTCGGGCGGCGTTGTGGGACTCAGTGGCAACTTCGCAGAGAGCGTGGCCACGGCCAGGACTCAGCTATCCAGTGGCGACAACTTCCTGATGCGCCAATACCTCACGCGCACGCGGCGGGATCGGCGCTTCGACGCAATGGTGAAGAAATCCATCGCAGAAGGCAGAACTCTCAAGGCCGATGACGTGAACAAAATCGTCGGTCGTTATGCTGACCGGCTGCTTGCGACGCAGGCCGAAATGATCGCGCAGACGTACGTTGCCGAGGCCTTCAACGAGGGGCGCGACCAAGCGTGGCGCCAGATCGTCGATCGCAGCAAGGGGCGTCTTACCTTCAGCAAGGCCTGGAAGTCGCGCGGCGATGAGAAGGTTCGCAATAGCCACGTGACAATGAATGGCCAGACCGTCCGGGCGGATGAGCCATTCATTTCGCCGCGGGGTGCATTACTGATGTTCCCTTGTGATTCCTCTCTCGGCGCGCCCCTGAGCGAGCGAGCTCGGTGCCGTTGCATCGCCGAATACTCAGTCATGCCAGTCAATCCATAGGAGCGGTCATGAGCATCAGAGACACCATGCAGTCGTCCTTCGGCGCGCTCTTCAATGGCGCGTTCGCCGAAGTGATGACTCAGTTCACCGGCACATACCTTGGTCCGGGCGTCTATGACCCTGTGACCGAGGAAGCCACCGCGCAACCTGTCACTTACACCGGCCGCGGCGTCCTCACCCGCTACAAGCTTGAGCAGATTGATAACGTCAATATCCTATCGACCGACTCGCTGCTGATCGTTCTGACGAATGAAGTAACAGGCGTGCCGAGCGCTGGGCACAAGATTGCCGCGAAAGACCCTGTCACCGGTCAGGTAAAGACATTCGACTTGTTGCCGGTGAAGGCTGACCCAGCAAGGGTTCACTACCAACTCCAGCTGAGGGCGGTCTGATGGCGCAGGGTTGGAGTGTGCCGCCGTCGCTGTTCATGGATGAGGTGGAAGAGGTCATTAAAGAGCGGATTCGCGCGATCGCCACCGCGCTGCACGGTGAAATCGTCAGCAGATCTCCGGTGGACACAGGACGCTTTCGCCGAAACAACGTGATCAGCATTGGCGCGCCGGTGTTCACGATCACGGAGGAGGTGGACAAGGATGGTGCTGAGACCAAAGCCGATGGAGTCGCTGCTCTGTCAGCGCTCAAGCCGTACACCGTCGTCTACATCCAGAACAACTTGCCATACGGCGAGCGACTGGAGAACGGTCACTCAGGCCAAGCACCCGCAGGGATCTACGGCATCACCTTTATCGGCGTGTCGGAGGATTTTCGATGACCTACGAGCAAATCAGAGCGCTCATCACAGCGCGGATGGTCGCCTTCACTGGCATTGACCAGGCGCGCATTGATTATCCCAACCAGCCCGAAGTCTTCACGCCGCCGGCCACCGGCCTGTGGTGTCGATTGAACGTGCAGTACGCCACCGCCTTTATGGCCGGCATGGCCGACAGGCCGTACACCCGCAAGCCCGGGCAGATCAGCATTCAGTGCTTCGCGCGGGCGCGCACCGGCACCAAGGCCATCAACGAACTGGCCGACGCGCTCGAAGCGCACTTCGCCTACTGGATGTCCGGTGACCTTGAGTGCATGGAGGCCAGCCAGGTGGTCGCCGGCGAGTTCGAGGGCTTTTACCAAATCAACGTCAACATCCGGTTTCGCGCCGGCTGATTAGGCGCGGGCGCGCGTTCTTCCGTAGGGAGGCGCGCCGTATTCGCTGAAGTCGAGATGGTCCCAGCGTTTGCCCAGATTGATGAGAGATATCTGGGCTTGTCCGACTTGGTAGTCGGTTGCGATCGAGCACTGAGATTCGCCACCAGCTAAGCGTCGCACTATTTGCAGTACGTCCTCTTCCGCGAGACGAACATTGTGATGGCTCAGTCCTTTGCGACCGGTCTGAAGGCCTGTCGTATAGGAGTGGCTGGTGTTTCCTTGGACGGTAGTCCACTCAAGGTTATCAGCTCTGTTGTCGCTCTTCAGCCCGTTGAGGTGATTCACAACATCGCACCCATCCGGCTTAAGGCAGAAGGCAGCGGCCACCACCCGATGGGCTTTAGCAACTGTCTTGCCTTGCTCGTTCATTAGGGTCAATTGCAGATATCCGAATGTCTCGGTCTGCTTCATAAGCCCGCCGCTTCGTCTGCGCTGGCGACCGCTAGGCCCCGTACAGATTCGGTCTAGAGACCTGATGCGTCCAAGGTTCGAAACTTCATAGCC
This sequence comes from Pseudomonas prosekii, assembly GCF_900105155.1. Taxonomy (NCBI): domain Bacteria; kingdom Pseudomonadati; phylum Pseudomonadota; class Gammaproteobacteria; order Pseudomonadales; family Pseudomonadaceae; genus Pseudomonas; species Pseudomonas prosekii. The sequence goes on from NZ_LT629762.1 coordinate 5,271,184, forward strand.
GCCAAAGCCCGCTATCGGCTTCCAGATTTCTTGCATATCACTCTCCATCAAAGAGTCGTCATCACTGAAGGGTGCGGCAGGCCGGTGATGAACCAGCTTTTCAGGTTGCATGCCCTAGCCGCAAATCAATTCTACCAGAGCTGTGCCTTCGGCACCTAAGCGCTCAACCACACAGATAGGGGAACAAAATGAGTTCAGGAGCCAAGGTTGTAAGTCACATCATCAAGGAGGTGACGCCCGGCGTTACCCCCGTCGGCACCTGGGACACGCTGCGCCTAACCGGCAATGCGCTGACCCCAACCGTCAACACCGAGGTCAGCGACGAGATCACCGACACCCGCCTGAGCCAAGGCTCGGTGGCCACCAGCATCGATATCGGCGGCGATCTGTCCGCCGAATTCTCGTTCGGCTCGTTTGACCAGCTACTGGAAGCTGCGTTTTATGGCGCATGGACGGCTGACGTGCTGCGCGTCGGCGATACCCGCAACACCTTCAGCATTGCGAAGGGTTACAACGATGTCGGCGTCTACGGCCTGTTCAAGGGCGCACACGTGTCGACGTTCGCGCTCGACATCCCGTCCGAAGGCAAGGTGACCGCCACGTTCAACATGGCGTGTCTGGATTACACCGACGGTGACATGCCGATCGTGGTTGCGCCGAACGCGCCCACCAGCACGCCTTTCCTGTCGAACAACAATGTCGGCACGATCCTGGTTAATGGCCTGTCGCTTGAAGGTGTGGCCTGCGTCTCGGCGATGACCATCAGCCTGGATAACAGCCTGCAAACTCAGCGCTGCCTTGGCTCCGAAAGCCTCGGCCCGGGCGCGCACATCGCGACCGAAGCCGCCATTACCGGCAGCCTCACGCTGGCCTGGTCCAAGCGCGCATGGGAGATCTGGAAAAACACTTTCACCCGCACGCCGATTGCGGTGGTGTTCCCGATCACCGATGCCCTGGGCAACAAGTACACCTTCAACTTCCCAGCAGTGGAAGTGGATGGCGAACTGCCGAACGGCGGCAAGCGAGACCTGATCGAGGTGACGCTGAACTACACCGTCGCCAAGCTCAGCCCGACCATCACCCGCGAAGCGGCCGATCCAACACCGTAAAAACTTTGACTGCCTCGGCTCGAACGCCGGCCGAGGCGGTCCTTTTATTGGCGTGGCGTTGAGGATTCAACATGGCTTTGCAGATGATCAAGAAAGACCAGGCCGCAGCAGGCGCGCGCTGGGTAGAGTTCGACAAAGACACCAAAATTCTGTTGGTCGGCATCGACAATGCCGAGTACCAGGTAGGCCTGGAGCGCATGCGCCGCCGGATCGTGCGCAACGATGCGCGCTTCGATGAAGGTCAGGTGGGCATTGTTCCTGGTGAGCTCACAGAGCACCAGAACCACGCCATGCTCCTTGGCCACTTCATCGTGAAGGGTTGGACTGGAGTGCTCGATGCCGAGGGCAACGAGCTGAAATACACCCCGTCGGCGGCCGCTGAGCTGCTGGATCACAGTCTTGATTTCTTCCTGTTCGTGCTGCGCGAAGGTTCCGCGGTAGCCACTGACAACGCGTCGGAGCTGGAAGAGACTGTAAAAAAGCCGTCGCCCGCTTCGAGTGGGAAAAAGAGTGGGGCGGCGAGCAAGCAGAAAAGCGAAGCCTGATCTACCAGCGGCTCGGCGTTGAAGTTCCTGAAGAGCCCAAGACCGACTCCATCACCGCCCACCTCCTGAACACGTTCCGCAGCGTAACGCGTGGGCGGCGCTTTCTGACAACAATGGTCGGCGCCTTCCCGCTGCCCTTGTCCGGCCGCGATATCTCCGACTGGCTCGATTCGCACCCATCGCCACTCTCGAGGGATGAGATCGATGCCGCGATGTTCGCGCTGGATGCGGTATGCCTTTCTGCTGATGAAGACTGATTCCTCAGTTGGGAGCGGCCTGCTGTTAATGCTAGATTGCCTTCCTCAACAGGGAGGCGATGCTTTGAAAAATATTATTGCGCTAGGGTTGGTCTGCATCGCGCTGGCCGGATGTGAAACCACAAGGGTAGCGCCTGATGCGGCTCGACAGGTTGCACCGCAAGACGTGTACGCATTCAGCCGGCCGAGCTCGCCGAGCGATGCCAGGATCGTATTCACTCAAGACGCGGGCGGCATGAGTTGCTTCGGGGCAGGGATGAAGGTTTATCTCGATGAGCGCTTGGTTGCAGAAACTGGGAGCGGTGAGTCGGTGAAGCTTTACCATAAGCCAGGACCGACCCAGTTGAGCATCAAGAACAACGCGGGATGCGCCGGCGGCGATCTGCGAGGACTGCTGCTGGACCTGAAACCTGGCTACTCGTATTCAGTCCGCGGCTATCGTGGTATGTGGGACAAGGCTGAGCCGCTACTCACAAGTCCTTCGCCGTACATTTACAAAAAATAGATGGCAGGATCGATGCTTTTTTACGTTCATTTGGATGGTAGATTGATGCCATCTAAAAGGGAGCAGCTCGAATGAATAGAATCGCACCAGCACTTGCCGCGCTCGCGTTTAGCTCTCTTGCATTAGCAGATCCGGTCGTCGATGCCTTTGATGCGGCGCTTGCATCTGCCAAAACGACAATCACGCTGCAACGAGCGTGCGAGGTTTCGATTCAGAGCAGCGACGTAAAACCATGCATGGAAGCAAGCACCGCGCACGAAGATTACGAACGCAAGACGCGGCATATGCTGAGCATTATCGGGCCTCCTCCTGATGGCCTTTACCAGCACGTTAGGCCTGAGCAGGGCGCCGAGTTGGTAAATCTTGCCAACGAGATCAAGGCATCGATGGACATGCTGGTTAAGTACACCGATCCAAAGTAGGAAATCCAGCTGCGAGGCACAGCTAACCCAATCAATAACCGGTCAATGGCCGGTTTTTTTTCGCCCGGAGAAAAGCTATGACCCAAACATCCCGCCTGGTGCTTGAGATCGACAGCCGTGACGCTGAGCAAAAGGCGGAAGACGTCCGAAAGGCGCTTGGCGCCCTTGAGGCTGCCGGGCTCCGAGTAAAGCCTGCGATGGATCAGGCGGGCTCCGGCATTGACGGCGCAGGCAGCAGCGCCCGCAAGGCTGCAGGGTCTATTGACGGTCTTGCGGATAGTTCGAGCAAATCAAGCGAAGCCTCAAAACGAACAGCAGAAACATTCGGCCAGGCCAGCAACCGCCTGCTTGAAATGGCTAAGAGCTCTCTGCAGGCCAGCGAATACATCAAGGCGATGTCCGCCAGTACTGAAAAAGCGGGCGCCGCTTTTGACGTGGCAAGCACCAAAGCGGCCAGCCTTGCAGCTCTCGAAAAGCGACTGCGCGAGGAGTCGGACGCGAATGTCGGTGCAAATGGCAGAATGGCTGACGCCTCGAAAAAATCAACAATCGCAACGCAAGAACAGGCGACCGCGCTGGCGAATTTGCTTGGTCGAATCGATCCCGTGTCGAGGAAGCTGGCCGAGCTGGATAAGCAAGAGCAGGAGTTGCAGCGCCACAGAAAATCCGGAACGTCTGGGCTCGACACTGAAACATTCAAAACCTACCAAGCAACGATCGACAAAAACAGAGCAGCTCTTGGTGGGTTCAATTCGGACCTTAAACAAACCGGCGTTTCGGCGTCGCAGACCCAGACAGCGCTGCGTCAACTGCCTTCCCAATTCACTGATATTTTCACCAGCATTGCTGGCGGTCAAAATCCACTGCTGGTGCTGATCCAGCAGGGTGGTCAGATTAAGGATTCATTCGGCGGCATTGATAACACCGTTGAAGCGCTAGGCAAGAAAGTCAAAGGTTTCTTCTCTTCGATTATTGGTAGTGCCGGGGGAATAACTGGAGCTGGTATTGCTCTGGGTGAGCTGGCATCTCAGCAAAATGCTGTAGCGCAAGGTTCGGAAGCTGCAGCTGAAGGTCTCGGCGGCGTGGCCGAAGGAGCTAACACAGCGACCGACGCAGTCAAAAACGCTAAGGACGCGGCAGCTGCTTTGGCTTCGGGTGCTGGCGGGGCCGGAACCAGCTTGCTCGCCATAGTCGGCGCAGCGACTGCCGCCGCGGCCGCAATCGGTTTGTTAATTTATGGGTACAACAAAGGCAGCCAAGAGGCTGACGCCTTTAATCAAGCGCTCACTCTCACCGGCAATGCTGCCGGCACAAGTTCCGGGGCTCTCGGATCTATGGCGCGCAGAATCAGTGATGCAACCGGTACGGTTGGCGCAGCTGCAGCTGTTCTGGCCCAGCTCGCGAGCTCTTCAAAAATTCCGGCGTCTTCTTTCGAGATGATCGCGACCGCCGCTCTGAAATTGCAAGATGCCACGGGACAGGCCGCAAGCAAAACCGTGGACGACTTCGAGAAGATCGCCAAGGACCCGGTAAAATACTCGAAAGAACTGAATGACCAGCTGGGCTATCTGACCGGCAGCACTTATGCGCAGATTGACGCGCTGGTTAAGCAAGGCGATCAGCAGGGGGCTGCCACTCTTGCCGAAAAAGCTTACGCAGAAGCCTTGGGCGAGCGCGCTGACTCTATCAAAGGTAAGTTAGGTCTGATCGAGGGGGCGTGGGACGGCGTTAAGGATGCAGCCAAGGGGGCGTGGGACGCCGTTCTTGACGTTGGTCGCGAAGATACATTCGAGCAGAAGCTTATCAAGCTCGAAGATCGCCTTCAGAGCATTCGTAACGCGAAAGTGATGCCTTCGCTGTTCAGTGACAACCCCGACCTAATGGAGCTGTCTGGAGGAGAGTCAGCGGCGCAGTCAGAAATCACAGGGCTTTACGTGCAGAAGGCTGAAGATGAGCGCCGCGCCGCAGCAAAGGCAGACGTTATTCGCCTGAATAAAGAGTCCATTGCGAGCCAGGAAAAACTAAATGAGGCTCTCACTAGCACGTCATCAAATGCTGTGAAGTTGAAGGCGAGATATGCCGAGATCGAGAAGCAGGTTGAGGCGGCTCGGCTCACCGGTAAGGCGTACTCTGAAGAGCAAATAAAGCAACTGAAGGACGCTGCTGCCAAGCAGTTTGGCGGGCCGAAGCCGAAGGAGTACCAGGAGAATGCCGGGCAAAAAATGCTGGATCAAGCACGCCAGCAGTACTCGGTATTGCAGCAGCAAAACGCACTTATAGGCCAGCAGGGTGACGGGGCCAAGGTTCTCGGAGCGGAAGCAAAACGACTTCTAGAGCTTGAGCAACAGATTGCAGATCTGAAGCAAAAGAAAACACTTACTACAGCGCAGAAACAGATTCTGGCAATGGCTGACCTCAACGTCGCCCAGCAGAAGCAGAATGCGGCGCTGGAAAAGCAAAACGAGCTCAAGAAGATTTCCACCCAGCAAACCCAGAAGCTTTTGGCCTTTCAGGAAAACCTCAACTCTCAGCTAAGCCTCGCTCAAAGCGGGCTGGATCAGAAGCTTGCAGGCGCTGGGCTGGGCGACAAGGCGCTTCAGCGGCTGCAAGAGCAGCAACAGATCCAGCAGTCATACCAGTCGCAGATGGATCGGCTGACCTACGACTACAACAAAAGCGACAAGACGGCCGGCTCGACGCAGCTTTATAACCAGGAAACGGAAGCGCTCCGATCTGCGCTCGGGCAGCGTCTCGCCATGCAGCAGGGCTATTACGTCGCGGTCGATAAGGCCCAGTCGGATTGGACTATTGGCGCGTCCTCCGCTTTCCAGACTTACGCCGAACAGGCCAAGGATGTCGCGGGGCAAACTCGCGAACTGTTCACTCGAGCGTTCACCAACATGGAAGACGCGGTGGTGAATTTCGTTCGCACCGGCAAGCTGTCCTTCAAGGACTTCGCCAACGGTGTGATCGAGGATCTGATCCGCATCCAAGTTCGGCAGGCGGCCGCCGGCTTCCTCAGCTCGGCATTCAGCGCATTTTCTGGAGCGGGCGCAGCGACAGCTGGTGCGGGCACCGCTGCATCGGCAGGAAGTACAGCCGCTGGCTATTCCTCACAGTACGGATTCTCCGATGGCGGCTTCACTGGCGCCGGCGGCAAATTCGAGCCGAAAGGGGTGGTGCACGGCGGCGAGTTTGTAATCCGCAAAGAGGTTGTGGATCAGCCGGGCATGCGCGAGTACCTGGAGCGGATGAACGCCAACTCCAACGGGTATGCCGATGGGGGCTACGTCAATCCGACTTCGGCTGCAGCGACCACCAATGTCACACGCGGCGCGTCTTCCGATGGATCGGCGCCGAACATCATCCAGCAGTTCAGCTTTCAGGGCACACCTGACGACTCGACCATCAGCCTTGTGAAGGATGCTGCCTACCAAGGCGCGAAGGGCGGTTACGAGATGGTTATGCGCGACCTGAAACAGAACGGACCCATCCGCCAGCTGATCGCGCGGCGCTAAGCCTTAAGGAGTAATGCATGGCTCTCACGTGGCCGGCTTCGCTGCGCCCGTCAGAAATGACGTGGGGCATCGTCAACAACAGCAGGGCATTCACCTCGACGCTCTCGAACGCCCAGCAAATCGTCGGTTTCGCGGGGGCTTACTGGCAATGCACGCTCACGTTTGGGCTTCTGACGCGGGCGCAGGAGCGAGAGCTCACGTCCTTCCTCGGAAAGCTGGATGGGATGTTCGGGACATTCAATATGCCGGCATTCACTCGGCGGCGGACCGTCAGCGTTGGTTCGCTGGCGGTCGTCACCGGCAATGCCCAGGCGCGCAGCATGCTGATCCAGGGCGCCGCCCCAAACGCTCCAGTTTTCAGCGCCGGCGACTACATCACGATCGCTGGCGAAATGTTCGAGGTCACCGACCCGGTTTCCTCAAATGCGCAGGGGCGAGTGACGGTTTCGCTCAACAAACGCATTCGCAAAACCATGGTGGCCGGGACGGCGATTGAGTACCTGAATCCATATTCAGAGATGCGCATGACATCCGATACCTGGTCGTTGGCGGTCCGGCCTGTTGTCGCCAACGGCAGCTACCAATTCAGGGAGGCGTTCTGATGCCATCTGCATTCCCATTCAGCCAAAGCGTCGTGGACATCATTGCGACGGGCAAATTTATGCCCGTCTACGCCGTGCAGCTCGACTTCGTCGACGGCATGGTCTTCGCACACACCGGCACCGGCCAACTGGTCGTGGACGGGATCACCTATGACGGCGTGGGTAATTTCGGCGAGGTGAGTCAGTCGCAGGAAAGCGACAACTCCGGCTCGCCCATGTCGGTCGATCTGACGCTGAGCGGTCTGGATTCCTACATCCTTTCCGAAACCAACGTTCGGGGATGCCGCGGGCGGTTGGCGAAGGTCTTGTTCATCGTCTTCGACGAAGCCGGTAATTACGCCGCCGACATTCTGTTTTCGGGCCGCATGGATGCCGCCAAATTCTCATTCGCCGGCAATGGCCAGGACGGCAACAGCATCACGGTTCCGGTTATTGACCGCATGGCCGAGTGGAGCCGCACTGGAACCGAGCGGTTCACGGATGAAAACCACCGCGCGCGCCACCAGGGCGACCGCTTCTTTTACGCGATCGCCCAGATGTCCGAGTGGCCAATTTATTGGGGGTCCACGAAGGATGCCCCGACATTCAACTACGAGTAATCGCCATGCGACACAGAGATTGGACCACGCGTCTGCATGACGTGATCAAGGCCGCCCAAGGGCGGCCTTTTTCATGGGGCGAATTTGACTGCTGCGTGTTCGCCGCTGATTGCTCGGCCGCCGTATGCGGTGTCGATCCAGCGACGAATTACCGCGGCAAGTACAAGACCGAGAGCGGCGCCAAGCGGCAGTTGAAGAGACAGCACGGCAGCCTCGAAGCGGCATGGGACGCCTGCTTCTCGCGGATTGCTCTGCCTTATATCCAGCGCGGGGACGTTGTGCTGTACGACGCGCCGCGCGGCCGAAGCATGGCTGTTTTCTGGGCCGGGGATTACTGGTCAACCACCGATGACGGCGTTTCGCGGGTTGAGTGCGAACCGCTGGCGGCATGGAGAGTTGAATAATGAGTTCTGGAGTTAAAAAGCTCGCCCAAGTCGTCGTCGGCGCGGTTGTTGGTTTCGCTCAAGGTGGCCCGTGGGGCGCAGTGATCGGCGCCGGCCTGGCCTTCTATGCTGCGGAGCAGCAAGAAAAGCTCAACACCAAATCTCCACTCAGGAACAGCGAGCCATCAGCTCAAACCGTCAGGTCATCGAAGGCACCGGTCCGTTTCATTCTCGGGCGCGTGGCCACCGGTGGCGTGCTGGTCTGGGCTCAAGAGCAATCCGGCGTGCAGAGTGAGGGCGAGTGGCTGCACATGGTTTATGTGCTGAGCGAAGGCCCCATTGATGCATTGGAAAACATCTACCTCGGCGAGGAAGAGATCGGCTCGTTCGGCGCGTCCGCGAGCTATGAACTGATCGTGAACCCCACTCAGCCAAATGCTTTCTTGGTGGCCAATTGCGCCGGCTGGAAAGACAGCCAAATTGGTCGAGGACTGTCGTTCGTTCGGCTTTCACTGCGCTACAGCGCGGAGAAGTTCCCCTCCGGCATTCCTGATGTTCGCTTCATTGTCCGGGGCAGAAACGATATCTATGACCCGCGCTCAGGCACTTCCGGTTACTCGGGCAACACCGCGCTGCACATCCTTTGGTTTTTGCGATCGCGCTGCGGCGTGCCTGATGATGAAATCGTCTTCTCGACCTTCGCCAGCGCAGCCAACGTCTGCGACGAAAGCGTCATAAACGCGGGAGGCTCCACCAGCCAACGCTACCGGTCGGCCTGCGTCATTGGAGCTGATGAACAGCGCGGGGGCGTCCTGCAAAAGCTGGAGGCGTCATGCGCAGGCAAACTGATCCGCGTGGGCGGCCGATGGATGCTTCAGGCGGGCGCCTATTACGGCCCGTATGACTTCGAAGTCACCGAAGACATGGTGATCGGCACCATCACAGGCAGCACCGAGCCTACCAACGATGCCGCCATCAATACCGTCCGCGGCACCTTCATTGATCCGTCGCAATCCTGGACTGAGACGGACTATCCAGAGGTTCGAATCGATGAGTGGGTGGTTGAAGATGGCGGTGAAGCCGCGGAAACGCTGACCTTCTCCTACGTCACCGACCCGTACCAGTCCCAGCGATTGGCCAATATCGAACTGCGTAGGCGGCGCGGCGGTGGCACGATCAACATTCCAATGAATCTGTCCGGCTACAACTGCCGCCCAGGTCGTGTTATCCGGGTGAATCTCCCTTCGCTCAACATCTTGGGTGAGTTCATCGTCACCAACTGGGCGATGGGAAACAAAGACGGCTGCAGTGTGTCGGTCGCCCAATACGAGGCTGCGCAGTTCAACGATGCGGTGGGGCAGCCATATAACCCGATCGGCTTTATCAATCTGCCAGCCGGCGGCTTGGGCTCGCCGACGAATCTCACGTGGACCCAGAACACCGGCGCGGAGGTGATTCAAGGCGTGCTGTCGTGGATGCCGCCCGCTGGAATCGTGAAGGAATACATCCTGACCGTGCGCCAAGGCGCGAACGTCATTCAATCGCACAACGTTCCGGCCACGTCGACAGAGTGCGCCGTCAATGGTCTTCCGTCTGGCAATTACACGCTGAGTGTCTCGGCGGCCGGGCCTATGGCGCGCTCTGGCGAGGCGACAATCGTGATCAGCATAAACGGTCCGCCAATCCCCGAATCCTGCGTGGTCCAATCCTCGATCAATAATATCGTGCTGATCCCTCAGAACCCGAACTACGGGCTCAATGGCGGCACATACGAGTACTTCTTCAGCACCTCGCCGACGGCAACAGCGGCGAATGCTTACTACTTGGGGCAAGGGTTGTCTTTCACACATACAGGCTTGGCGTTCTACACGAATTATTATTACTTCGTGCGATCGATCAATGCTTATGGGAAAAGTGCATTCCTCTATGTGCCGACTTCGACTTCCAATGACGTTTCGGCCTATCTGGCCGCGCTCGCCGGCAAGATCACCAAGACGGAGCTGAGCCAGAACCTGCTCGGCGAGATCGAGAAGATCCCAGGGCTGCAGGCGCAGATCGATGCGCTCGACGGCCTCACTGCGTACAAGCCAGGTCAAACGTACGCGAAGGGCCAGATGATCGTCGAGAATGACCGGATACTTCAGGCCAAAATCGCGGTCCCGATCAACACGCCTCCACCGAATGCCACTTACTGGCTGGACGTTGGGCAGTCGATTGAAACAGTCGGCGGCCTGGCCCAGCAGGTCGCATTCAACACAGCTGATATCACCGAGCTCGACGGCGCTGTAACGGCGCAGGCAACGGCCTTCCAAGCGTTGCGCGCCTCATCCCGGGATGACAACGGGGAAGGGGAGCTGGCTGATGCGCTGAAGGGTTGGACCAGCACGGCGGCGATCGCGACTGAGGCCAAGGTCAGGACTTCGGAAAACGAGGCGATGGCCCAAATCACGACCACTCTTGATGCCAAGGTCGGGCAGAACGCGGCGAACGTCACCACGCTGGAGCAGGTCGTTTCGACCAACCAGTCTTCCACTGCAACGAAGATCGATCAGCTCAGCGTCACTGTTGGGCAGAATGGTTCGACCATCCAGCAGCAGGGCGGAGCAATTCAGCAACAGGCAGGGGCGATCCAGCAGAACACTGCCGCGATCCAGCAGACGGCAACGGCCTACGCCGATACCGCCGGAAAGTTGACGACGATGTGGTCGGTGAAGATGCAGGTCACCGCAGGCGGGCAGTACATTGCCGCCGGCATAGGGCTTGGCATCGAGAACACAGGCGCAGGCCTGCAAAGCCAGTTTCTTGTCAGCGCCGACCGCTTTGCCATCGTCAATACCATCGCCGGCGGCGCCGTCTCAGTTCCCTTTGCGGTGCAGGGCGGCCAGGTGTTCATCAATTCGGCTTTCATCGCGGATGGCACGATCACCAATGCCAAGATCGGCAGCTACATCAGCTCTACAAACTACATCGCCGGTCAGCAGGGGTGGATCCTGAATAAGGACGGCACGCTGGAAATCAACGGTGTTGTGCCCGGCCAAGGCCGTCTTGTCATCAACTCGCTAAACGTCTCCGTCTACGACGCCAACAATGTGTTGCGCGTCCGTCTCGGCTATCTGGGGTGAACAATGGCGCTTTATGGGGCTCAGGTTTTCAACGAGAGCGGCCAACTCGGCATGGATACCAACTCATTCACCTATCAGGTTCTTTGGCAGGGAGTGATCAACTTCAGCATGACGAGTGGTAACACTCCGACGATTTACACTTTCAACATTCCCGGGTTTAACCCCGCAACTTGCGTTTTCATGATTATCCCGACACGACCTCAGGATGTGCAAACAGCGGAGGGGGATGCAACAGGCAACACCAAGTCATACCCCTATGTAACTACTTCGGTTGGCCAGGTTGTTGTCAGGTCTGCCAACCCCTCTGCAAACCTGAACAACACCAACCAGACAAGGATTGTCGCCAAGGCCTACGCGATAAGGTTTTCCACATGACCCACGGCTTTCAGAGCATCAACGATAGCTCTTACATCCAGATCGACTCTGAGGCTCCCCGCCTGTGCATGCTCACAAGAGGCTCGTACTCTGGTAACGGATCAGCAATTGGCACATTCGCCCGGGCCGTGACCAGCCAAGACCCTCCAATCGTTTTTATTCGTCCAGATCAAAACGGACAAATACAGGTTCCCATATCCATTTGGTTTACTGGAGGGCCAGGCAATTGGACGGGATTTGCAATGTACGCCTCAAACGTTAACGGAGTGCTCAGCGGTCAGTACTTTGTGGCGGCATGGGCGTCGATGGGAACTGCAAACTATGGAATGAGGTTGTGGGGTGCGGGAGGAGAGCTTGTATATGACAGCGGTGCGCCAGCAGTAATCGTAACTTTCGCTGCTGGTAACTGGACGTACGTGGGTAATGAATTGCTTTCGGTTGGGCGGAGATACTTCTGGAGCATAAATAAAGTAATGGGTGTCGGCGAGTTCATCGCAATCAATTCATTCGCAATGCATTGCCACGACGGAGCCACGGGCGGCGGTTGCGCAGTGGGCGTGGATTACGCCAATGGACGGATCATGCTTTACAGCTTAGCCACCGCCGCCTGGACCGATCAAGGTCATCGTCCTTTTCTCTGCGCCAAGTTACTGGCCTGACCCAAACTTTTGGAGATAATCAATGCCCTGGTATAAATCGGGAACGGTCGCTGTCGCCTTAAATTCAACAACGGTTATTGGCACGGGCACGGCATTCATTGCCAATGGCCGCGTGGGTGATGCCTTCCGCGGGCCTGATGGTCGATGGTACGAAGTAGTCAACATCGCCAGCGATACCGCCCTATCGATTTCTCCCGCCTATCTGTCGTCAACCGGCGCTGGAGCCGGGTACGCCCTGGCGCCCATGCAGGGCTACGTCAAAGATTCTGCCGACGCCTTGCGTTCGCTCGTTAATACATACGGCGCGAAGCTGGCCGCGCTCGGATCGACAGCAAATTTCGAAGTGCTGCCCATTATCTACGGCGGCACCGGCGGTAACACCCAGGCGGATGCGCAAAGCGCCCTGAACCTGGTGCGTCAAACCGGCTTCTCGGATAAGACTCTCAACAGCTTGTTGGTCGTGGGCGCTTTCGGTCGGATGGGCAATGGTGGCTTGCAACAAGGCAACACTGTAGATGCGAACAATTTGCCGGTGCAGGGCCGCTACACCTTTGCCTCTGGCGGGCTCAACCTGCCAGAGTCCACCTGCAGCATCGAGCACGACCCTCATGCCGCCGCCGGCTATGCCTCTCAGTTTGCTCAAGGCCTGACCACCAACAACCTGTACCACCGTACGCAAGTGGCGGGGACATGGGGTGCATGGGAGACTTTGGTAAAAGGTGGGGCCAACAGCAACATCACGTCGCTCTCTGGACTGACCACTGAGCTCAGCATTGCCCAGGGCGGGACGGGAAACAGTACCGGTACAGCTGCCAAACTGACGCCGTCGGCAATTGTGGGGACGGTTGCTCAGTCGGGTGGGACTCCCACTGGTGCCATTATTGAAACGCTCACCAACGCCAATGGAACTTACACGAAGCTCGCCGACGGCACTCTGATCTGCCAAGGGCCAATGCCGGACTTTGCCGTGGCCGCTGGCTCAGTCGCTACGGTTTCATCGCCTGCTACCTTTCCCGCGTTGTTCATCAATACGAATTACTACTTTGAGTGCAATGGCTCGCCGAACGCGAGCAACGACATGTATGGTTTCACACGGGTGAACAGCAAAGCCGTGCACAGTGCCACGGCAATTTTCAGAAACGGTTCGGTGGCGCAGACGGTTGCTAACTGTCGGTATGTCGCAATTGGGAGGTGGTTCTGATGCGCATTAATCTTTCCCCGCAGAGTCGGGATTTCGGAATTGAAGTCGTTCGCTCAGGCGAAACACTTACAATCAATGGCGAGGCCTTCGATTTTTCACCGATGGCTGACGGCGACACGCTGCCGGCTGCCGCCATTGACTCAATATGGTTCGCCGGGCCGGTCGAGAAACGCGACGGAGAACTTGAACTGACATTGTTCCTGCCTCTTCCGACGAACTTCAGCCCGGAGCAGGCTTTTCCACAGCCGCTGTTGAGCGTGCCGGACGGCATCGTCATTTTCCCTGCACCGCTACCGCCAGAAGTCGAAGAAACCGTAAGCAAGGAGGGCGTATGAATATCGACTGGAGCCAGCTGATTACGAAAGCAATGAAGGACGCTGCTGCCCAGGCTGAACAACTTGCCACGGCGAAGACAGAGCTTTCAGCCCGGAATGCCAGTGCCGTTACTCAGATTGGGCGAATTCAGGACCGTGTGGACACTATCGGTTTTGGCATCGATATCGGCGAAGCGACCGAGGAAGATGAGGCAGAGCAAGCCGCACTACTGATCAATCTCAAAGCCTGGAAGACCTACAAGTTCGCGCTCGGCAAGGTCACAACTCAGGCGACCTGGTACGCCGCGCCCGTGTGGCCCGTTGAGCCAATTGTGCCCGTAATCATTGCTGCGCCAGAGGCTCGTTCCATCGACCTGATGTGACGCGTTACAGCACCCCAAAGCACCCGCCATCGAGCGGGATTTTTTTTGCCTGGAGAAAACCAATGGCTGTTTCCGAAAAAGACCGCGACATCCTCGCCCGCACCTTGTGGGGCGAGGCGCGCGGCGAAAGCCTGGCTGGACAGATCGCCGTAGCCTGGACCATCCGCAACCGCGTGGAGATGGACCTGCACAACGACGGCAAGCCGGACTGGTGGGGCGAGGGCTATGCCGGTGTGTGCCTGAAGCCGTGGCAGTTCAGCTGCTGGAACAAGAACGACCCCAACTATGCGTATCTGAGTGGCGCGAAGCCGATTCCAGCAAAAGAGCTCGCCCGGGCGCGGATGGCGGCAGACCATGTGATCGACAGCAAGGCGCCGGACCCAACCAAAGGTGCCACGCACTATTACGCTACGACCATGCCGCGTCCGCCGACGTGGACGAGGGGCGCCAAGCAAACACTCAAGCTCGGGCAACATCTGTTTTTCAAAGATGTGCCCTGACAAGTCATTCGTCAGCGCCGGTTGAATAAGCATATGCCCGAAACGATACTGTTTATCTATCCAGTATCGAGCAAGCAAGATGTATTTCCTAATCACCCACATGAGAGAACACGGCGTCGCCCGGTCTTGGAAGGATATCCAAGGCGGAAAGCCAATTAGGGGCGACATCAACATCAGGAGTCAGATGTGCCAGGCGCTTAATAGAAGCAGCGATATCGCCGAAATCAGGCCGCAGGGTATGCCGCTCGACGCGACCCCTCTGCCGCCGCTGCTCGATGCTCGACTGTCGGGGATGGCGACCAACGCCTTTACGCTCAGCGGTTTGGAAGAACTCGACGGCCGGCTGTATGCGCAGTCGTGGTATTGCAGGGAGGTCTGACTATAAGCCGCAACCGTCCGACGGCCTAAGCATCGCGATCGTCAATTTGATGAATGCATCGTTACGGTCCAGTGCCTCGAGTGCAGCTCGCGCATTCCTGCTTGCCTCGACACCGCCTTGCCGCTCGATCCAGTTAGACAGTTCCAAGAGAGCAGCCTCCAGTGCGAGCTGGTTTTCGTTGATCGCTTTGAAGAGGGGGTGGATCAGGTCTGCATCTGACATGCTGCTTTCCTCCATGAAAAGGGCAGGGTAGCAGTAGACAGACTGTGTTCGAAAGGATTTGTGTTCGGTCGACAGGACGTCGGGAGAGGGTAAAAACTACGTCGGGGGATTTTCGGGGATTCGCTAATTCCAGTAAAGCACCGTGGGGCATCGTTGCAGCGAGCGCTAGGTGCAAAGCCCTGATTTCATTGGGCTTTAAGGAGTTCTGCTAGCATGGGGTGCTAGGGGTCGAGTGTTCGAATCACTCCGTCCCGACCATATAATTCAAGGGGTCACGAGATTTTATCTCGCGGCCCCTTTTTATTTTCAGTGGTTTTTACCCCTACAGAACCACTGGCTCTGGGTGGAAACCCTAGCTGATACGGAGGCCAGAGTTAGTCCCTTAATGGAGATGAGCTCGACTTCGGGTGGCAGCGTGATTCGCGTCTCGTACATGAAAATCATCAGAGTCGGATTTTCGTTGTCATGTGCTTATCCAGGCGACACGCTTGGTCAGCTGACGTTCGCATATGGCTTTAAGGTCCAATCCAAAGCCCATTGATTCGATGCCCGCGACAGCCGGGCAATCATTGCTTTAGTTACTTCACGAAAACTACGGATACGGTTCCAGATTGCCATCCGGCCGGTGAGTTCGGCCAGATACCTTTCAAATCCCGGTGTTTTCGTAATACCAATCCCCAGTCATATTGATCACATCTGTGGGTTTGCGCTCCTGAGTGACATAAGGCTTTTGTGGCGAATAAATATAGGACGCGTAGCACAGGAAGCACGAAAGGCTGATTGTCGCGAACGTTACGCGCCCATGCTCTGACCGAATGTCGATCCTGATGGGCGCTATCTGCGCTTCTTCTGCCGCGTCGCTGACCACGCTGAACAGCCGTGCTCCGTGTGCGTCGAAAGGCTTGTTCCCGTCATCGCTGCCACACGTGGAACTCGGTTGGTCTGCGTAGTTTCCAGATTCGGAATCGATACGCGTGCACCAGTCCTGATTCTGGTAGTGGGAAATCCGATGTTCGTTCATGGTGGCCACCAGTGCGGTAAGCCGCTGGCTCATTTTGGGGTTGGTTGAATCAGCGGTTACCCAAACTCCGGAAGCAATCAATACCCATAATGCTGCGAGAAAAATGAACACGGATTCAACACGTGACCAGATCGACATTACCCACTTTCCCTATTGTTTGATCGCATTCCGTGCATCGTGACATGGCTGAACAAAATCGTAAGATCCAAACCCTGCATCCAAATTCTTTGAATTTTTTCGAACCCCAGACATCTGACAGCCACAAGCTCCATTCTCCTTTGCGTTAGAATTCCCGCCCAAACGTTTCGCCCCCCGTTCGCCCATGGCCGTGATGAGGCCCGACCGCTAGAGCTTATACATGCAATCAAATAACCGCAGCGTCGGCGCTTCCTTACTCCTGCAGAACTTGCGAGCGGGTACCGCGCAACTGCACATTGCTTTAGAGAAACGCCTGCCGTTTTTTTCCCCTTCGCTGGACCACGCTCATTACCAGCGTCTTGTTCAGGCCTATTACGGTTTTTACCAGCCGTTGGAACAGCGCCTGAAAGACAGTGGAAATACTCCCGACGACTTTGATCTGGCCGTGCGCCTGAAGACGCCCACGCTGCGCAGCGATTTGCTGGCGCTGGGGCTGAGTGATCAGGCTATCGATCAATTGCCGCTTTGCGAGACCTTGCCCGCGACCGTTTCTGCTCCAGCCTGTCTCGGCGTTTTGTACGTGCTCGAAGGCGCGACCCTCGGTGGGCAAATCCTGCGGCGCGAGATTGCTGCGCGCCTGAATCTGGATGCCGACAATGGCGCCGCTTTTCTGGATATCTACGGTGCCGCCACCGGTCGTCGCTGGCGCGATTTCACCGATTACCTGGCCACCAGCCCATTTGACGCGTCCAGTCGGCAAGCTGTCGTCGACGCCGCCCAGCAAACATTTGCCTGCTTTGAGCGCTGGCTCGATCGCACAGAGGTGCTTTTATGAATCCGTTGGACAAAGACGCTTTTGACGAGTTGCTCAACAATTGTAGCGACGAGCCGATTCGCACGCCCGGCGCGATCCAGCCACACGGCGTGCTGCTGACCTTGTCCGAGCCGGATCTGCGTATTGTGCAGATCAGCGCCAACGTTCAGGACTTGTTGGGTCGCGCAGCGCAGGAGATGGTCGGCGAGCCATTGCAGCGGCTGGTCGGCGCTGACTACGCGCAAGCGATCGAACAAGCGGCGCAGCAGGACAATCCGCTGGACGGCGCCGAATTGTTTTTCACTCTCAACGGCGCCACGTTCGAAGGTTTTGTGCACCGCCATCAAGGTGTTCTGGTGCTAGAACTGGAGGTCGAGGATCCGGCGTTTCAGCCGCGCACGGTCGACGGCAAGCCGAATAACCTCGGCCGTATGTTGCAGCGCCTTCAGCGTGCGAAAACGCTGCAGGCGTTGTATGAAACCAGTGTCGAGGAAATCCAGCAGATCACCGGTTACGACCGGGTGCTGATCTATCGCTTTGAAGAAGAAGGTCACGGTCAGGTGATCGCCGAAGCGACGTCGCCGGATATGGACGTGTTTCAGGGGCTGTTTTTCCCCGCCTCGGACATTCCCGAGCAGGCGCGCGAGTTGTACCGCACCAATTGGCTGCGAATCATCCCCAACGCCGATTATCAACCGGTGCCGCTGGTGCCCAAGCTGCGCCCCGATACCGGCCAGCCGCTGGACCTGAGCTTCGCCAGCCTGCGCAGCGTGTCGCCGATTCACTGCCAGTACATGAAGAACATGGGCGTGCTGTCCTCCATGAGCATTTCGCTGCTCAAGGGCGACAAGCTCTGGGGCCTGATCAGCTGTGGCAATCGCCAGCCGTTGCACGTCCCGCACGAATTGCGCAGCGCCTGCCAGACCATCGGCCAAGTGTTGTCGCTGCAGATCAGTGCGATGGAAGCGCTGGAAGTCAGCCGCCAACGTGAAGACAAAATCGACGCGTTGGCGTTGCTCAATCAAGCGATGATCGACTCGACGGAAAACGTTTTCGACGGCCTCGCGCAGCAGCCACAGTTGTTGATGGCGCTGGCCAATGCCGGCGGTGTGGCGATCATCGAAGACAAGCAACTGCATCGCTACGGCAACTGCCCCGAGCCCGAAGAAATTCGTGCGTTGCACAAGTGGTTGCAGACCTCTTCGCAGAAGGTTTTTTCCAGTCATCAACTGTCGCTGGTGTATCCGCCGGCCGCCGCGTTCACCCAAGTCGCCAGCGGCGTGCTCGCCATGAGCCTGCCGAAACCGGTGGACAACGGCGTGTTGTGGTTTCGCCCCGAGGTGAAGGAAAACATCAATTGGAGTGGCGACCCGAACAAGCCACTCAACCTCGAAAATTCCGACGGCGGCCTGCGTTTGCGTCCACGGACTTCGTTCGAGATCTGGAAAGTCGAGATGGCCGGGATCTCCACCAAATGGAGCCACGGCGATTTGTTCGCCGCCAACGATTTGCGGCGTTCGGCGCTCGAAAGTGACCTGGCGCGTCAGGTGCTGCGCGAGCAGCGTGCGGTTCAGGCGCGAGATGACCTGGTGGCCGTGGTGTCTCACGACCTGCGCAATCCGATGACGGTCATTTCGATGCTCTGCGGGATGATGCAAAAGGCCTTCAGCTCCGACGGTCAGCACACCTCGCGGCGCATCGCTACGGCCATCGACACCATGCAGCAGGCGACCAGCCGGATGAACACGCTGCTGGAAGATTTGCTCGACACCTCGAAGATCGATGCCGGGCGCTACACCATCACCCCGCAGCCGCTGGCGGTGGCGGAAATGTTCGAAGAAGCGAATGCCTTGCTGTCGCCGCTGGCGCTGGACAAGGACATCGAAATTTCCTTCCACGCCGAGCCGCAACTGAAGATCAACGCCGACCCGGAAAGGCTGTTCCAAGTGCTGTCGAATCTGGTCGGCAACGCGATCAAGTTCACGCCGCGCAGTGGCAAGATCGGCGTGGTGGCGATGGCCTCGGGCGATGAAATTGTCTTCAGCGTGCGCGATACCGGCGAGGGGATCCCGGCAGACCAATTGCCGTTTGTGTTCGATCGCTACTGGACGGTCAAGGAGGGCAATCCTTCCGGAACCGGTCTGGGACTTTACATCACCCAAGGCATCGTCGAGGCTCACGGTGGGCGCATCGAAGCACAGAGTGAAGTGGGTAGGGGCACCGAGTTTCGGTTTACCGTGCCGAAGGTTTGAGTCGTCAGGAAAGAGCCAATTGATCGCCGGCACGCGGCCGGCGATTGACCTCGGCATGTGCGGATAACCCGAAGTTATCCTTCACCTGAAAGCATGTTGAAAGCTTGCCAGTGCACTCTCTGGCAAATTGCTCTGCTATTGTTTTGAAGACCTCTTTTCATCCATTCGGATGATCTACCGTAAGCAGCTTTACGGCACCGTCATTACGGGCAGGTTCGCGAGTTCACGAGAAACGCATCATGCCCACACCGCCAATAGATCGTCCGCCAGCCGAGCCCCAGTCTCGGGCTGAAAAAATCGTCGAGTTTCGTCGGCAGAAAACCCTGCTCAAGACTGGCGCGTTGCAGGACGCGATCTTCAACAGCGCCTACTTTTCCAGCATCGCCACTGACGAAAAAGGCGTGATCCAGATCTTCAATGTCGGCGCCGAGCGCATGCTCGGTTACAAGTCCGAGGACGTGGTCGACAAGATCACCCCGGCGGACATTTCCGACCCCAATGAACTGATCACCCGCGCCGCCGCCCTCAGCCTCGAGCTCAATACGCCGATCACGCCGGGGTTTGAAGCGTTGGTGTTCAAGGCGTCCCGGGGCATCGAAGACATTTATGAACTGACCTACATCCGCAAGGACGGCAGCCGTCTCTCGGCGATGGTGTCGGTGACTTCGCTGCGCGACAGCGCCGAAACCATCATCGGTTACCTGCTGATCGGCACCGATAACACTGCGCGCAAGCAAGAGGAGGCGACCCAGGCCTTGCTTGACCAACGCCTGCGCGATCAACAGTTTTATACCCGCTCGCTGATCGAATCGAACATCGATGCGCTGATGATGACCGACCCGCAAGGCATCATCTCCGACGTCAACATGCAGATGATGGCGTTGACCGGGCGCACCCGGGACGAGCTGATCGGTGCGCCGTGCAAGAACTTTTTCACAGACCCGGCGCGCGCCGAAGCGGCGATCAAGCGTGTGCTCAGCGAACACAAGGTCAGCGATTACGAGCTCACCGTGCGCGCCTATAACGGCACTGAAACCGTGGTTTCGTACAACGCGGCGACCTTTCATGACCGCGACCGCAAGCTGCAAGGCGTATTCGCTGCTGCCCGCGATGTCACCGAACGCAAACGCTTCGAACGCACGCTGGAAGAGAAGAACATCGAGCTCGAACATGCCAGCCACATGAAGTCCGAATTCCTCGCCACCATGTCCCACGAACTGCGCACGCCGCTGAACGCGGTCATCGGTTTTTCCGAAGCGCTCAAGGACGGCATGGTCGGCGACATGACCGAAACCCAGCGCGAGTACATCGGCGACATTTTCAACAGTGGCCAACACTTGCTGTCATTGATCAATGACATCCTCGACCTGTCCAAGGTCGAAGCCGGGATGATGGAACTGGAACTCGAACCGGTCGAACTGCAAAGCCTGTTGAGCAACAGCCTGCTGATCGTGCGCGAGAAAGCCGCACTGCAACGCATCCAGCTGAAACTGCAATCGGACAGCGACATCGGCACCTTCGAGCTCGACCTGCGCAAGACCAAACAGATCGTCTACAACCTGCTGGCCAACGCGGTGAAATTCAGCGCGGCGGGCGGTTTGGTCACGTTGGCGGTGCGCCGGGTCGGGCGTGAGCAAGTGGGCACGCTTGAAGGTGACTGGCCGGTGCACGGCTTTCAGATTCCCGACAGCGATTACCCAGAGTTTCTCGAGTTGAGCGTCAGCGACACCGGCATTGGTATCGCGAGGGGCAACATGAACAAGTTGTTCAAGGCGTTCAGCCAGATCGACAGCAGCCTGGCACGCAAATTCGAGGGCACCGGCCTGGGCCTGGCGATGGTCAAGCAATTGACCGAGCTGCACGGCGGCAGTGTCGCCGTCGCCAGCCTGGAAGGGGCGGGCGCGCGATTCGTGGCGTGGCTGCCGATCCGACATTCAACCACTGTGGAGGCGCCATGGCCGAGATCCTGATCGTCGAAGACAATGCCGCCAACATGCGCCTCGCCCGGTTGCTGCTCACCAGCGCCGGCCACAGCGTGGTGTGCGCAGCTGATGCGGAGACCGGCCTGAAGCTGGCCCGCGAGCGGCAACCCGCGCTGATCCTGATGGACATCCAGTTGCCGGGAATGGATGGCCTCAAAGCCACTTCTTTACTCAAGCAAGACGCGCTGACCGCCTCGATCCCGGTGATCGCGCTCACCGCCATGGCCATGAAAGAAGACGAGGAGAAAACCCGTCTGGCCGGTTGCAACGCCTACATCATCAAACCGCTGCGCTACAAGGAGCTCTACCGGGTCATCGACACGTTGCTGCAAAACACTCTGCCTCAACAGCCCTCTACCTGAGCTCTTTCCATGTCCGACACCGCCGCTACCCTGTTGATCGTCGACGATGAAACCCATGTCCGCAAACTGCTGCAAATCCTCTTGCAGAATCAGGGTTACCAGACCCTGACCGCCAGTTCCGGCGAGGAAGCCCTCGCGCTGGTCGCGCAACAACCGCCCGACTTGATCCTGCTCGACATCATGATGCCGGGCATGGACGGCTACGAAGTGGCGCGCGAGCTCAAGTCCCACAAGGCCACCGCCAACATCCCGATCATCATGCTCTCGGCCCTCGGCGAACAGAGTGCGCGGATTTCCGGGCTGGAGGCGGGTGCCGAAGAATTTCTCAGCAAACCGGTGGAAAGTGCCGAGTTATGGCTGCGCGTGCGCAATCTGCTGCGGCTCAAGGCGTTCGGCGATTACCTGAAAAGCCACAGCCTGATGTTGGAAGACCAATTGCAGCAGCGCACCATCGACCTGGAGCGGTTTCGTTCGGCGATGGACGCTTCGGGCGATGCGATTTTCCTCGTCAACCGCAGCACCATGCGCCTGATCGAATTCAATCGGCGCGCCTGCCAGGTATTGGGCTACAGCCCCGAAGAACTGCTGAAGAAAACCCCCGCCGACCTCAGCGATGGTTCCCTCGAACAGCTTGAGCGCCTGTATGACCAGATCATCGCCGGCAAAGGCCCCAGCGAGCCGATGGAAGCGCACATCCACTGCAAGGACGGCCGGCATATCCCGGTAGAAATCCACCGCCAGGCCTACAAGACTGGCGAGGACTGGATCATTGTCGGGATTGCCCGCGACATCACCGAACGCAAGGAAGCCGATCAGCGCATGCTGAAAATGGCTCATTACGACACGTTGACCGGTCTGCCCAACCGCAATCTGTTCTTCACCACGTTGCAGATGGGATTGACCCAAGCGGCGCTCAGCGGGTGGCAATTGGCAGTGGTCACCGTCGACCTCGATGATTTCAGAAACGTCAACGAAACCTGGGGCCATCTGCTGGGTGATCAGATGCTCACCGAGCTCAGTCAGCGCCTGACCCATTGCCTCAACGTCAGCGACACCTTGGGGCGCATGGACGGTGACGAATTCGCGCTGATCCTGATGATTCGCGAGGGCCAGGCCGATCCGCTGCAAACCGTCGAACGCATCCGCGAAGCCTTGCGCGTACCGTTTCAGCTGGCTGATCACGCCACAGCGATGACCGCCAGCATCGGCATCGCGCTGTACCCCGACGACGGCGACGACGCCCATCGGTTGATCAAACACGCCAACACCGCGATGAACCGCGCGAAGAAAATCGGCCGGGACACTTATCGTTTTTACACCGCGCAAATGAACGCCGACGCGTCGGCGCGGCAAGAGCTGGAAACGGCCTTGCGCGAGGCGGTAGAACAGCAGGCATTCGAGTTGTTCTATCAGCCCAAGATCAGTCTGGCGGATGGCTGCGTTTGCGGGTTGGAAGCCCTGTTGCGCTGGTCGCGCCCAGGCCTGGGGCCTGTCTCGCCGGCGGTGTTTGTGCCGATTCTGGAAACCCTCGGGCTGATTTCCGAGGTGGGCAGTTGGGTGATCCGCCGCGTCTGTCAGCAAATTTGGGGCCGTTCCAGGTGGCGGTCAACGTGTCGGGCCAGCAGATCATCGAGGGCGACTTGATCGACAGTATTCGCCAAGCGTTGATCGACCATCGGATTGATCCGCAGTGGCTGGAAATCGAACTGACCGAAAGCTCTTTGATGGAAAACACCTCGCACACCATCGCCAGTTTGCAAACACTGCAGGCGCTGGGGATCAAGGTGTCGATCGACGATTTCGGCACGGGTTATTCCAGCCTCGCTTATTTGCGGCGTTTCCCGATCGACAAGCTGAAAATCGATATCGCCTTTATCCGCGAAGTCACCAGCAACCCGCAGGATGCGGCGATCGCGCGGACGATTATCGAACTCGCGCACAGCTTGCATTTGCAAGTGATCGCCGAAGGGGTCGAGACCGCCGAGCAACTGGCATTTCTGACCGAAAACGGTTGCGATCAGGTTCAAGGCTACCTGTTCAGCCGACCGCTGCCGATTGGCCAACTGGAAGTGTTTTTGCGTGAGCGGCAGGCCTCCGAGCCCTAGCCGCCCCAGCCCTCACTGACTGCCCGGCGTATCCCTTCGAGCAACATCGCAAACGCCGGGTTGTCATTGTTTTCGCGCCAGATCAGGTGCAGTTCGCTTTGCACCCCTTCGCCCAGATCGATATCGCGAAACTGCACATTCTTGAACACCACACTCGTCGCGCAACGCGGCACCAGCGCCAGACCCATTCCGGCGTTGACCAGCGCCAGAATGGTCAGCGACGAACCCAGCCATTGCACGTATTCCGGCGCCACCCGGGCCGAGCGCAGCATGCCGGTCAGCAGTTCGTTGAACGGTGGGTAAGCAGCGTGGGAGTACATCAGGAACGGCTGGGCATCGAGGTCCTGCACGGACACGCTGTCAGCGCTGGCCAGTCGATGATTGCTCGGCACTGCGAGCACAAACGGCTCGCGCACCAGGCATTCGGTGGCGTAACCCGGTTCCAGCAGCGGCGCGCGGACGATGCCGAGGTCGATACGTCGTGCGCGCAGGGCTTCGTGCTGCTGGTAGGTGTTCATCTCCGTCAGATCGATTTTCACGTGAGGCTGTTTCAGCCGTGCCTCGGCGATGACTTTGGGCAGGAATTCATACACCGCGCTGCCGACGAAGCTGATATTGACCGAGCCGATATCGCCTTCGGCGAACCGTCGCGCGGTGACGGCGGCCTGTTGGGCGCGCTCGAGCAAGTTCTGCGCTTCGATGAAAAATGCCCGGCCGGCAGCGGTCAACGCGACGCTGCGGGTGGTGCGGGTGAACAGCTCGACGCCGAGGTGGTGCTCGAGTAATTGAATCTGCCGACTGAGCGGCGGCTGGGTCATGTTCAGGCGTTCGGCGGCGCGACGGAAGTTGAGTTCGGTGGCGACCGTGGTGAAGCAGCGCAGTTGGGTAAGCTCGAACATTGATCTAATCCAGGTATCAATCGAATGCCAAGTTAGATTAGACGGGATCAATTGTCGCGTCCATGATCGGCTCGTCCCTACAAAAACAAGATTGGGAGTTGCCTCTTGAAAACCCTGCAGAGTTCGCCGCAGCCCACGGTACTCGCCCGTGCGGCGTCCAAAGTGAAACGCCATGTGCTGCCGTTGTTCGTGGTCATGTTTATCGTCAACTACATTGACCGGGTCAATATCGGCTTCGTGCGCAGCCATTTGGAAACCGACCTCGGCATCGGCGCGGCGGCGTATGGCTTGGGCGCCGGGCTGTTTTTCGTCGGTTACGCGCTGTTTGAAGTGCCGTCCAACATGCTGCTGCAACGCTACGGCGCGCGCGTCTGGCTGACCCGCATCATGTTCACCTGGGGCGCCGCCGCGATGGCGATGGCCTTCGTTCAGGGCGAAACCAGTTTCTACGTGCTGCGCTTTATCCTCGGCGCCGCCGAAGCCGGATTTTTCCCCGGCATCATTTATTACTTCACCCAGTGGCTGCCGGCGTCTGAACGCGGCAAGACCATGGCGGTGTTTCTCAGTGGCTCGGCGATTGCCTCGGTGATCTCCGGCCCGGTCTCCGGTGCGCTGCTGAACATCAACGGTTTGAGCCTGCATGGCTGGCAGTGGATGTTCCTGATCGAAGGCTTCGCGTCCATCGTGTTGTGCGGTTTCGTCTGGTTCTGGCTGCAATCGCATCCACGTGAGGCGAAATGGCTGAGCGACGAGGAGCGGGGCGCTTTGATCGCGGCGATTGCCGAAGAACAGCAGGCGCGCGAAGCGGTGAAAGGCGTCAAGCCATCGATGTTCAAACTGTTGGCCGACCGGCAGATTGCGCTGTTCTGCTTCATCTACTTTTCCATTGCCCTGACCATTTATGGCGCGACGTTCTGGCTGCCGAGCATGATCAAGAAGATGGGCAATCTGGGCGATTTCCAGGTTGGCTTGTTCAACTCGGTGCCGTGGATCATCTCGATCGTGGCGATGTACGGCTTCGCAGCGCTGGCCGGCAAATGGAAATTCCAGCAGGCGTGGGTCGCGCTGACATTGGTGATCGCCGCGTTCGGTATGTTCATGTCCACTACCGGCGGGCCGGTCTTCGCGTTTGTCGCGATCTGTTTTGCCGCAATCGGTTTCAAGGCTGCCTCGGCGCTGTTCTGGCCGATTCCGCAAGCCTATCTGGACGCACGGATCGCGGCGGCGGTGATTGCGTTAGTCAACTCCATCGGCAACCTTGGCGGCTTCGTTGCCCCGACCGCGTTCGGCTTTCTCGAGCAAACCACCGGCTCGATCGAGGGCGGCATGTACGGCCTCGCGGCGACGTCGCTGATGGCTGCCGTGGTGATCTTTTTCGCCCGCACCACGCCGAAAGCCACCTCGCCAACGCCGCGCAAGCGCAACGGCAATTCGCCCGACGTCGTGGTGCCGAGCCACGCCGCATCGCATTAAGCCCTGGATATTGATCAATCGGAGCCTGACCTTTGAAAATCAAACGAGTGACCGTGACCCCCATCGCTTTCCGCGATCCGCCACTGCTTAACGCCAGCGGCATTCACGAACCTTTTGCCTTGCGTTCGATTATCGAAATCGAGAGCGACAACGGCTACATCGGCCTTGGCGAGAGCTACGGCGATGCCCCCGCGCTGGCGATCCAGCAACAGTTGCAAGCGCAACTGATCGGCCTCGACCCGTTCAACCTCAACCACCTGCGCGCGATCGTCCAGGCCACCGTGGCGGCGAACAAAACTTCGAGCGTTGCTGGCGCTGAGCTGGCGCCCGGTTCGCACGCGAGCAAAGCGGTGAGCAATGCGTATTCGGCATTTGAAGTGGCGTTTCTCGACCTGCAGGCGCACGCGCTGAACGTGCCGCTGGTGGACCTGTTGGGCGGGGCGATTCGCGATGAAATTCCGTTCAGCGCCTATCTGTTTTTCAAGTACGCGCAGCACATTGATTCGCCGTACAAACCCGACAGTTGGGGCGAGGCGCTGAACGAAGAGCAGATCGTCGCCCAGGCACGCCGGATGATCGAAACCTATGGTTTCAAGAGCATCAAGCTTAAGGCCGGCGCCCTCGAGCCGGAGCATGAAGTGGCGTGCATCAAGGCGTTGAAAAAGGCTTTTCCGGGGTATCCGCTGCGCATTGATCCGAACGCCAATTGGTCGCTGGAGACCTCGATTCGCATGGCTGAATTGCTCGGCGAAGACCTGCAATATTACGAAGACCCGACGCCGGGCCTCGAAGGCATGTCCGAGTTGCACAAACGCACCGGGCTGCCGCTGGCGACCAACATGGTGGTCACCGATTTTGATGAGTTTCGCCGCAGCGTGGCGTTGAACAGTGTGCAGATTGTGCTGGCCGATCATCATTATTGGGGCGGCCTGCGCGACACTCAGGCGCTGGCGAAAATGTGCCAGACGTTCGGCGTCGGTGTGTCGATGCATTCCAATTCGCACCTGGGCATCAGCCTGATGGCGATGGCGCACGTGGCGGCGTCAGTGCCGAATCTGGATTACGCCTGCGACACCCATTACCCGTGGCAGGAGCCGGATGAGGAAGTGATCAAGGGCGGCAAACTGCCGATTGTCGACGGCTGCGTGAAGATCACCCGCGCACCTGGATTGGGCCTGGAACTGGACCACGATCAGCTCGGCAAACTGCATGATCAATACCTGACCTGCGGGATCCGCCAACGAGATGATGTGAAGCAGATGCAGCGCTATAAACCGGATTGGAAAACCCTGAAGCCAAGGTTCTGAATCCCCCAGCTACCGACAATCCTGTACGTGCCCGCGTCGGTTCTGTAGCAGCTGCCGAGGTACGAGGCTGCGTTTGGGTCTGTAGCAGCTGTCGAGCCTGCGAGGCTGCGTTCGGCTGCGAAGCAGTCGTGAAATCAGTTGACGCGGTGTTTCAGGAAAACCGCATACACAGGTTTCACGACTGCTGCGCAGCCGAACGCAGCCTCGTACCTCGGCAGCTGCTACAGAAGCGGACGCTGCTCAGTTGATATCCGAATCACAGCCATCCGGGTCCGGCTCGCGGGCCTTCACCGCGCGCTGCAACCGCGCTGCGATCAGCGTGTTCTTCAGCAAATAAGCAATCGTCATCGGCCCGACGCCGCCCGGCACTGGCGTGATTGCGCTGGCGACCGTGCGTGCGCTGGGGTAATCGACATCGCCGACCAGACGGCTACCGGATTCGTCAGTAATACGGTTGATCCCGACATCAATCACCACCGCCCCAGGCTTGAGCCAACTGGCATCGATCAAGCCCGGACGACCGACCGCCGCCACTACGATGTCCGCCAATCGGCACAGCGCCGGCGCATCGACGCTGCGCGAATGCACGACGCTGACCGAGCAGTGAGCTTGCAGCAACAAGGTCGCCATCGGTTTGCCGACAATGTTCGAACGGCCGATCACCACCGCGTGCAAACCGCTGATGTCACCCCAGGTTTCCTGCAACAGGCGCATGCAGCCGCTCGGCGTGCATGGGGTCAGCACGTCCATGCCTTGCACCAGACCGCCGACGTTTTCACGATGAAAACCGTCGACATCCTTGATCGGATCGATGGCGTGAATTACCGCCGCTTCATCGATATGCGCCGGCAGCGGCAGTTGCACCAGAATGCCGTTCACCGTGACGTCGGCGTTCAATTGCGCGATCAGCTCCAGCACCTGCGTCTGGCTGGCAGTGTCCGGCAGGCGATGCTCAAGCGAGCGGATCCCGACTTCCTTGGCCCGCAGCATTTTGTTGCGCACGTAAACGTGGCTGGCCGGATCATCACCGACCAGCACCACCGCCAGCGCCGGGAAAATCTGCTGTTCGGCGAGGCCTGCGACCTCTGCGCGAACTTCTTCCAGCACCAGGGCGGCAATGGCTTTGCCATCGATATTGCGGGCCAGCGTTGGGGTACTGCTGATCAAATGCGTCACCGTCATCATTGAAAGAGCAGGGCGCAGGTTACCAGCCGAGGGTCGCGGTGTACTACCGGCAGCAGATGGACAGGATGTCGCGGGGGAAACACTATCGCCAAAACACCACCAGCCCTGTGGGAGCGAGCTTGCTCGCGATGGCGGCCGATCAGCCAACATCGATGTTGAATGATCAACCGCCATCGCGAGCAGGCTCACTCCTACAGGGGGACTACGGCGTGTCGGAGATTCAGGATTACTGCCCCAACCGTTCCAGCGTATGCACCATCGGTTCCAGCGACACGCTGATCAGCCCGTCCAGCGGCCGATTCAGCTCTTCAACCAGCAGAATCGTCGCCGCGGTCGACCCGGCGCAGAGCATCAGCACCACCACAATCGTGCCGTTGCGCGGCGCGAACAGGCCGAACGAGCCGAAGATGATCGACAGCCAGGAGATCAGAATCACCAGCATCACCGGCGGGATCGACTGATTGGCCTGCAACACCGTCAGCCAACGCGCGGCAAACACCGCGTCCATCATCTGCAGGGCCGAGGCCTTGAGGACGCGTTGATTGTCGGTGGCGGGGGACAGGTCGGCGACTTGTTGTTGCAGCGCTTCCGAGCGATTGATCGCCTCAGGGCTGTCGAGCAGCGCCAGCCTCGACTCATCCCGGGAGGCGAGGATTTGCACGATCTCCGCGTAATTGTGCTTGAGCTGCGTGCGGATCGGCTGGGCCGATGGACCGTAGCGCGCCAGCACCCGATCAAACTCGACAACTTTGGCGGCCGCACCCTCCAGTTGCGCATTGGTGGTTTCGAAGGTGCCCTTGGCCGAAGACACTAGCAAACCGAGCACCAGCGCGGACATAGTGGCGATCAGGCCCGTGGCGAGTTTCAGGACCGCGACCGAATCGTCGCTCAAATGATGCGAAGGCAAACGCTGCCGCACCGCCGAACCGACCAGTGCGCTGCCGAACAGGCAAATGAATACGATCAATGCGAGCAGCAGATGATTCATCCAGCCTCCGACAACACCACGCGAAACGTCGGGTTGACGGTAGCAGACACCCATAGAGTTGCCATCAAGCCCAATGCGAACCGAGCCAACACCCAATCCCTGTGGCGAGGGGGCTTGCTCCCGTTGGGCTGCGCAGCGGCCCCAAAATCCTGTGAGCGCTGCGCACTCAAACGCGGGCAAGCCCGCTCGCCACAGGGTATTGGGCGTTCCCGGAAGTTGGGCCATCCCTGTCAACGATCATTCCCGCAGAGCCACCACCCAGTTCGCTACACCACCACCCCCTGTGGCGAGGGGGCTTGCCCCCGTTGGGCTGCGCAGCGGCCCCAAAAATCCTGTGAGCGCTGCGCACTCAAACGCGGGCAAGCCCGCTCGCCACAGGGTATCGGGCGTTCCCGGAAGTTGGGCCATCCCTGTCAACGATCATTCCCGCAGAGCCACCACCCAGTTCGCTACACCATCACCCCCTGTGGCGAGGGGGCTCGCCCCCGTTGGGCTGCGCAGCGGCCCCAAAAATCCTGTGAGCGCTGCGCACTCAAACGCGGGCAAGCCCGCTCGCCACAGGGGATCAGGTGTTTTGTAGGATCACTGTTCCTTTTCGCAGTTGACCATCCACGAAACCCCGAAGCGGTCCACGAGCATGCCGAATCGTGCCGCCCAGAAGGTTTGCTCCAGCGGCATCTGCACGCTGCCGCCGTCCGCCAGTGCGCCGAACACGCGTTCGGCTTCGGCGATGCTGTCGACGTTGAGCGAGATCGAGCAGCCGGCCATGTCGTCGGTGGGGCGGTCGGGGGTGGTGTCGGAGCCCATGATCGACTGGTCGCCCACCGACAAGCTGGTATGGATGATCAGGTTGTAATAGTCCGCCTGCACATGTTCGCGCGCCGGGCTTTCGCCGAAGGTCATCATCATGTCGATCTGGCCGGGCAGGGCCTGGGCGTAGAAAGTGAACGCGGCTTTGCAGTCGCCGTTGAATATCAGATAGGGATTGATTTTCATGGTGTGCTCCCGGTTACCGAGTGAGCTGAAGGCCAGGGCGGCCTTCAACTTCAGTGGGGTTCGACCTCAATTGGCAAAGCCTTAGAGGTCAGATCCTGCCGGGTTTATTCAGACGTTTTTTCTATAGCAGCGCGGCGGCTTATTGCCCGTCCGTTCAGTCGACGATCACGCGTTCGTTGTCGTCATCGCCCAGGCACACCGTCAGTTGCTGACCTTCTTTGCTGAACGCGCAATGGGGCATTGTTTGCTTCTTGTAAATCGACATCGGCACGCCAATAAAAAAACCGGCCAACAGCAGTGCGGCGATGAATTGCACGGGCATTTGCTCGGGATCCGGGGCGCGGGGTTTGCGGCGCGCGCGAACGTACAATCCGCTCGCCAGCAATAAAACGCCGATCAACATAAAGCTGCCGATTTCGTGCTGACTGACGCTGTAGATCACCTGTTCAGCGTTGTCCGGATAATTCACTTGCCACCAGACTCCGAATCCCAAAGGCACAACGCCGGCGCCGATCCAGCCCCACATCGCGCCCGGCAAACGCAATAACACCGCAACGATGATGCCCAGCGTGGCGACGATCCAGCCGAACAAATACAGCTGAATCGCCATGCCGCCGCCCATGAACGTGCCGCCGACGTCGATGGGTTCCATCAACAACCAGTCGTAAAAGGCGTGGTGCAAGATCAGCACGAGAACGACGAGCCAGCTCATCGCGTAATACAGCCATGTCCAGAGGGTATTGAGGCGCGATAACACACGAAATCCTTTTGGTGTTTTGAGGGGCCGCCATTATGCCCTCAGGCTCAACCCTTTGCAGGCTTCAAACCACTGCGCAATAGCGCGACGGCCGCAGCAATCGCCGCCGTCGCTGTCAGCTGAAGTACCATGGCGCCTTCGCCCAGATCGCCGCCGTCCTCGCAGAGCCCGCCGTCCTATGCCAACCCTCACACGCTTCACCTCGCTGCTCGACCAGTCCAAACGCGCCTTGCTCCTGGTGTGGGGCACTTCGCGCGGTCTGTTCCTCGGGCTGGTCCTCGCGACGCTGATCGCCGGTGTACTGCCCGCGCTGGCGGCGTGGCTCGGCCAGCGGATTGTCGATGCGGTGGTGGCGGCGATGCAGTTGCACGCGCAGCAGGGCAGTGCGCCGTTGTGGCCGGTGGTGCGTTTTGTGTTGATGGAGGCGGGCGTGCTCGCGTTGTTGAGCGCGACGCAGCGGGCGTTGTCGGTGCAGCAGTCGTTGTTGCGGGTGCAGTTGGGGCAAAAGGTCAACACGATGATTCTGGAGAAGGCCCAGACGTTGTCGCTGGTGCAGTTCGAGAATTCGGAGTTTTACGACAAATTGGTGCGGGTGCGGCGCGAGGCGTCGACTCGGCCGCTGGCGCTGGTGATGAAGTCACTGGGGCTGATCCAGAACCTGATTGTGCTGATCAGCTTTGGCGTATTGCTGGTGCATTTTTCGCCGTGGGCGCTGGTATTGCTGGTGGTCGGTGCGTTGCCGGTGTTCTTTGCCGAGGCGCATTTTTCCGGGGATGCGTTTCGCCTGTTTACCCGTCGGGCGCCGGAGAGTCGGCAGCAGAGTTACATCGAGACGTTGCTGTCCCACGAAGGCTTCATCAAGGAGGTCAAGCTGTTCGGCTTCGCGCCGTTGTTGTTGAAGCGTTATCGCGACACTTTTGCGCGGCTGTACGCCGAGGATCGCCGACTGACCCTGCGCCGCGATGGCTGGGGATTTCTCCTCGGTTTGCTCGGCACCGGGGCGTTCTACCTCGCGTATGCGTGGGTGGTGGTCGACACCGTGCACGGCCAGATCAGCCTTGGGCAGATGACCATGTACCTGGTGCTGTTCAAACAGGGACAAACCGCCGTCAGCAGCAGCCTCAGCGCGATCAGCGGTCTGTACGAGGATGGGCTCTATCTGTCGAGCCTTTACGAATACCTCGCCGAACCGGTGGTCAGCGACACCGGCCACCTCACCGTCGGCGCGCTGCCGGGTGACGGGCTGCGTTTCGAGAATGTCGGTTTTCGTTATCCGGGGGCGAGTCGGGCGGCGCTCGAAGGCATCGACTTGCATCTGGTGCCGGGCCGCAGCATGGCGCTGGTCGGGGAAAACGGTTCGGGCAAAACCACACTGATCAAACTGCTCACGCGTCTTTATCGCCCGGATCAGGGCCGCATCCTGCTCGACGGCAGCGATCTGCAGACTTGGGAAGAAGACGCGCTGCGGCGGCGTATCGGCGTGATTTTCCAGGACTACATTCGCTATCAGTTCACCGTCGGCGAGAACATCGGGGTCGGCGACACCCTGGCATTCGACGATGAGCAGCGCTGGAAACAAGCCGCCGCCGAGGGCATGGCCGCGCCGTTTATCGAAGGCCTTGATCGCGGTTATGCGACGCAACTGGGGCGCTGGTTCGCCGGTGGTCAGGAGTTGTCGGGCGGGCAATGGCAGAAGATTGCCTTGTCCCGCGCCTACATGCGCCGCGACGCCGACATTTTGATCCTCGATGAACCGACCTCAGCCCTCGACCCGGCGGCGGAAGCGGCGGTGTTCGAACATTTCAGCCAGCACACTCAGGGCCGCATGACGTTGCTGATTTCCCACCGTTTCTCCAGCGTGCGCAACGCCGATCACATCATCGTGCTTGATCAAGGCGCGATTCTGGAGCGCGGCGACCACGACACTCTGGTCGCGGCGGGCGGGCGTTATGCGCAGCTGTTTGATTTGCAGGCGCGCGGGTATCGCTAGTGCTCAGGTTTCAGGCGAGCTGCGATGCACCGCAGCGACTTGCGCCGGTTTGGCTTTCATCAGGTTTTCGATGGCTTGACGATATTGGCTGCCGCCCAGGCTCATGCTGTTGTTGTGCGTGCCGCCGGGCACCAGCAGCAGGCGTTTGGGCTCGTTGGCGGCGTTGAACAGTTGCTCGCTGAAGCGCGACGGCATGAACGCATCCGCCAAGCCGTGAACCACCAGCAGCGGCATGTCGATGTCGGCGATCTTGTCGATGGAATCGAATTTCTGCGACAGCAACCAGCGCACCGGCAGCGATTTGACCGGCAGATTGCTGTCGGCGACTTGCGCGACCGCGTCGCCCAACGTGGTGAAGGTCGATTCGATGACCAAGCCGCGCACCGGCACCGCGACGTGATCCTTTTTCGCCTGCTCGGAGAGGTCCGCCGCAAGGTCAATCGCTACCGCGCCGCCCAGCGAATGGCCGTAGATAAGGCGCTTTTTCGCATCCGGCTGCATCTCTTTGAAGCGATCCCACGCCACTCGGGCGTCTTCGTAAACGCTGGCCTCTGACGGCAGATCGCCCTTGCTCTGGCCGAAGCCACGGTAATCGATGGCCAGCACCGAATAGCCCATCGCGCGTAACTGCTCGATGCGGAACGCCTGGCCGGTGAGGTTCCAGCGCACGCCGTGCAGATAAAGGATCGACGGCGCGTCGCGACGGGCGGCGGGCCACCACCAGGCGTGCAAGTTCTGCCCGCCCTTGAAACTGGCAGGTTTGATGTCGAATTCCTGCACATCTTTCGGCAAGCCGCGATACCAGCCCGCCGTGCCCGGCTCGATGCGAAACAGCAACTCGCGCTCTTTGTATTTGAGCACCCCGCAACCCACCGGCAGGCCGACGATCAGCAGCGCCATGCACAAAGTCGCAAACCAGCGCTTGCTCAAGCGGCTCATGAGGGAAGAAAACATGCAGCGGTCCAGTCGAAAGGGGAAAACACGGGTTTTAACAGATGCATGCCGAGGTCGGGAATTATTTCGACAGCCGTGTGTGTTGCAGGATTATTCGCGGCGATAAACCTCCAGCCGCCGCAATCCTCCTGTAGGAGCAAGGCTTGCCCGCGAAGACGTCGGTTAATTCAACATTGATTTCGACTGACCTGGCGCTTTCGCGGGCAAGCCTCGCTCCTACAAGGGTTTTGCGCAAAGCCGCTGGTCTTTGCGTGCCAGGCGGCCCCAGAAAAAGATTGAATTATCACAACAAATGTTATTTAAATAACAAAACAACAACGCCAGACATCAGTCCGGCAAGCCGTAACAAGGTGGGATAGCAATGAGCAAGATCGCAGTCATCGGCAGCAATATGGTGGATCTGATCACCTACATCTACCGCATGCCGGCGCAGGGCGAAACGCTCGAAGCGCCGGGATTTGCCCTCGGTTGCGGCGGCAAAGGCGCGAATCAGGCGGTGGCAGCGGCCAAGCTCGGGGCAGACGTGCTGATGCTGACCAAAGTCGGCGATGACATGTTTGCCGACAACACCCTGGCCAATTTCCAGCGCTTTGGCATCGACACGCGTTACGTACAGCGTGTGCCAGGCGTGTCCAGCGGTGTCGCGCCGATCTTCGTCCAGGCCGATTCGCACAACAGCATCCTCATCGTCAAAGGTGCCAACGCGCATCTTTCACCAGCAGATATCGACGCCGCTGCAGCCGCTTTGCGCGAGTGCGCGCTGATCGTGTTGCAGCTCGAAATCAACGTCGAAACCGTCTATCACGCCATCGCTTTCGGCCGCGAACACAACATCCCGGTGCTGCTGAACCCGGCGCCAGCCTTGGCCGGCCTCAGCCGTGAACACCTCGCGCAGCTGGACTTCCTGGTGCCCAACGAGTCCGAGTTGGCGTTGATCAGCGGCCAGACCGTCGACTCGCCCGAGTCCGCGCTCATCGCCGCGCAAGCGCTGGTCGCCAGCGGCATCCGCCACGTCATCGTCACCCTCGGCCAGCAAGGCGCGTTGTACGTCGGCGCTGAGGGCGAGTTTCAGGTCCCCGGCCTGCGCGTGGCTGCCCGCGACACCACCGGCGCTGGCGATGCGTTTATCGGTTGCTTCATCCAGCACTGGACCCGCTCGCGTGACATTCGCGCGGCGATGGTCCAGGCGGTTGCCTATTCCGCGTGCTCGGTCACCGGCCTCGGCACCCAGACTTCCTACCCGGACGCCGACACCTTCGCTGAATTCCAGCGCGCGTTCGACGCCTGAATTTGCGCCGCTTCACCCCGACAACTCACCGGAGAACAACAATGACAAAGCCTCCGCTCCAACAGACGCCCGACGGTTTTTACCTGAACCGCACGCCATGGTTCGCCTTCATTCTGCTGTGCAGCATTTTTGCGCTGTGGGCGGCAGCGGCGAGCATGAACGACGTGCTGATCGCGCACTTCAAGAAAGCCTTCCTGCTCAGCGATTTCCAGACTGCGTTCGTGCAATCGGCGTTTTACCTCGGCTATTTTTTCGTGGCGATCCCGGCAGCGCTGGTGGTTCGGCGTTTCAGCTACAAGACCACCATCCTCATCGGTTTGATGCTCTACATGTTCGGTTGCCTGTTGTTCTTCCCGGCGGCATCGACGGCCAAATACGGCATGTTCTTGCTGGCGCTGTTTGTGATCGCGTCAGGGCTGGCGTTCCTCGAAACCGCGTGCAACACCTATTCGACGCTGATGGGGCCGCGCGAAACCGGCACGCGCCGACTGAACATTTCGCAGACCTTCCACCCGTTCGGCGCGATGGCCGGGGTCTACGTCGGCAGCTTCGTGATGTTCAAGGACACCGACGCGACCCACGAACAACTCACGCAAATGAGCGCTTCGGACGCGGCGGTGCAGCAACTGCAAATGATCCAGTCCACGTTGCTCCCCTACAAATGGATGATCGCGGTGCTGGTGCTGATGTTCATCCTGATCGCCATCACGCGTTTTCCTTCGTGCAAAGGCGTGCAAACCGCGACTAAAAAAACCTCCAGCCTCGGCCAGAGTCTGTCGCGGCTGTGGGCCAACAAACGCTTCACTTTTGGTGTGCTTGCGCAGTTCCTTTACGTGGGCGCGCAGGTCGGCGTCTGGAGCTTCACCATTCGCCTGGCCATGCAATTGGGCGGGATGAATGAGCGCAGCGCGTCGTGGTTTTTGTTGACGACATTTGCTGCGTACTTTGTTGGCAAACTGATCGCCAACGTACTGATGCGCAAATTGCACCCGGCCAAGGTCCTGGCGATTTACGGCGTGCTGTGCATCGTGCTGCTCGCCTACACGATTCTGGTGCCGAACATCACTGCGGTGTATGCGGCCGTCGGCGTCAGCGTGTTCCTCGGTCCGTGCTGGCCGACCATTTACGGGCTGACCATCGATGGCCTCGGTGAAGACACCGGCGTCGGCGGTTCGCTGCTGGTGATGAGCATTGTCGGCGGCGGCGTGATTCCGATCTTCCAGGGCCTGCTGTCGGATTACAGCGGCGGCAACATGCAATTGGCCTACAGCGTGCCGTTGCTGTGCTTCATCGTGATCGTCGCTTACGCGGTGCGCTGCCTGCGCAACTCGGCCAGTGAACGTGCGCCCGTCGGCGCGGCGGTGACCTCATGAGCACCCGGATCAATCTCTATCCGGCACTGTTTGGCGAGGCGCCAAAAACCTTGCTCGAATCGGCGGATTTCACGGTCAGCGCCAGCCTGCTTCCCAGCGGTGTGCTGGCGCTGGAAATGCGCAACAGCCGTGGTCATTTGCTGGTTCTGCCGTATCAGGGCCAGATGATCTGGGACGCGGTATTCGACGGTTGCGACCTGACCATGAGCAACCTGTTCAGCCAGCCGAAACCGAGCCCGACAGTGATCGGCACCTACGGCTGTTTCATGTTTCACAGCGGCCTGCTGCGCAACGGTTGCCCGACGCCCGAGGACGACCATCCGCTGCACGGCGAAATGCCCTGCGCGGCGATGGATCGCGCCTGGCTGGAGGTCGGTGAAGACAGCGCCGGGGCGTACCTGCGCCTCGGCGGCGAGTATGAATACGCACAAGGTTTCGGCGACCGCTATCTGGCCAGTCCGAGCGTGACCTTGCGCGCCGATTCCGGCCTGTTCGATATCGCGATGAACGTGACCAACCGCGCAGGCAAACCGATGGACCTGATGTACATGGCCCACATGAATTACGCCTATGTCGAGGGCGCGCGGTTTGTCGAACCGTTGGGATTTGACCGCGTGCGGTTGCGCAGCAGCGTGCCGGCGCACGTCAAACCGACGCCGGCCTGGAGCCGTTACATGGAGCAATTGGCCGCAGAACCGCAACAGTTTCGCTGCCTCGACCAACCGGAGCTTTATGACCCGGAGATTGTGTTTTTCTTCGACGGCGTGCGCGCCGATGCCCATGGCGACGCGCATTTTCTGCTGAGCCATCCCGACGGCGCGGCGTTCTACACGCGCTATCGCCCGGAGCAATTCGAACACGCGGCGCGCTGGATCCTGCACAACGCCGATCAGCAAGTCGCGGCGTTCATATTGCCCGCGACGTGCGAGCCGGAAGGCTATCGGGCCGAGTCCGCCAAGGGCAACGTGCGGTCATTGGCGGCGGGGCAGACGGCGGCGTTCAAGGTCACCACCGGTTACCTGAACAAGGACGAGCAACAAGCCTTGATCAGATGATCAACTGCGCGCCGCTGGCGGTAATCGCGTCGCGGTAAGCCTTGGGGATTTTCTTGTCGCTGACCACGTAGTGGAAATCCTCAAGCGCAGCGAAATGCGCAGTGCGCACGGTGTCGAACTTGCTGTGATCGGCCAGCAACAAACGTTGCTGCGCCTGGCGCAAGACCTTCTGCTTGACCTCCACTTCATTGAAATTGAAGCAGGTCACGCCGAAGTCCTGGCTGACACCGGCCGCCGAAACGAACGCCCAGGTCAGGCGCACGTGGTCGAGAATGCCGCTTTCGCTGGTGTTTTCGAACACCTGGTTCTTGCGGTGGAACGTGCCGCCGCAGATGACGATGTGGCAATTGGGTTTTTGCGAGAGTTTCAGCAGCACGTTCAGGGAGTTGCAGACCGCGGTGAATTCGAGCTCGTCGGGAATGAAGTCCACGACGAAGGGCGTGGTCGTGCCGCAGTCGAAAAACACGGTGTCGCCGGGCTGGATAAACCGCGCGGCGAGTTTGCCGATGCGGCGTTTTTCTTCGACGTGGCGGGTGTCCTGTTCGGCCACCCGGTAATCGCCGGGCTCGTTGCCATCGTGGATTCGGGTGATGTAGCCGCCGAGCAGACGCAGGTGGTCGGTGTACTTGCTCAGGTCGCGGCGCAGGGTCATTTCCGAGACGTCGAGCAATGCCGCCATTTCGCGCAGGTGAATCGCGCTCTGGTCTTGCAGGGCTTGTTGAATCAGCTTGAGACGCTCGGCTTTTTTACTGTCCACAGGCATTCCAGGGTTGATTGTTGATGTTATTTAAGTAACATTAATTGTGAGTTTTGTAACGTTTTTGCGCAAATGATCCTCGATTGTGGCGCAGGGGCATTTGAATATACAAACAGGAGTTATTGCGATGGCCCATCTTCCCCCTCAGGCACTGGCGCAGTTCATCGATCACACGTTGCTGGCACCGGACGCCAGCCGCGAACAAATCGCCACCCTGTGCCGCGAAGCTGCGCAGCATGGCTTCTATTCAGTCTGCGTGAACTCCGCGCAGGTGCCGTATGCAGCGCAGCACTTGGCACAGCATCAGGCGGGGCACAGCGTAAAAGTCTGCGCGGTGGTCGGCTTCCCGTTGGGCGCCGGTTTGAGCGAGAGCAAAGCCTTCGAAGCCGAGCGCGCGATTGCCGCCGGTGCGGGCGAGATCGACATGGTGTTGAACATCGGTTGGCTGAAGGACGGCTTGCTCGCCGAGGTGCAGGACGACATCGCTCAGGTGAAAAAGGCCTGCGGCGATGTGCCGTTGAAAGTCATCCTTGAAACCTGCCTGCTCAGCGACGCACAAAAGATCCAGGCCTGTGAAATCTGCCGTGAGCTCAACGTTGCGTTCGTCAAGACCTCTACCGGTTTCAGCCGCAGCGGGGCCACTGTCGAAGATGTCGCGCTGATGCGCCGCACCGTCGGCCCGGACATCGGCGTCAAGGCGTCGGGCGGCGTGCGCGATTACCCGACCGCACTGGCGATGATCGAGGCCGGCGCGACCCGTTTGGGCAGCAGTTCCGGAATCGTCATCGTCGGCGGCGCCGAGGCGGCGGGCGAGGGTTACTGAGTCAACTGGCGGCCAATTGCCGTGGCGGCAAATGGTCGTGCAGTTGCGCAAGTGCGCCGGGTAGCGCCGGCCGTGAGAGGAAATAACCCTGCGCTTCGTGGCAACCGTATTGGGTCACCAGCGCCAGGCATTGATAGTCTTCGATGCCCTCGGCGACGGTGCGGTAACCCAAATCCCGGGCCAATTGCAGGATCGAGCGGGCGATGATCTGGTTGCGCGGGCTGCCGGGCAAATCGGTGACAATCGAGCGATCCAGCTTGATCACATTGGCCGGAATCTCGTGCAGGTAGGCGAAATTGCTGTAGCCACTGCCGAAGTCGTCGATTGCCACGTCCATGCCGAGCTCGCGCAACCCCTTGAGCTGACGGATCACTTGCGGGTTGGCGCGGATCCATTCGCCCTCGGTGATTTCGATTTCCAGCCGATGCGGCGCAATGCCGAACCGCAGACAGGCGAGCCGCAAAATTTCACCGATGTCCTGGTCGTCGAAATCCTTCGGCGACAGGTTCAGCGACACCCGGCAATCAAGGTCCTGCCATTGCGCCATGGTGCTCATGACCTGATCGATCACCCAATGCGTCACGCGCTGAATCAAACCGTTGCGTTCCATCACCGGAATGAACTCGGCGGGCGATACCGCGCCGAGTTCCGGGTGATTCCAGCGCAGCAGCGCTTCGGCGCTGACCCGGCGGCCATCGAGCAGACTGAAACGCGGCTGAAACACCAGGTACATCTGGTCGCTGGCGAGTGCGCGGTCGACATCCCGGGCCAGGGTAAACGCACGTCGCCAGGCGCAGTCGCGGGCAATGTCGTACAGCGCCCAGTGCGTGTTGGCCTGGTGCGCCGATTCCACCGCGTGCATGGCTTTGCGCAACAGGTCGGCGTGGGACAGCGGATCGTGCTGGAAAATCACCATGCCGGCGCGCGGCGACGGGCTGGTCAGGGCGCTGTCGGAACGGGTCATCGCGCGCAGCCGGTCGATCAAGCGATGCACGAACAGTTCGTAGTCAGGCATGCTCGTCTTCAACATGAAGCAGAACTGCCGGTCGTTGACGTGGTACGCGCAACTGATGCCGCTAAGGCTTTGTTTCAGGTGTTGGGCAATGTCGAGGATGATCGATTGTGTGGCGCCGGTGCCCACCGCCAAGGTCATCTCATGGCCACGGTGTGAGTCGAGCGCATCGATCAGCACCAGCACCCGATGTTCGGCGTGCGGCTGCAAACCAAGGTCGTTGAGGTCGGCGAAAAACTGCCGCTGATTCGGCAGACCGCTGACTGGGTCATGGCAATCTCCGAGCTGACGTTGCTCGATCTGCGCCATGACCATTTCCGCCAGATCCTGCAGGACCAATCGCTCGGCGTCGCTCAGTTGCTTGGGTTCCTTGTCGATGATGCACAGGCTGCCAATTGCGTGCCCCGAGCGCGTGCGCAGCGGTGCGCCGGCATAAAACCGAATGCCGTTGCGCGCGGTCACCAGCGGGTTGAAACGAAAACGCCCATCCCGCGACGCATCCTCGACCTGCAGCACGCCGTTCTCGCGAATGGTGTAAGCGCAGAACGATTGGTCGATGGGCGTTTGATCGCGGTCGAAACCAATGCGCGCCTTGAACCACTGCCGATCCTTTTCGACCAGCGAAATGAGCACGGTGGGCACGTTGAAGTAGGCAGCGGCGAGGCGACAGATGCGGTCGAAGTTTTCTGACTCTGCTGTTTTCAGCCACTCCAAGGCTTGTACCGCGTCCAGGCGATGTGTTTCTGAATGATGATCGTGCATGGTGACTCCTGGAACGGACGCTTACCGATTCTGAATTCGATGGTGGCCTGATGATGTCATTAGTGTCACGCATTATGACTTTTCTTGTACACAAAAAGTTTTACGTACAATAAAATAAAAATTGGATCCGCGGTTTAGAGCGATGACAGGGATTTGTGCCGCTGGACGGTTGTATAAGTTTTCGCGCAAAAAAAAGCCCGGCTCTGCAGGTCAGCAGCCGGGCAGGGCAGTTGCAAGTGAAGGTCAGTCCATGTGCAAGACGATTTTGCCAATGTGGTCGCCTGCTTCCATCCGCGCGTGGGCCAGGGCGGCGTCGGTGAACGGGTAAACCTTGTCGATGATCGGCAGGCAGCGCCCGGCGGACAGCACCGGCCATACGTATTCGTACAAGCCCTGGGCGATTGCGGCTTTCTCTTCTTTGGTGCGTGAACGCAACAGTGATCCGGTGATCGACGCGCGTTTGCCCATGATCGCCAGCAGATCGACGTCATTGGCGTGGGCGCCGCCGAGGAAACCGAGCATCACCAGCCGACCTTCCATGCCGAGGGCACTGACGTTGCTGTTGAAATACGAGCCACCCATGATGTCGAGGATCACGTTGACGCCTTTGCCGGCGGTTTTCTCCTCGATGACTTTGGCGAAATCCTGTTCGCGGTAGTTGATCGGCTTGCCGCCGAGCTTGCGAATCGCTTCGCATTTTTCCTCGCTACCGGCGGTGGCATACGCCTCGACGCCGAACTCGCGGCAGAGCATCAGCGCGGTGGTGCCGATGCCGCTGGTGCCGCCATGGATCAACGCGCGCTGGCCTTTGCTGGCGCCGCCGATATCAAACAGATTGGCCCACACGGTGAAGAAGGTTTCCGGAATCGCCGCGGCTTTGATCCAGTCCAGGTCATCGGGGATCGGCAAGGTCTGGCTGGCCGGCGCGATGCAATATTGCGCGTAACCGCCGCCATTAGTCAGCGCACACACCCGGTCGCCCACCGTGAACTCACTGACGCCTTTGCCGATTGCGACCACTTCGCCGGCCACTTCGAGGCCGGGGATCGGGCTCATGCCCGGTTTCATCGGATATTTGCCGGAGCGCT
The DNA here is from genome assembly GCF_900105155.1 of Pseudomonas prosekii. Taxonomy (NCBI): domain Bacteria; kingdom Pseudomonadati; phylum Pseudomonadota; class Gammaproteobacteria; order Pseudomonadales; family Pseudomonadaceae; genus Pseudomonas; species Pseudomonas prosekii. The sequence continues at coordinate 5,313,660 of NZ_LT629762.1, forward strand.
GGATCACATCCGGACGGTTGACCCCGGCGGCGTGCACACGAATCAGCACCTCACCGGCAGCCACCGTCGGCATCGGCACGTCACGCGGCTGCAACACCTCAGGGCCGCCGGGTTCAGTGATTTCGATGAGGGTCATGGTTTGGGGCAGGGACATTTTTGAATTCCTGTGGTGGAAGGGGATATGTAGATGGGATCGCCGGTGCGGCCAAAAAATTCACTGCACACCCGCAGATCCCTGTAGGAGCTGAGCTTGCTCGCGAAAGCGGAGGGTCAGTCGATGCAGGTGTTGGCTGTTACGACGCCTTCGCGAGCAAGCTTTGCTCCTACGGATTTGCGGTGGATGTGGATGTTTGCCCGGCACTGATCCCCTGTGGGAGCTGAGCTTGCTCGCGATAGCGGTCGGTCAGTCGATGCAGATGTTGGCTGTTACGACGCCTTCGCGAGCAGGGTTTTGGTTGCTTGAGCAAGCGCATGGCCAGTTCCAGCAGCAGGGCCACGACGATTGCGCCGCAGGCAATCACGAACAACAGCGCATGCTGACCGCCGCTGGCGCTGAAGATCGCCGAATAGGCAAAACCGGTGAGTGCCTGGAACGTGGCAAACGAGACGGTCGCGCGGCTCCAGGCGATTTGTTGCTGGTGATGATTGGGCACCAGCTCATGCACGCGGGCCAGCGCCAGCGGAACGATGCCGGGCGGGAACGAGCCGAGGATCACCGCCAGCAGCGCCAATGCGAGGAACGAGCTGGAAACCGCCAGCAAACCCAAGGTAATCGCCTGCACCACCAACACAATGCGAATGCTCAACCGCGCGCCAAACTTGTCGGCGAGGAAACCATAACTCACTGGCCCGATGATCGCGCCCAATCCATACATGACCCAGATCAGCGCGCCGACATGCGCCCCGGCGCCGAGGCCGCGAGCGACGAAGTCGACCAGAAACACCATCGCCGGCACTAATCCCGCCGCCATGAACGCGTACTGCGCAAACAACAGATACAGACCCGCTGGCGTTGGCGTATTTGAAGTGTCACCGCTCACCGGCGCAGCATGTTGCGCGCTCGCGGTCGGCCAGCCAAACCAGCTCGCGGCGGTCAACACCAGCGCGATCAAACCCAAGCCAAACCAAGTGTTCTGCAAACCCAGGCTCAGCAGCGGCGGAACAATCGTCCCCGAGCCGGCAATGCCCAAACCGATGCCGAGGAAAATCGCCCCGCTGGCCAGGCCTCGGCGCGACACCGGCACGTGCGGCAACACCGTCGCTGCGACCAACACCATGATCGCGCCACCCGCCACACCCGACAGCAACCGCCAGCCGAAAAACCAACTCACCGACAACGGAAAACCACAGGCAAAAAACGCCAGCGTCACCGCCAGCATCATCAGCCGCAACGCCGTGCTGTTGCCGACTCTACGAGCGAGTGGATGACCGATCAGCGCGCCGATCAGGTAACCGACCAGATTGGCCGCGCCGAGGTACACCACGTCGTTGGCGGAAAACCATTGCGCCTGGATCAGCGATGGGATCAGCGGCGTATAGGCGAATCGCGCCAAACCGATGCTGACCAGGCTGGCGCAGAGGCCGGCGAAGATCGGCAGCCAGATCGCGCTGCGCGGGTGGGTCGATGAGCTGTGCATGAGGAATTGTCCTGTGGGGGTGAACTCATGCGCCCAGCTTATCCAGATAAATTGATGCATTCGCGCAGCGATTTCACGCTAGAGTGATGCGAATTTGCATCATCGATTGCAACCTGTGAGTAATGCCAAATGAACTGGGACGATGCTCGTGTGTTTCTCGCGGTCTGCCGCGAATCGACCTTGCGCGGCGCCGCGCGGGTGCTTGGCGTCGATCAGGCGACCGTTGGCCGGCGTGTCACGGCGCTGGAGAAATCCTTGAGCGCGACGTTGTTTCTGCGCACCTCCGAAGGGTATGCGCTGACGGTGGTGGGCGAGGCGGCGCTGCACGCCGTGGAGAAAATGGAGCTGTCGGCGCTGGAATTGCAGCGCCAGATTCAGGGCCTCGATGATCGGCTGACCGGCATCGTCCGGGTCAGCACCACCGACTCGCTGGCGATCGATTTCCTGATCCCGGCGATTGCCCGATTGCACCGCAAACACCCGGATGTGCGCGTGCAACTCGATGCGTCCACGCAAATGATCAGCCTGGCTAAACGCGAGGCCGACATCGCCGTGCGCAACGCGCGGCCGGACAACCCGGACCTGATCGCCCGACGCATCGCGCGCTGGCCGGTGGGGCTGTTTGCTTCGCAGGAGTACCTCGATGCCCACGGCGTGCCGGCGCCGGGTTCGGCGTTTGAGGGGCATGATCTGGTGGTGTATCAACCGTATCTGGCGGGCAACAAGGAACTGACGCTGGTCTCGGAACCGCTGACGCGCGGGCGGATTGTGTCGAGTCTGGGGTCGGGGCTGTTGGTCCGTCGCTCGATTGCGGCGGGGATCGGCATCGGCGAAATCCCGGTGTACATGGGCGAGCGCGATGGCCTGGTGCGGCTGTGGCCGGAACGCACGCGCCCGGTGCCTTACGATGTGTGGCTGGTAACCCACGCCGACCTGCGACACACGGCGCGGGTGCGAGTGGTGATCGATGAAATCGTCGCCGGATTCAACGGCACCGGCGAATAGCACTGCCGAAGTACCATTCCCGACGAACCAAAACCGATGACCACAACTGATGTAGCAGCTGCCGAGCCCGCGAGGCTGCGTTCGGCGGCGAAGCCGTCGTAAAACCATCCACCTCGGTGTATCAGGTAAACCGCGGTGGATGAATTGGCGACGGCTGCGCCGCCGAACGCAGCCTCGCAGGCTCGGCAGCTGCTACATAAGCAGCGTTGGGCGGGGCGTTTATGGCATTTCCGGCAGTTCTTGCGGCCGCAGGTCGAACACCAGCACTTCGGCATCGACGCCGTTGTTCAGCGTCAGCACTTGCTCCTGACGCACCCGCACGCCGTCACCTTCCTGCAACTGCACGCCGTTGAGTTCAACACTGCCGCGAGCCACATGCACGTAGGCGTAGCGGTCGGCAGCGAGTTCCAGCGTGGCGCTTTCCTTGCCGTCGAACAGCCCGGCATACACCCGCGCATCCTGGCGCACCGACAGCGAACCGTTGGCGCCGTCCGGGGAAATGATCAACTGCAAGCGCCCGCGTTTTTTCTGCGTGCTGAACTGCTCTTGCTGATAACGCGGTTTGGCGCCGCTGACGTCCGGCACGATCCAGATTTGCAGGAAGTGCACACCCCGCGTCGCCGAGTGGTTGTACTCGCTGTGGGCCACGCCGCTGCCGGCGCTCATCAATTGCACGTCGCCGGGGCGGATCACCGAACCGGTGCCCAGCGTGTCCTTGTGTTCCAGCGCGCCTTCGAGCACATAAGAGAAAATCTCCATGTCCCGGTGCGGGTGCTGGCCAAAACCTTTGCCGGCCGCCACGCGGTCATCGTTGATCACCAACAGATCGGAAAAACCCTGCTCTTTCGGGTTGCGATAGTTGGCGAAGGAAAAGGTGTGGAACGACTTCAACCAACCGTGATTGGCCGCGCCGCGATCCGAAGCTTTGCGAAGGGTCAGCATAATGAAATCTCCTGTCAGGACGTGAATTCGTCCGAGTGAGGAGAAGGTTAATGGTTACCAGCGGATGCAATAAGTAGATGAAAATTGAAATACTGTCTCATGCAGGTTGACAGTATAGAAACTGGCGGATGCATTTAGCGGCCATATCCGCAAGACTTGGCCATAATGCAAAACCCTGTAGGAGCAAAGCTTGCTCGCGATGGCGTCGTGTCAGTCAACCAATATTCTGGATGCAAGACCGTCATCGCGAGCAAGCTTTGCTCCTACAGCATCTGGTGCGCAGTGAATAATCTTCTTTTGACTTCAACGAATCCGATCCCATGAAAACCGTGGCAATGGTGCTGTTCCCCGACTTCCTCCTGCTCGACATGGCCGGGCCGATGGAGGTGTTTTCCATCGCCAACCGTTACCTGGCCGCAAGCGATCATTACCTGCTGTCGACCATCGGCACCGAGATCGGGCCGTTGCGCGCCTCCAATGGCGTCAACGTCCAGGCCGACGTGCATATTGATCAGGCCAACGACGCCTATGACCTGCTGCTGGTACCCGGCGGCCCCGGCGCTTACAACGAAAAACCCCAGCCGTTGCTCAACTGGCTGCGCCGCGCCGTGCCGCGCGCCGAACGCTTTGGCTCGATCTGCACTGGCGCGTTTGTGCTCGGGCATGCCGGCCTGATTGACGGCTATCGCGTGACCACCCACTGGCACTACACCGAACGGCTGATCAAAGGCTTCCCGAATGCCAAAGTCGAAACCGATCAGATATTCGTCGAGGACCGCAACCTGATCACCTCGGGTGGCGTGACCGCCGGTATCGATCTGGCGTTGGCCGTCGTCGCTCAGGACCACGGCAAAAAAGTCGCCCAGGATGTCGCCAAAGTGCTGCTGGTGGTGATGAAACGCCAAGGCGGGCAGGCGCAGTTCAGCCCGTTGCTGGCGGCGGTCGGCGCGCCTGAAACGCCGATCACCCGTGTACAGAATCACGTGCTCGAACACCTCGACGAAGCGTTCAGCATCGAGCGCATGGCCAGTTTGGCGAACATGAGTTCGCGCCACTTCGCGCGGCTGTTCGCCCGCGAGGTGAACATGACGCCGATGGAGTTTCTGCAAAATGCGCGCATCGACCATGCCCGCCAGTTGCTCGAAAGCAGCGACGTGCCGCTGAAAACCGTGGCCTATAAAAGCGGCTTCGGCAGCGTGCGGCACATGCGTTTCCTGTTCAGTGAAAAACTCGGTCTGACCCCCGCGCAATACCGCGAACAGTTCAGTTAGAGCGGTTGTGTCCGTGTGGCGCACCGACATGTCCGAATTGCGCACATTGGCGTAGTTGTGCCGTCATCGATGCCTGCCAAGATGTCGGTGAACGTTTTGCAATGGAGGTGCGGGAGTCTGGATGGAGCGGTGCCAGCATGGTTTCAGGCACTTGATCGACCAGGTTTTCAGCACGTGAACGTGCATGAACAGCCCCACAGAATTCACCGGCGATACGCTGCTGCGGTTCGGCCCGTACGTCTTCCACCCCAGTCAACGGCTGATCCTCGACGGCGATCGGCCGTTGCGCATGGGCGGGCGCGCGCTGGACATCTTGCAGGTATTGCTCGAACACGCCGGCGAGGTCGTCAGCAAAGACGCCTTGATCGCCCGGGTCTGGCCGACGTCGGTGGTCGAAGAAATCAACCTGCGCGTGCACATCGCCGCGTTGCGCCGCGCCCTCGGTGATGGCGAAAACGGCCAGCGCTACATCGTCAATATTCCGCAACGCGGCTACAGCTTTATCGCCCCGGTGCAGCGCCTGCTCGACGCAACGCCGCTGCACCTCGACAGCACGCAACCGCCGCAGCACAACTTGCCGGCGCGGCTGACCGCCGTTACCGGCCGCGACTCCATGGTCGGCGGCGTGGTGCGCCAATTGCCGCTGCGACGCTTCATGACCTTGGTCGGCCCGGCCGGCATCGGTAAAACTACCGTGGCGTTGCGTGTCGGCGAACTGCTCTTGCAGCATTACCGCGACGGCGTCTGGCTGGTGGATCTGGCGAGCCTCGAAGCGCCAGCGCAACTGCACCAGCACCTGAGCCACACGCTGCCATTCGGCGCTGACCTGAGTTGCCGACATGCCTTGCTGGTACTGGATAATTGCGAACACCTGCGCGCAGGTTGCCGCACGTTGATCGAACAACTGCTCGCCAGCGCGCCACGCTTGTCGATCCTCGTCACCAGCCGCGAGCCGTTGCAGGCGCGCGACGAAACCGTGCAGCGCGTGCCGCCGCTGGAAGTGCCGCCGGTTTCGGCGTTGCACAGCGTCGCGCAAGCGATGGGTTATTCGGCAGTGCAATTGCTGGTCAGCCGCGCACGCACGCGGCAGCAGGGGTTCGTTTTGCGCGAACAAGACCTGCGCGCGGTGCGCGATATCTGCCGGCGGCTCGACGGTTTGCCGCTGACCATCGAACTGGCCGCCGCGCAGATTGGCGCGTTGGGGTTGGTCGGGTTGCAGGCGCAGCTCGACAATTGCCTGCAATTGCTGACTCAGGGCCGGCGCACGGCAGTGGCGCGTCACCAAAGCCTGCGAGCCGCGCTGGACTGGACTTTCCAGTCATTGAGCGCGCAGGAGCAGAAGGTTTTGTGTCATCTGGCCACGTTCAAATCCGCGTTCACCGTCGAGGCGGCAAGCGGCGTGATCTGTGCCTCGGTGCTGGCGCCGATCCAGCTGTCGTCGATGCTGGAAAAACTGGCGCGCACGTCGCTGCTGTCGGTCGAACAGGTCAACGGCCTTTCACGTTATCGCTGGCTCAACACCACGCGCGCGTATGCGCTGGAGAAACTCACCGGCAGCGGCCAGCAACGCGCGATCGAACTAATCCACGCGCAATACGTCAGCCGCGCGCGGATGATTTCAGGCGTGCAATTGAGCGCCGAGTTCGTCGAGTAAACCCCGGACCTTCATCAGGTCCGGCGTCGCATAACCTTCAGTGAAACGCGCGTAAATCGGCGCCAGCAGTTCATGCGCCTGTTGCGCCTGACCCCGACGCTGCCAAAGCTGCGCCAGTGACGTCGCGCTGCGCAGTTCCCAGGCCAGCGCGCCTTGTGCTTGCGCCACCGCCAACGCCCGCAGCAGCACCGCTTCGCCGCTTAAAGAAGGCGCTTCGCTGCTGCGAGAGAGCGCTTCGCCGCTTGGAGAAAGCGTTGCGCCCGGCGCATCTTCTTCGGCCAGCAGCGCCTCGCCGCGCACGCGGAAGATCTCTGCGGTGCACCAACCCGCCGCGCCGCTTTCTGCGCGCGCGAGCAAACCTTCATCGACCCCGCCACCGTGCAGCGTCAGCATGATTTCCTTGACCAGACCGACCCCCGGTTGCGCCGGGCCGTTGGCGCCGTCGATCACCTGCGCGTAATGCCGCGCCCAGTTATAAAACAGCAGCACCGAATGCTTCTGCGCTTGTTCCAGCAACAGCCGCAACAGTTCGCGCGCGTTGGCGCTGTCGCCGTTGTAATGCGCGATCAGGCAACCGGCCAGCGCCAAGGTGTAGCAAATCGAGGTGCCGTGGTTGATCTGCAGCGCGATGTCCAGCGCCTGCCGCGCCGTGCGCCAGGCTTGTTCGGGCTGACCTTGCAGCCAGAGGATGCGCGCGAGAATCGTCAGCGCCGCGACGCTCTGGTCGTATTGCACGCCGAAACCGTGGGTGAAACGGTTGAGATGGCCGCTCTGCGCCAGGCGCTGGATGACCTCTTCGGCGTGGGTCCGCGCCTGCTGCTGATCGCCGCAGAAGTGCAGCGCCAACACTTTCAAGCGGTGAGTGCTGAGCGACAACACGGCGTCGCCGTTCAGGCCCAATTGGTCGAACTCGCGGCTCTGTTCCAGGGCCATTTGGTAATTGCCGCAGCTGAGATTGACCGCCATGTGCCCGGACACCGCGCGCAACTGGCCGGCGACGTCCTGACTCGCTACGGCCAGGGTTCTGGCGCTGACAAACGCGTCGATGGTTTCGGCACTGCCGCCCTGAGCGTGATAACAGGAACTACCGAGGGCCAGTTTCAGCGACAGCGTCACTTGCGGGCACGGCGCGGTGGCGCTATCCAGCAGCGCCAGGGCCCGGCGCACATACACGCCATGCTCCTTGAGCAGCGACAGTTCCTGCCACAGTGGCATCGATGTCGCCGTCAGACGGATCGCCAGTTCCTGCGGACCGCCCGCGTTCAAACCCCATTCCAGCGCGGCGCGGATGTCTTCCAGACCACGCGCGTAGCGCTCGATCCACAGGTGCGTGGGGGTTTGCTCCCAGTCGATGTGCGCCTGTTGCATCAGCGCCAGGCAACGCTCGGCATGCCGCTGCCGGGTGTCCGACAACTCGGCGGCGAGGTGCAGTTTTTCCAGGGCATAACTGCGCGTGGTGTCGAGCAAACGATAGAAAACTTCTTCGTCGCCGACATCAACGTTGAGTAAGGACTTGGCGACCAACTGAGTGATCGAGGCGAACACTTCGTTGGGTTCAATCTGCTGGCCAACAATCACGGCGGCGGCGGAGGCGAGGGTGAAGCCATCGCGAAAGATCCCCAGTCGGCGCAGACAGGTTTGCTCGCAGGGGCTGAGCAAATCGAAGCTCCAGTCCAGCGTCGCGCGCAAGGTCTGGTGCCGCGCCAGAGTGGTTTGGCAGCCTTGGGTCAGCAGGCGAAAACTGCCTTGCAGTTGCGTGTGCAAACCGCTGACGCCAAGGTCGACCACTTGCGCCGCCGCCAGCTCGATGGCCAGCGGAATGCCGTCCAGGCGTTGGCAGATTTCGATCGCCAGCGGCAGTTCTTCATCGCTCAATTCGAAGCTGTCGTGGTTGGCCATCGCCCGTTCGACAAACAGTTGCAGCGCGGAAAAACTCAGGGCCTGGGCGCGGTCGAGCACGGCAATCGGCGGCGGGCAATCCAGCGACTCCAGGCGTTGCACGTATTCGCCCTCGGCGCGCAGGCTCTCGCGGCTGGTGGCGAGGATATGCACCTGTGGTGCGCCGCGCAGAATGCTTTCGCAGAGCAGCGCAATCGCATCGAGCAAGTGTTCGCAGTTATCGATCACCAACAGCATCTGCCGCTCGCGCAGCACGCTCGCCATGTCGCTCATCGGCTCGGCGTCGTGCAGGGCCAAGCCCAGTAACGACGCCAGATGCGCGTCGATCATTTGCGGGTCGTTGATAGGGGCGAGGTCGAGCAAACGAATGCCGTCGCGGTAATGCCCGATCAGCTGTTCGGCGACCCGCAGCGCCACGGTGGTTTTGCCGATGCCGCCGGGGCCGACCAGCGTGATGAAGCGCTGACGCGCGAGTTGCGTGACCAGGCTGTCGACCAGCGGCTGGCGCCCGATCATCCGCGTGCGGCGCACCGGCAGGTTGTGCCGCCGGGGCGGTTGCACCTGCGGCTCGCAGCGTTGCGCAGCGGGTTCGAGCGAAAACGGCGCGACAAAACTGTAACCGCGCTGAGCGACCGTGACGATGTAGCGCTGGCCGGCCTGACCGTCGCCGAGGGCTTTGCGCAACGCCGCCATGTGCACGCGCAAATTGATGTCTTCGACTACGCTTTTCGGCCACACCTGCGCAATCAAATGCTGTTTGCTGACCACATTCCCCGCGTGCTCGAGCAGGATCAACAGGATGTCCATCGCGCGCCGCCCCAGCCGCACAGGCTGCTCGCCTTCCAGCAACAGACGGGTGCCGGGGTAAATTCGGTAAGGGCCGAAATGGATGGCCTGTTCGGGGGAAAGAGTCAACGTGGCGCTCCTGCTTGCATCCGTCTAATACGCGGTTTGTGGGCATATTCCCAAGGGTTGCGCGGCAGTGCAATCAGGGCGCGCCTGACTGTCAGGTGTTCATCGCGACTGCTACGTTCGGTGCGCGCGCGATCAGCGTGTATTTATTGGGCATCCGTGTGACAAACGGAGCTTGGTCGGGGCGGACGGCGTTTTGAAAATTAACAACGTTTAACTCGTCGAATGTCTGGTCTACGCCCAAAACTCTACGGCTTCAAGTCCAACGAAGGCCGTCGTCTTCGCAGTGTTAAGGGAATGGACACTTTTGGAGTTCACCGCAATGAGCAACGTGGTGGTGGTCTATCACAGTGGCTACGGGCACACCCGCGTCATGGCTGAAGCCGTCGCCCGAGGCGTTGAACAGCATCCGGGCAGTACCTGCCGGCTGATTTCTGTGGAGGACGTGGATGCGCAATGGGCGCACTTGCACGCGGCCGACGCGATCATTTTCGGCGCCCCGACTTACATGGGCAGCGCCTCGGCGTCGTTCAAGAATTTCATGGAAGCCACCGCGGCGTTTTACCTGGCCCAGCCGTGGCGCGACAAACTCGCTGCCGGGTTCACCAATTCCGGTTCGCTGTGCGGCGACAAACTCAACACCTTGCTGCAAATGGCGGTGTTCGCCGCGCAGCATTCGATGATCTGGGTTGGCCTCGACCTGTTGCCGGCGCGCAGCAGCAGTGGGGTGTTCGACGGCCAACTGAATCGCCTCGGCAGCTCGCTCGGGGCGATGGCGCAATCCAACGTCGAGCAAACGCCCGGCGACGCACCACCGCCGGAAGATCGCTGCACCGCCGCGCACCTGGGCGAGCGGGTGGCGCGGCTCGCCGAACGCATGAATAGCTGATCTGCCTGATTTTCTTCATCTACCGTTCACATCCCACCGAAATGGAGCACGCCACATGAGCACCTTCACCACGCGCGACGGCACCGAGATTTATTACAAGGATTGGGGCACTGGGCAGCCGATTGTCTTCAGCCACGGCTGGCCGCTGAATGCCGACAGTTGGGAATCGCAGATGAAAAGGCTATCGGGTCATCGCCCACGACCGCCGTGGCCACGGCCGCTCCAGCCAGCCTTGGGACGGCAATGACATGGACACCTACGCCGACGACCTCGCGCAGTTGATCGAGCTGCTCGACCTGAAGGACGCGGTGCTCTTCGGTTTCTCCACCGGCGGCGGCGAAGTGGCGCGCTACATTGGTCGTCACGGCACTGGCCGGGTGGCCAAGGCCGGGCTGATTTCTTCGGTGCCACCGCTGATGCTCAAGACCGAAGCCAATCCGGGCGGCTTGCCGCTGGAAGTGTTTGATGGCATCCGCCAGGCTTCGTTGGCTGACCGTTCGCAGCTGTACAAAGACCTCGCCGCTGGCCCGTTCTTCGGTTTCAACAAGCCTGACGCAAAACCGTCGCAAGGCATGATCGACTGGTTCTGGCTGCAAGGCATGAGCTCCGGCCACAAGAACGCTTACGACTGCATCAAGGCATTTTCGGAAACGGATTTCACCGAAGATTTGCAGAAATTCGACGTGCCGACCTTGGTCGTGCATGGCGACGCGGACCAGGTTGTACCGATTGAAGCGGCGGGCATTGCCTCGGCAAAACTGGTCAAGGGCTCGACACTGAAAGTCTATCCGGGCGCGCCGCACGGTTTGACCGATACCCATAAAGACCAGCTCAACGAAGAACTGCTGGCCTTCCTCAAGGCCTGATCAAATACCAAACCTGTAGGAGCAAGGCTTGCCCGCGATGGCGGTCTCGAAATCGCCATCGCGAGCAAGCTTTGCTCCCACAGAAGGTATTGGGCTTAGTCGACGATCTGCGTCCAAGTAAAAATCCTTGTGGGAGCAAGGCTTGCTCGCGATGGCGGTCTCGAAGTCGCCATCGCGAGCAAGCTTTGCTCCCACAGAAGGTATTGGGCTTAGTTGACGATCTGCGTCCAAGCAAAAATCCTTGTGGGAGCAAGGCTTGCCCGCGATGGCGGTCTCGAAATTGCCATCGCGAGCAAGCTTTGCTCCCACAGGAGGAATTGGGCTTAGTCGACGATCTGCGTCCAAGTAAAAATCCTTGTGGGAGCAAGGCTTGCTCGCGATGGCGGTCTCGAAATCGCCATCGCGAGCAAGCTTTGCTCCCACAGAAGGTATTGGGCTTAGTCGAAGATCTGCTTCCAAGCAAAAATCCTTGTGGGAGCAAGGCTTGCTCGCGATGGCGGTCTCGAAATCGCCATCGCGAGCAAACTCGGCTCCCACAGAAGGTATTGGGCTTAGTCGAAGATCTGCGTCCAAGCAAAAATCTTTGTGGGAGCAAGGCTTGCCCGCGATGGCGGTCTCGAAATCGCCATCGCGAGCAAGCTTTGCTCCCACAGGGTTATGGGGTGGGGCGGCAATTATGTGCAGTCACTGAACCTGTGGCGAGCGAGCTTGCTCGCGTTTGAGTGCGCAGCGCTCACAAAATCTGCGTCGTCACAAAGACTTCGGGGCTGCTGCGCACCCCAACGGGAGCAAGCTCCCTCGCCACTGGTTTTCTGTTCGTCCCACGTGTGCAGGAGATCGCGCGCACCACTTTGCAACGCCACGCAAACGGGTTGATCCCTTCGCTGCGGGTGAAAATGTGGCAGAAATGTGCCTGGTCGCAGAAGCCGCATTCGAGGCTGATTTGTGTCAGTGTCAGGTCGGTGTCACGGATCAACTGCTTGGCTTTGTTGATGCGCTGGCAACGAATCCAGTCCTGCGGCGAAACCCCGGTGCTGCACTTGAATGCGCGGGAAAAATGGCTGCGTGACAGCGCACAGGCGCGGGCCAGTTCGGTGACTTCCAGGGTCTCGCTGAGGCCATCCAGAATCAGTTGCTTGACCAGGTTTTCACGCCAGGGCGCGAGGCCGCCGGTGCTGGTTTTTTGCATGGGCGTGGCGGACGCCCGGACGGCGTTGGACTGAACGTGAGCCATGACAAATTTCCGTGTCGGTGGGAATGCGCGGGCGCACTGCACGGTGGATCAGCACCTTCCCTTTGGAGAAAAAACAGGCCTGCGCAGAGGACTTCATTCTTGGGCGCGGGCGGCTGGCAGGCGAGTTAAACGTTGTTAATTCCGCGCGGTTTACAGGCAGCCACTGCGCCAACTCAGCACATCGCTGCAAGTCGGCCGCTGCTTGCGCAGTGCAAGATGGGCGACTTGTGGCGTGCCTCGCTGGCCGCTTTTTTCAGGTACATCAAAGGTGAACGCATGCGGCATTTTCTGATTGGCACACTGGGCCTCGCGATCGCGCTGGCATCCGCGTCTTCGATGGCGGCAGCGCCAGCGCAGGTCGGCACTCAAGTGCCGGGTTACTTTCGTTTGGCGGTAGGCGATTACGAAGTCACGGCGCTGTTTGACGGCTACAACGACTTGTCGCCGAAATTGCTCAAAGGCCTGACCCAGAGCCAGATCCGCGCGTTGCTGGCGCGGCGTTCGATTGAAACGCCGGGCGTGCAAACGGCGTTCAATGCGTTTTTGATCAACACCGGCAAGCAACTGATCCTGGTCGATACCGGGGCAGGGCAGTGCATCGGCGCCACCGCCGGGATGCTTTCGCAGAACATGCAAGCCGCCGGTTATCAGCCGGATCAGGTCGACACCGTGCTGCTCACCCACTTGCACCTGGACCACGTCTGCGGACTGGTCGACGCCGAGCAAAAACCGATCTTCGCCAACGCCACGGTGTACGCCGCCAAGCCTGAAGCGGATTACTGGCTCGACCCGCAAGCGCTGGCCAAAGCACCGGAAGCGGCCAAGGCCTATTTCAAAATCGCCCAGGATTCGACCGCGCCTTATGTTGCAGCGGGTCGCTTCAAAACCTTCGCCAGCGGGCAATCGCCGGTGCCGGGTGTCGAGGCAACGCTGGAGGCCGGGCACACGCCGGGCAGCACGACGTATCGTTTCACCTCTGAGGGCCAAAGCATTTTGTTCATGGGCGACCTGGTGCATAACCTCGCCGTGCAGTTCCTGCATCCAGAGGTATCGATCGGGTTCGACACCGACGGCCAGCAGGCGATCAAGAGCCGCAATCAGGTGTTTAGCGCTGCGGCGACCAGCAAAACCTGGGTGACCGCCGCGCATCTGCCGTTCCCCGGTATTGGTCATATCGCTGCCGAGGGCAAACATTTCCAATGGGTGCCAGTGGAATACGGCCCTTACAAACGAGCGGCGAAAGTGCCGTTGATCGAGTAAAGTTCCGGCACTGCTTCCTCCCGGGTTTTGCGCTGACCGCCAGGCCGACTCAACACACAAAGGACCCTGCTGATGAACCGTAACGATCTGCGCCGCGTCGACATGAACCTGCTGGTGATTTTCGAAGCCTTGATGTTCGAGAAGAACCTGACCCGGGTCGCTGAAAAACTCTTTATGGGGCAACCGGCGGTGAGTGCGGCGCTGGGGCGGTTGCGGGATCTGTTCGACGATCCGTTGCTGCTGCGCAACGGTCGCGGCATGGAGCCGACGGCGCGTGCGCTGGCGATTCTCAAGGAGCTGCAACCGGCGATGGACGTGATTTCCGGCGCGGTCAGCCGCGCCAAGGAATTCGAGCCGGCCAGCAGTTGCGACGTGTTCCGTATCGGTTTGTCGGACGACGCCGAATTTGGTCTGTTTCCGCCATTGCTCAGCCATCTGCGCGAAGAGGCGCCGGGGATCATCGTCGTGGTGCGCCGCGCCAATTACCTGCTGATGCCGGCGCTGCTGGCTTCCGGGGAAATCTCTGTCGGGGTCAGCTATACGACGGATCTGCCGGCCAACGCCAAACGCAAAAAATTGCGCGATATTCCCTGCAAGGTATTGCGCGGGGACAAACGGCCGGGGCCGCTGACGCTGGACGAATACTGCGAGCGGCCGCACGCGATGGTCTCGTTTTCCGGGGATTTGAGCGGCAACATCGACCTCGATCTGGCGAAGATTGGCCGCAGTCGGCGGGTGGTGCTCGGCGTGCCGCAATTCAGTGGCTTGCGCGCGTTGCTCGCGGGCACCGAGATGATCGCCACGGTGCCGGATTACGCAGCGTGCGCGCTGGTCGAAGGCTGTGCGCTGCGCGCCGAAGATCCGCCGTTCCCGATCGAAGCCGCGCAATTATCGATGGCCTGGAGCGGCGTCCACGACAACGACCCCGCCGAACGCTGGCTGCGCGCGCAGATCAGCCAATACATGGCCGAACCGCTGAACATCCCACCCGCGTAACCTGTGGGAGCTGAGCTTGCTCGCGATGGCGATTTCAAGGACGCCATCGCGGGCAAGCCTTGCTCCCACAGGAGCGGTGATCTCAAGCCTTGCGCAATCCCCTGTGGGAGCTGAGCTTGCTCGCGATGGCGATTTCAAGGACGCCATCGCGGGCAAGCCTTGCTCCCACAGAGGGCGCGGTGATCTCAAGCGTTGCGCAATCCCCTGTGGGAGCTGAGCTTGCTCGCGATGGCGATTTCAAGGGCGCCATCGCGGGCAAGCCTTGCTCCCACGGAGAGCGGTGACCTCAAGCCTTGCTCCCACAGGGAGCCCCGCAAAAAGAGCACGTACATTCAATTTTCCCTCGCCCCGACCCGGCACTATCAACTCAAGTGCCGGCGAAGCCATGCCGGTGATTTTTTCACAGGGGCGCGCAGGCGATGAACGCATCGGAATGGGATGAACGGGCTCGGGATCTCGGGCTGTTGTTTCTGCGGGTCAGCGGCGCAATGTTTCTGCTGTGGGTGCACGGTTTGCCCAAGCTGCTGGATTACACCGCGCAACTGCAACTGATCGAAGACCCATTCCACCTCGGCGCCAACCTAACGTTGATCCTGGCGATATTCGCCGAAGTGCTGTGCCCGCTGCTGATCATCGCCGGGGTGCTGGTGCGGCTGGCGTGCCTGCCCATTTTGTTTGTGCTGCTGGTGGCGCTGTTGATCGTGCATCCGCAATGGAGCCTGTTCGAAGGCCAGTTCGGCTGGCTGCTGCTCATCCTCTTCACCAGCATTTTCATCGCCGGGCCAGGACGGCTGGCGCTCAACGATCGTTTCGCCGGAGTGTTCCGTTATGCCTGATGCCATCCAGCCCACCGCCGCAAAACCGGGCTTCGAAGAAGTCGTGACCTTGATCATCAAGCACCGGATCAAGGCCGGTTTCGAGGCACCGTACGAAGCTTGGTTGCGCAACATTGTGAGCATCGCCGGGCAGCAGGACGGGCATTTGGGCGTGGACGTGATGCGCGGCAAAAACGCCGGCCTCGACATGTACACCTGCGTGCTGCGCTTCTGTTCCACCGAGGCGATGCAGCGCTGGCTCGATTCGCCGCAACGCCTGGAACTGGTCAACGAAGCCGCGCCGATGCTGGCCGACGGCGACCAGACCGAGGTCAATCCGGTCAACGAATTCTGGTTCGCGCCCACCGCCGACAGCGCGTCGCCACCGCCACCGCGCTGGAAGCAGGCCGTGGTGACCCTGCTGGTGATTCTGCCGCACACCTTGCTGGTGCCGATCATCTGGGGGCCGCTGCTGCAGCTCAACGCGTTCCTGTCCAACTACGTGGTGGCCACGTTCCTGATCACCCTGACCATCGTCGTATCGGTGGTGTACCTGTTCATGCCCATGGCGACGCGGCTGTTCGCGCCGTGGCTGTCCCATTCCACTCAGCCTGAGGGAACGCGATGAACGCCGATCTGATTCTGTTCAATGGCCAATTTCATACCGTTGACCGTGAAAACCCATTCGCCACCGCCGTGGCGATCAGCGCCGGACGTTTCGTTGCCGTCGGCTCCGACGCCGAAGCCATGGCGCTGCGCG
The DNA here is from genome assembly GCF_900105155.1 of Pseudomonas prosekii. NCBI lineage: Bacteria > Pseudomonadati > Pseudomonadota > Gammaproteobacteria > Pseudomonadales > Pseudomonadaceae > Pseudomonas > Pseudomonas prosekii. The sequence goes on from NZ_LT629762.1 coordinate 5,329,800, forward strand.
GTTCCGGCACGCAGGTCATCGACCTCAAGGGCCGCTGCGTGATTCCCGGCCTCAACGACTCGCACTTGCACCTGATCCGTGGCGGGCTCAATTACAACCTCGAATTGCGCTGGGAAGGCGTGCCGTCGCTGGCCGATGCCTTGCGCATGCTCAAGGATCAGGCCGACCGCACGCCGACCCCGCAATGGGTGCGCGTGGTCGGTGGCTGGAACGAATTCCAGTTCGCCGAAAAACGCATGCCAACCCTCGAAGAACTCAACCAGGCAGCCCCGGATACGCCGGTGTTCGTCCTGCATTTGTACGATCGTGCGTTGCTCAATCGCGCGGCGTTGCGGGTCGCCGGTTACACGCGCAACACGCCGAACCCGCCGGGTGGCGAGATCGTTCGTGACGCCAACGGCGAGCCGAGCGGCATGCTGGTGGCGCGGCCGAACGCGATGATCCTTTACTCGACGCTGGCCAAAGGGCCGACGTTGCCGCTGGAATATCAGGTCAACTCGACCCGCCAATTCATGCGCGAACTCAATCGCCTCGGTCTGACCAGCGCCATCGATGCCGGCGGCGGTTTCCAGAATTATCCGGACGATTACCAAGTCATCGAACAGTTGGCAAAAGATGACCAATTGACCGTGCGCATTGCTTACAACCTGTTCACCCAGAAGCCCAAGGAAGAACTCACCGACTTCAAGAACTGGACGTCGAGCGTGACCCTGCACCAGGGCGACGACTACCTGCGGCACAACGGCGCCGGGGAAATGCTGGTGTTCTCCGCAGCCGATTTCGAAGACTTCCTCGAACCTCGCCCGGACCTGCCGCAAACCATGGAAGACGAGCTGGAACCGGTGGTTCGCCACTTGGTTGAACAGCGCTGGCCGTTCCGTTTGCACGCCACGTACAACGAATCCATCAGCCGCATGCTCGACGTGTTCGAGAAGGTCAATCGCGACATTCCGTTCAACGGTTTGCCGTGGTTCTTCGACCACGCCGAAACCATCACGCCGCAGAACATTGAGCGGGTGCGGGCGCTGGGCGGCGGCATTGCGATTCAGGACCGGATGGCGTTCCAGGGCGAATATTTCGTCGAGCGTTACGGCGCCAAAGCCGCCGAAGCGACGCCGCCGATCAAGCGCATGTTGGCCGAAGGGGTACCGGTCGGCGCCGGCACCGACGCCACGCGGGTGTCCAGCTACAATCCTTGGACCTCGCTGTACTGGATGGTCAGCGGCCGCACCGTCGGCGGTCTCGAGCTGCACGCCGAAGGTTTGCCACGGTTGACCGCGCTGGAATTGTTCACGCACGGCAGCGCCTGGTTCTCGTCCGAGCAGGGCAAAAAAGGCCAGATCAAGGTCGGGCAACTGGCGGACGTTGCGGCACTCAGCGCCGATTTTTTCAGCGTCGATGAAGAAGCGATCAAGTGGATCGAGTCGGTGTTGACCGTGGTCGGCGGCAAAGTGGTGTACGCCGCCGGCGACTTCGAAAAACTCGGCCCGGCCAGTGTGCCGGTGCTGCCGGACTGGTCGCCGGTGGTGAAAGTCCCCGGCCACTGGCGCCCGACATCGCCGATGCAGGCACAGGTTCACCATTGCAGCGGGCCGTGTGGCGTGCACTCCCACAGCCACGAAAAGGCGCGTCTGTCGAATGCGCCGGTCAGCGATTTCGCCGGTTTCTGGGGCGCTTTCGGCTGCTCGTGCTTTGCTTTCTGATGATCAAACAAAGCGCCGGCCGGGTGCCGGCGCCTTAAGCACCATCCACTAACGAGGGGTTTCACATGAGCAACGTTCCTTACAAACGTCTGAACAAAGATGACGCGGTTGTATTGCTGGTCGACCACCAGACTGGCCTGATTTCGCTGGTCCAGGATTTCTCGCCGAACGAGTTCAAGAACAACGTGCTGGCCCTCGCGGACCTGGCCAAGTTCTTCAAACTGCCGACCATCCTCACCACCAGTTTCGAAAGCGGCCCGAACGGCCCGATGGTGCCGGAGCTCAAGGAACTGTTCCCGGACGCGCCGTACATCCCGCGTCCAGGCCAGATCAATGCCTGGGACAACGAAGACTTCGTCAAAGCGGTAAAAGCCACTGGCCGCAAGCAACTGATCATCGCCGGTGTGGTGACGGACGTCTGCGTGACGTTCCCGACCCTGTCGGCGCTGGCGGAAGGTTTTGAAGTGTTCGTCGTGACCGACGCTTCGGGCACTTTCAACGAAACCGTGCAGCAAGCCGCCTGGGCGCGCATGACTGCCGCCGGCGCGCAACTGGTGAACTGGTTCTCGGTGGCTTGCGAGCTGCAAGTTGACTGGCGCAACGACATGGAAGGCCTGGCCAACCTGCTGTCGCCGCGCATCCCGAACTATCGCAACCTGATGAACAGCTACTCGGCGCTGACTGCCAAATAAGCCACACCGTAAAAAATGCCCGCCATTGCGCGGGTATTTTTTTGCTTACGGTTTGAGGCAAGCGCGGTCTGTGTGGCGAGGGGGCTTGCCCCCGTTAGAGTGCGCAGCACTCTCCATTGCGGGGACCGCTTCGCGCTCCAACGGGGGCAAGCCCCCTCGCCACAAAAGCCACGCCACCCACAAAAGCCACTCCACCCATAAAAGCGTGGTGGATCAGCGGTTTTGCAGCCACCCCAGAAACCCTCCTTTCTTGACCGGCACCGGTGCCGTCATCAACGCCAATCGGCTGTTCTGCTGGCGCACGGCTTGCAACTTGTTCAACGCGCGTCCGACTTCATTGCGTTGCGCCATGCAATCGCGGGTCAGGGATTTGTCGATGCGGTAAATGATGCACGACGTCAGCGCAGTGAAGCAGGCCTGGGACGGCGTGTCGGTGAGGATGCTCTGTTCGCCCATGACCTCGCTCGGGCCCATGCGCCCAGCCTCGGTTTGGCCGACGCCATCAGGTACGGTCGCGCTGACCACGCCGGTGGCGATGACGAACAGACTGTCCGGCACCTCATCAAGCTCCAGCACCACCTGGCCAGCGCTGTACTGCTGCGCAACCATCGATTGCGCCAAGCGGTCGCGTTCATCCTCGCTGAGCGAACGGAAGATCTTCACCTCATCAAGCAATGCCCGAGCGCGGGTCGAAGGCTCGATCACGCCGTCCAGTTGCCGGGAAATACCCGCCGCTTCCAGATGCCGATGCGCCAGATCGAACAGTTGATTGCGCACTTCGGATTTTTTTCCCAACTCGGCAATAAAGCCGCTGGCGACGTACTCGGACATGGTTTCGCCGGCCTCTTTCAGCACCGCTTTCGGTGCCGGATTGAGCAACAACGTGCTGCTGCCCTGCAGCGTGCGATCCAGCGCATCGAGCACTCGGCGCGGACGAATATGGTTGGGCACGTGAATGCTGATCGACACGCCGTGCATGTTGTTCGGTCGGCTCAGGTTGACGATCTTGGCTTTCGCCGCCACTGAGTTCGGCACCACCGCCATGGTCCCGGCGCTGGTCAGCAAATGAGTGGCGCGCCAGTCGATGTCGAGCACCTTGCCTTCGACGCCGTCGATTGCGACAAAGTCGTCCACCTGATACGGCTTGGTGGTGTTGAGCACGATCCCGGAAAACACGTCGCTCAAGGTGCTTTGCAGCGCCAGACCGACCACGATGGCGACCACCCCGGAAGTCGCCAGCAAACCTTTGACCGGCAGTTCCAGCACATACCCGGCGGCCGCGACGATGGCGATCAGAAACACCAGCGCGCCGATGACATCCTGCAGCAACCGGCCGCTGTGACCGATGCGGCGCATCAGCAGCAGACCGATGACTTCGGTGAGCACCCGCGCGGCGTACAGCCACCAGACAATCCCCAATGCCGTGGCGCCGAGTTGCGCCACGCGGTCGTCGGCGAACAGCGGTGACTGCAGGGGGCTGACCCCGGCGTTGATGATCACCGCGCTGAAGAGCACAAACAGCGCCAGGCGCAGACCGATGCGCGTGACGCGATGCTTGAACGGCGCGAGCTGCCAGAGCAGGGCGTCGATCACCAGCAACAGGGCACTCCAGGACAGCGGATGGTCGTAGACGAGGGACATGGCGGGAACTCCGGAAGGCGGCTTGATGCGGTTTTGTGCCTGATGATCTGTGGCGAGGGGGCTTGCCTGTGGCGAGGGGGCTTGCCCCCGTTGGGCTGCGAAGCGGCCCCAAAAATATCCAGCGATGCTGAAATCCTGCCAGTGCTACGCACTCGAACGGGGGCAAGCCCCCTCGCCACAAGAATTGGCGGGCAAGAAACCTCGCCACATCGCTTAATGTGGCAAGGTCGCTGGCCTCAGTTCAGATGCGTCTTCAGTTCCAGCGCTGCCTGGCGCACGGCCGCTTGCACTTCCGGGATCTGACTCAGCGGGTTGAGCAAACCAAAGTCGTGAATCATCCCGTTGTAACGCACCGCCGTCACCGGCACACCCGCCGCATCCAAATGACGGGCATAGGCTTCGCCTTCATCACGCAGCACGTCGAACTCGGCGGTTTGCACCAGCGCCGCCGGCAAGCCTTTGAGCTGTTCGGCACTCGCTTGCAGCGGCGAGGCATGGATCTGCGCACGCTGAGCGGGGTCTTTGGTGTAGCTGTCCCAGAACCAATTCATCATGCCTTTGGTGAGGAAATGACCTTCGGCGAATTGCTGGTACGAAGCGCTATCGAACTGCGCGTTGGTCACCGGCCACATCAGCAGCTGGAAGCGCAGTGCCGGGGTTTTCTGCTCCTTGGCCATCAACGCAACGACCGCTGCCATGTTGCCGCCGACGCTGTTACCGGCCACCGCGAGGCGTTGGCCATCGACGCCGATTTCCTTGCCATGCTCGGCAACCCAGCGGGTGGCGGCATAGGCCTGGTTGATCGCGGTCGGGTACTGCGCTTCCGGCGACGGCGTGTAATCGACGTACACCGCGACGGCGCCAGAGCCCACCACCAGGTCACGAATCAAGCGTTCGTGAGTCGGGTAGTCGCCCAGCACCCAGCCGCCACCGTGGAAGAACATGAACACCGGCAGCTGACCTTTGACTTTGGCCGGACGGACGATGGTCAGGTTGACGTTTTGCTCGCCGACCTTGATCGAACGCTCGCTGACTTCAACGCCTGACAGATCGACTTTCACCGAGTTCTGCGCACCGCTCAGCACGGCACGGGCGTCTTTCGGGCTCAGTTGCTCCAGCGGTTTGCCTCCGCCCGCCGCGAGCGCTTCGAGGAATGCCTGGGTGTTGTGCTCGACACCCGGGCTGCCAGCGGCGAAGGCGTTGCCGATGGAGAGGGCGAGAAAGGAGGCGGCGAGGGTCTTTTTGACGAGGTTCATGGGTAAATCCTTTTTAGTCGTTTGAGATTGTCTACCTGAGGGTCAGGTTGCTGCTGGCGCTGGCTTTCAGGCCTCAGCAACACCGTGGACACAGATTAAGCGGGTGCCAGAAAGGGAAAAAGCAGCTATAAAGTGTTTGACTGTCAACCAAGGCGTGACAATGAACCCGTTCGAAGATATGCGTATTTTTTGCCAAGTCATGGACTCCGGCAGTTTCACTGCGGCGGCGGACCAACTGGGCTTGTCCAAGCAATTCGTCAGCCGCCGGTTGATGCAACTTGAAGAACGCCTCGGCGTGCGCTTGCTCAATCGCTCGACCCGGCGCCTCGACGTCACTCCGCTGGGCCAGAGCTACTACGAATCGGCGTTGCGCCTGCTCGGTGAAGTCGAGCAGGTGGAGCAGGGCATCGCCGGGCAAACCACCGAGCCACGCGGCACGATTCGCCTCAGCGCGCCGCTGTCGTTTGCACTGGCGCATTTGGGGTGTTTGCTGCCGGTGTTTCTGCAGCGTTATCGCGACGTCACCGTCGAAGTCGACCTCAGCGACCGCCCGGTGGATTTGCTCGGCGAGGGCTACGATTTGGCGTTGCGCATCGGCGTGCTGGAAGACTCGACCCTGATCGCCCGGCGTATCGCCTCGATCAAACGCGTGTACTGCGCCAGCCCCGACTACCTCGCCGAACGCGGCACGCCGAGCAAACCCGAAGACCCGCTCAACCACGACTGCCTGCCCTACGGCCACGGCCGTCAGGTGCAATGGCGTTTTGATGGGCCGGGCAAACCCCTGACCGTCAACGTCACCGGACGCATGCGGGTCAACAATGGCGATGTGCTGAGGGATGCGGCGGTGGCCGGAATGGGCGTCACGTACCTGCCAACGTTCATCGTCGGCGCGGCATTGAAGGAGGGGCGACTGGTGCCAGTGCTGGAAGACTTCAGCCCCGAACCGCTGACGTTATCCGCGGTATACCCGCAGCACCGCCAGGGCTCGCGGCCGGTGCAGGCGTTTATCGAGTTTTTGCGTGAGCGGCTGGATCAGACTCAGGGCGTGCTGTAGAGCCAGGCACATTCCCCTGTGGGAGCGAGGTTTGTGCCGGACGCAAAACCTGTAGGAGCCGAGCTTGCTCGCGAAGCGGTGGGTCAGGTGATGCAGATGTGACTGATGCACCGCCATCGCGAGCAAGCTCACTCCCACAGGGATTTGCTGTGAATACGAGGTTAGTGCCGGGCGCAAAACCTGTAGGAGCTGAGCTTGCTCGCGAAGGCGCCGGATCAATCAACACATTCGCCGGATGACACACCGCCATCGCGAGCAAGCTCAGCTCCTACAGGGCTTGGGTGAATCAGGGGGTTGTGGTGGTCAATGGATGCTGGAGGCCAGTTCGAATATCGGGATGTACATCAGGATGACGATGACGCCGATCAGCAGGCCGATGAAGGTCATCAGCAGCGGCTCGAACAAGCGCACGAACCACTCGATCCAGCGGCTGATTTCTTCGTCGTAGAAGTCGGCGCTGCGTTCCATCATTTGTCCGAGGTTGCCGGACTGTTCGCCGGCGCGCAGCAGGCGCAGGGACACCGGCGTCACCAGGTGATTGAGTTCCAGCGCCGCCGACAACGACTGCCCCTCGCGCACCCGCTCGCAAGCCTGATCAAGCCGAGTGCGCGAGGCGACGGTGAGCAAACCGCGAACCATGCCCATCGCCGTCACCAGCGGAATCCCGCCCTGCAGCAGAATGCCCAGCGAGCGGTAAAACCGCGCCAGTTCGTACATGAAGATGCGTTGATGCACCGCCGGGAGTTTTTCGATCAGCCGGTCGACGCCTCGGCGGAACGCCGGTTGGCGCTGGAGGAAGGCGAGGGCGACGACGATAGCCGCCAAGCCGCCAAAGAATTGCGCCTGATGCGCGTGCAGAAACATGCCGCTGCTCATGAGAATCTGTGACAGCCATGGCAGGTTCGACCCCAAACCTTCGAACACCAGGCTGAAGCGCGGCACCACGTAACCCATCAAAAACAGCACCACGCAGCTGCCGACGATCAGCAGCAACATCGGGTAAATCGAGGCGCTGACGATCTTCTGCCGAACCTCGTCCATGCGTTGCCGATAGCTGACGTAACGGCCCAGCGCATCGCCGACCGCGCCGGTCTTTTCGCTCGATTGCACCAGCGCCACGTAGAGCGGCGGGAACACCGCCGACAACTGGCCGAGGGCCTGGGAAAACGATTTGCCTTCGTACAGCAAACGCACCAGTTCGCTGAGGGTTTTGCGCGCCTGGGGCGCGGTTTCTTTTTCCGCGAGGCTTTCCAGCGCGTCAATCAACGGCAGCCCGGCGTTCAGCAGGGTCGTCAGTTCCTGGCTGAACAGCACCAGGTTAAAGGTCTCGCGCTTACGCAAACGCAACGCTCGCCAATGGCGTTCGGCGTGCAGGCTGAGCACGCGCAAACCCTGATCCTCGGCGATGCGTCGGGCTTCGCTGTGGCCCGGGGCTTCGACCGACATCGAGACCACACCGGCCTTGCCGACAGCTTTGAGATGAAAACGCATGGGCGTCGCTCCGGTCATTGCCAGTTAGTGACTTCAGCGTTTTCGCCTTCACCGCCGGGCTGGCCGTCCTTGCCCATCGACAGTAAATCGTACTCGCCGTTTTCGCCGGGGTAGCGGTAGGCGTAGTTGCGCCCCCACGGGTCTTGCGGCAGTTTTTTCTGCAAGTACGGGCCGGTCCAGCGGGTTTCATCGCTCGGCGCAATCACCAGCGCCTGCAAACCCTGCTCGGTGGACGGGTAATGGCCGACCTCCAGTCGATACAGATCGAGCGCTTTGCTCAGGCCTTCGATTTGCGCCTTGGCGACCTTCACTTCCGAGCGCCCGAGTTGGGCGAAATACTTCGGCGCGACGATGCCGGCCAACAGCCCGAGCACCACCAGCACTACCAATAATTCGAGCAGGGTAAACCCGCGTTGCGAGTGCGGGGCGGAGCACGGACGCTGATTCATGATGACCTCATCCAGTGGGCAGCAGGGTCGCTGCCAAGGCTTATGCAATTGCCATGCTCAGGCTTGGTGATTGCGCGCCAGCGCCCGTAATCCGCGGCTTGGCGGCGACGGCACAGTGCTTGCGTATGGCTGATTGACTACCGGCCATTGGGGCATAAGCCCCGTTTTTCGGGGCCGGCCAGGGGAGGCATGAAATATGAAAGCACTCACTGCAGGATTGCTCGGCGCGCTGCTGCTGACCGGCGTCGCCGAGGCCGATGTGTTTGTTTCGGTGGACGCCAAGGGCAGCTACGTCTTGTCCAATGTCCACCGCCCCGGACGCCACTATGAACGGGTGATTCAGGAGCCCGACGCGCCCCGGCTGAGCATGGATCAGCAACCACAAATGATCGCCCGCCAGCCCTATGCCGAACTGGTGTCGGCGGCGGCAACGGCCAATCAATTGCCGGCGGCGCTGTTGCACGCGGTGATTCAGGCCGAGTCCAGTTACAACGCCGACGCGACCTCGGCCAAAGGTGCCGGCGGCTTGATGCAATTGATGCCCGACACCGCGCGCGAGCTGGGCGTCACCGACGTCTACGACCCCAAGGCCAACATCCAGGGCGGCGCGCGTTATCTCAAGCGTTTGCTGACCCTGTTCGACAACGACATCAGCCTCGCCGTGGCCGCTTACAACGCCGGGCCGCAAGCGGTGCTCAGCCGTGGCGGGGTGATCCCGCCGTTCGCCGAAACCCAGCGTTATGTGCCCAGCGTCCTACGCCAATACCGGCGTTTGCAGGGCCTGGCAATGGACGCACCGCTGTAACCGCCGCGTTACCCCAACAATGGGGAAAACCACCCCCCACCGCTGCGCCGTCGGACGCAGCCTCGCTAAAGCTCGGCAGCTGCTACAGGCGTGCGCCAAGTCCAGCGACAGCGCCAAACCCGTGTAGCAGCTGCCAAGCCCCGGCGAGGCTGCGTTCGGCGGCGCAGCCGTCGTGAGAATGACCAACGCGGTGAATCTGGGAGATTGCGTGCACAGCATCTGCGACGGCTGCGCCGCCGGACGCAGCCTCGCTAAAGCTCGGCAGCTGCTACAGGCCGTGCGACAAGTCCAGCGACAGCGCCAAAACCCGTGTAGCAGCTGCCAAGCCCCGGCGAGGCTGCGTTCGGCGGCGCAGCCGTCGTGAGAACGACCAACGCGGTGAACCTGGAAGATTGCGTGCACAGCGTTTGCGACCGCTGCGCCGTCGGACGCAGCCTCGCTAAAGCTCGGCAGCTGCTACAGGCGTGCGCCAAGTCCAGCGACAGCGCCAAACCCGTGTAGCAGCTGCCAAGCCCCGGCGAGGCTGCGTTCGGCGGCGCAGCCGTCGTGAGAATGACCAACGCGGTGAATCTGGGAGATTGCGTGCACAGCATCTGCGACGGCTGCGCCGTCGGACGCAGCCTCGCTATAGCTCGGCAGCTGCTACAGGTGTGCGCCAAGTCCAGCGACAGCGCCAAACCCGTGTAGCAGCTGCCAAGCCCCGGCGAGGCTGCGTTCGGCGGCGCAGCCGTCGTGAGATCGGTTAACGCGGTGAATCTGGAAGGTTGCGTGCACAGCGTTTGCGACAGCTGCGCCGTCGGACGCAGCCTCGCTAAAGCTCGGCAGCTGCTACAGGCAGTGCGACAAGTCCAGCGACTGCGCCAAACCCGTGTAGCAGCTGCCAAGCCCCGGCGAGGCTGCGTTCGGCGGCGTAGCCGTCGCGAGATCGGTTAACGCGGTGAACCTGGGAGATTGCGTGCACAGCGTTTGCGACGGCTGCGCCGTCGGACGCAGCCTCGCTAAAGCTCGGCAGTTGCTACAGGTCGTGCGGCATGCCCAGCGCCATGCCGGGCGACAACGCCAAAAGTGGCGGCGAAATGGGGAATGGGGGTGGGTTATTTGCCCCGAATGATTAACTGAATGTTTCAACGCATTGAAAACTAGAACAATTATTTATGGCATGCGGATTGCTCCAGCGCTTTTGTCGAGAATTATTCCTGTGAGCACCCTCAGCGAGGCCCGTGATCATGAGCGGCACATTCCAAGCTTCGTCCTTGTTCAAAATGCTGCTGTTGCTGGGGGCGGTGCTCGGCATCGAACTGGCCGAGGCGGCGGCGCGTTGCGAGCGCAATCTGGTGGCCAACGTCGTGGCGTTCGATCAGCCGCTGATGTTCAACCGCCTCGGCGCGCAGAATGCCAACGGCATGATGTTCGCCTTGCGCCGCGACGTGGTCGATGACCATGACCGTTCGCTGGCCCAGGGCGGTTCGGCGGTGCCGGGCAAAGTCTCACTGCGTCCCGACAAGCGCCCCCGGCCGCTGGTGCTACGTGTCGCCGCCGGTGACTGCCTGACCATCAACCTGCAGAACCTGCTGGCGTATCAGGCCAACCCGAACAAACACTTCGACGATGACGACGAGGGTGAAGAAGAGGGTGAAGTCGAGAACGAAAACGAGGGCGGCGGCAACGGCAACGCTGAGGATTTCAAGGTCGATGAACAAGTGGCCGACCGTCACGTCGGTTTCCAAGTCAACGGTCTGCAAGCGGTCAACAGCATCGATGACATCGCCTCCTACACCGGGCGCAATGCCAATACCCTGCTCGCCCCCGGCGCGACTCGCTCGTACACCCTGTACGCCGAGCGCGAAGGCGCGTTCGATGTCAGCAGTCGCGGCGCAACGTTCGGCGGTGAAGGTGCCGCAGGCAACAACGCCAATGGCCTGTTTGCCCAAGTGGTGGTGGTGCCTAAGGGCGGCCGCACCTACCGCAACACCCTGACTGAAGAAGAAATGCGCCTGGCCAGCAGCGGCCGCACGCCGACCGGCCAACCAATCGTCGATTATCAGGCGCGTTACCCGCAGCGCGAGCCGTGGGTGCGTGAAGGCAAGGCCGGCACGCCGATCATCAACATGGTCGATGGCAGCGAAATCATCTCCAGCGAAAGCGATGCGATTGTCATGGGCAGCAACGCCGATGGCAGTTTCCCGGCCTCGACCTATCCGCTGGAATCGATGGGCAAACGCAATCCGGCGCTGCCTAATCGGCTGGAACCGTTCCGCGATTTCGCCGCGCAATTCCAGGACGAAACCGCCGTGACCCAGGCCTTCCCGGCGTACTTCGCCGACCCGGTGATGGCCCACGTGCTGGAGCCGACTCGCGACTCGTTCATGATCAACTACGGCGCTGGCGGCATGGGCGCCGAGGTGTTGGCCAACCGCTTGGGCGTTGGGCCGATGCACGATTGCCTGTCGTGTGCCTACGAAGAATTCTTCCTCAGCTCGCACACCGTCGGCGACGTCGCGATGCTGGTCGACGTGCCGGCCAACGTCGGCCTGGAAAACATTCGTCCCGGTGAAACCCCGCGTGCCGATCAGATCGGGGTCAAAGCGACCATGGCGCTGTACCCGTCGGAGCCGTCCAACGTCAACCACAGCTACATCGGCGACTTCGTCAAATTCCGCAACACCCACAACGGGTACGAACACCACATCTTCCACTTGCACGGCCACCAATGGCTGTTCAACCCCAACGACGACAACACCGATTACCTCGACGCGCAGGGCATCGGTCCGGGGGCCGGCTATACCTATGAAATCGCCAACGGTGGTTCGGGCAACCGCAACCGCGTGGCGGGCGATGCGATCTACCACTGCCACTTCTACCCGCACTTTGCCCAAGGCATGTGGGCCATGTGGCGGGTGCACGACGTGTTCGAAGAAGGCACCAAACTTGAGGTTTCGCAGCAAGGCGCCGACGGTTTCCACAACGAACCGTTTGCCCTGCGCAGCGGTAAACCGGCTGCCGGTGCACGCGCCTTGCCGGACGGTGAAATCGTCGCCGGTACACCGATTCCGGCCATCGTGCCGCTGCCGGGCAAAGCCATGGCGCCAATGCCGGGCAAAGTCGCAATCGTGCCGAGAGTCGGCGAAACCCTGGTCGCCGAAAATGACGACGACGATGACGATGATGACGACAGCGAGCATCAGGCCGGCGCCTCACAGGGCATTGGCTCGCTGGCCCTGGTGGACCGTAGCGAAGCCAACCGCAATGCCGACGGCAGCCTGAAAAACCCCGGTTATCCGTTCTGGATCGGCGGCATGGAAACCTCGGTCGGCCAACGTCCGCCAACTCCGCCACTGGACATGCTCGACGCCGCCACGGCGCAGGCACTCAAAACCAGCGGCAATGCCTTATGGGCCAACCTTGACCCGGCGCAATCCGGTGGCTGGAACGGCGGACTGGGCCGGCATTCGCTCGACGGCGTATCTGCCGGCGGGCAGGCCAATACCATCACCACGTCGCTGGATTTCTCCAAGGAAGTGACCCGCGCCAAACCGCTGTATCTGCCCGAGGAAGGCACTGAAGTCGAACAAGCGGCGATGGCGTTCCATGCGAAAAAAGACCATCCGAGCTATGCCTTGCTGCCCGGTAACCAAATTGTCGCCAAGGCCTTCCGCACCAACGGCGCCTTGCCGATTGCCGGCGCGCCGTTCTACGAACCGTGCATGGACGATCGGCAAAAACGCCTGACCGCCAGCGCCGGCATTGGTGAGTTCAACAGCGGTGAGCGAGTGGACGGCATGTCCTTCACCGGTTCCTCGACGTTCACCGCTGACCGTCCGCGCGTTTACAAAGCGGCGAATATCCAGTTTGACGCGGTGTACAACAAGGTCGGTTACCACTTCCCGCAGGCGCGCATTCTGGCGCTGTGGGAAGACGCCTGGCCGGTGATCAACAAACAGCGTCCGCCAGAACCGCTGGTGATGCGCATGAACACCTTCGACTGCGTGCAATACCAGCAAACCAACCTGGTGCCGGCCACCTATGAGATGGACGATTACCAGGTGCGCACGCCGACCGACGTGATCGGCCAGCACATTCACCTGCCGAAATGGGACCTGGTGTCCGCCGATGGTTCGTCCAACGGCTGGAACTATGAAGACGGCGTGCTTTCCCCCGGCGCCGTGGTCGAACGTATCCATGCGATTCGCGAGTTCAACCAGTGCGCAGGCACCGATCCGCGCGACGGCACGCCGGCCTGTCCGAAAGCCAAGGCGCATCCGTTCTTCGGCCAATACGGCCGCGCCGACTGGCTCGGTGCGCGCACGGCGATGCAGCGCTGGTTTGTCGATCCGGTGGTCAACGCCAAAGGTGTCGACCGTGGTTTGGGGACCATTTTCACTCACGACCACTTAGGCCCATCGACCCATCAGCAAATTGGTCTGTACGCCACCGTGCTGGCTGAACCGGCCGGTTCGACCTGGTTCCACGCCGAAACCGGCGAGCCTTTGTACAGCGGCGCACGGCAGGACGGCGGGCCGACTTCGTGGCAAGCGGTGATATCCACCGGTGACCTTGATGGCGACGGCAAGAACGACAGCTTCCGTGAGTTCTTCCTCGAATACAGCGACTTCCAGCACGCCTATGAAGCGGGTGTGTACGTCGGCGCCGGGCCGAATGGCGTGCCCAATCCACAAGCGTTCCCGGCGACCGCCGACAGCTTCCGCTACGCGATCAACCCGCCGGTGCGTGACAACACCAGCACCTTGCTCGAAGCGGTGGTCGAAGTGCGCGGCGGGATCATGCCGGGCTGCCCGACCCGGCCATGCCCACAGGCGATCTCGGTCGATGACCCAGGCATGTTCGTGGTCAATTACCGCAACGAACCGCTGGCCCTGCGCGTGTACGACCCGAACAAGGTTGGCCCGGACGGCAAGCGCGGCATGCAGGCTGACGGCCTCGGCGGCGACCTCGCGTATGCCATGCAAAGCCGTACCGACCGGGCGATTCCAGCGATGAACCTGGCGCCGAACCTGATCACCGCAGCCACCGGCCCGACTGGTGGCACCACGCTGTTCCCGCCGCACGTCAACCGTGGCGGCGCCGAACCGGGCGATCCGTTCACGCCGATGCTGCGCACTTACACCGGCGACAACGTGCGGCTGCGGGTGCACGCCGGTGGTCACGAAGAAGAGCACAACGTGACTTTGCATGGAGTGAAATGGCTGCAAAGTGGCTCCGGCTACGGCAACAGCTCCAACTCCGGCTGGCGCGCCTCGCAAATGGTCGGGATCTCCGAGCAGATGGGCTTCATCGCCCCGGTTTCGATGCTATCCAGTTCGGCGGCGACCACGGGTGATTATCTGTACTCGATGGACGCTTCGATCGAGGGTTACTGGAACGGTATCTGGGGCGTGATGCGCAACTACACCGCGCAACGCGCCGACCTGTTCGCGCTGCCGAACAACCCGAAACCGGCCGGCATGCGCAACACCGTGGCGTTCGATGGCAGTTGCCCACGGATCAGCGCCAACCCCAACGGCATCGGCACGCGGCCTACTGTGCAACGCAACTACGAAGTGGTGGCGGCGCTGGCCAACGACATCCTGAGCAATCCTCTGGGGCTGTCGATTGGTGACTCGGCGGGCATCGGCCAACATGTCGGTGGGCCGCTGAATCCGGCGGGCGGCACCCTGGTGTTCAACTCGCGGACGGTGAGTATTCCGCAGGTCACGGTGACTGATCCGGAGGACGGCGAAACCTTCACCATCGGTGGTCAAAGCGGGCCGCTGCATGATCCGACTGCGATCATGTACGTGCGCAAATCCGACCTCGACACGGTCACCGGCAAGCTC